>JAILQN010000220.1 GCA_024699005.1 Clostridia bacterium
CCGGACATATCGGCCGTCGAACCGAGCTGAATATTTCTCACATACAGGGTCAGTTTTCCGTCTTCCGCGGCAGCAGAATCAAGTTCAAATCTGTCGCCGCTGCTCGATGCTTTTACATACAGGAGCAGCAGAGAATTATTCTCAAACCACGCCGCGTCGTATTTTTTTATTTTCGTCACAAACGATTCGTCCCTGCGCCACGATTCCGATGACTCCCCGTAGGACTGAAAATCGTCATAGAATTTTTCCCTGAAATCATTAAGCTCCGTTTCCGAACCGAACTTAAAAAGCGGCAGTCTGAGAATTTCATCACTGAATGAATACGGCTCCGCGTGATTCAGCGAATCGGTATACAAAGCTCCGTCTTCAGCGTTGTAATAACCGCAGTATGCTTCTGCGGATACAAGATCATCAAAGCGTGAATCGCCGCAGGAGCATAAAAGCAGGCAAAATGCAAGAGTTATTGACAAAACCAGACAAACAAAACGTTTCATGATATCACCTCATTTTATCTCAATTCCACTCCGCAGGATATATTTCTCTTACGGTCATCTGAACGGGCCACGTCTCCATTACTTCCCGGTCATAACGGACAACGACCTGATCACCCTCGCTGAACTTCATTTCATCCGCACCGGCAAGCCTGCCGTAATCGCAGGAGTAAAGAGCCGTATCGCCGCCGTCCGCTTTGCGCAGTTCCAGATGAGTGCCTGCGGCCCTTTCGACAATGAACGTATCGGTCACCGTATCGGCGTCGGACGCGAGCGTTTCGTCGTTTCCGCATCTTTCAGCTTTCACGCCTATGATTCTGTTAAATTCTTTGCGGTCGAATTCGGAGAGCATATCGGCGTGAGTATCGTCTTTTGTAACGATCCCGCCCGAGCTGTCATAGGAGTAATACACGCCGTTCACGACAATGGTATAGTCGCTTATATTATCCCAGGAAAACTGATCCATCTTATATTTTCCGATGATCCCGCAGACTTTTTCCGCGTCGGCGGCGGACAGTCTGGCGCCGAGGGAATCCTGCTCGAACCGCCCGACGTATACGTCCGCTTCCGGCAGATATACGCCGGTGGTGGGGCCCCCTTCGCAAACCACGGGAACAGCAGTCGCGGTTTCTGCTTCATCCGCCCCTGCCGATGTGCCGGGGGAACAATCCACGGACGCGTCTTTTTCTTTATCTGTCATTGAGTCGATCTCCGACAAGGAAAGCGCGCCGCCCGCCCCGTACGCATCACCTTTCAATGAGGTTTTTTCACTATCGGCGGTTTTCTGCCCGCAGGCGGAAAATAAAACAGCAACAGTCAGCGCGAACAAAACAGGAATCATCTTTTTCATATAAGTACCTCCTTAATTTGTACCGCGCGTGCCCACACGCGCGTTGTGCCCGCTGACGGCACGAGGTGAGCGGGTTCAACGCGGCTGCAGGCAGCCGCGCTGCCGATGACGACTGACAGTTCTCACGGAACGAAAACCGCGTCCGGATGATAGAACAGCTGATAAAGATCGGTCCTGCCGCCGGTATAATCATTCAGGTTGGTATAACCGAGAGTGGAGTACGCCTTGCCGTCCGGAGTGAATATCAGTTCGGTCCCGCCGGCGTAGACGTAGAGCAGCCTCTGCCCCTTGTGGGCGTTGAGGAAATCGTTGTAGTCGTCGAACCACGCGGCGCCGAACGCCGGAGTTGCGTAGATCTTCCCGTTTTCTTTATAGAGAGTGATTATCGAGACGAGCCGCCCCTCCGAATACACAAGATAGTCGCGGAAATTCTGTCTGACCTCCGGATGTTCGTTTTCGGCTCCGGTATAGCAGACGTGAGAATAGCCCTTCGAGGATATGACCGCGTTATCCACGGGAACTCCGCTCGCGGAAAGAGAGTTTAAAACGGACCTGTCGTTCCGGAAATATTCCGCGGCTTCGGCGTCGCTTATCCTCTCTCCCGTCTCGATAACTCCCGTGTTCTGCGGTATCACGGGGATATTTATTCCGCCGGAAGCGGAGGCGACGTTCGGTAATCCGGCATATCCGTCTTCGTATTCCGGATCAGCCGCTGTCGCGGGAACAGTCACTCTCGCGGGAATATTCACTGTCGCGGGAACAGACGTCGCCGTTTCGGCGACCTGCGCTCTCTCTGACGCGGCAGGCCGGGTCACGGTTGCTGTTTTCGGTTCGTCCGGAGAATACCCCTGAGTGTAAGCTACAGTGGTTTCGGCCATACCCTGCGGAACCGTTTCTGCGGGAGTGACCGCCGTCGCGCCTTCCGCGGGAACCGGAGCGGCGGGAGTGACCGTACCGCCCGCCATGACGGTCTCGCCGGCGGCGGCAGGCTCGGTCCCGGGCTCCGGCGCGACCTCTGCGATCACGGCGCCCGAGGCGGCGCCTGTCTTCGCCCTGCCGATGCGGGTATTCCATACCGCAACGGCTGTGACCGTTACGGCAACAAGACAGAGACAAGCCGAAACGGTGAGTTCGATCTTCCGTTTTTTCGCACGCCGGAATTCGCGGCGGATATTTTCGTTATCAAGGGCGGACGTAACGTCTGCTTCGTTTATATCGGCAAAAGCCGAGAGAATATCTGTTCCGTTCATCGTACCGCCTCCTTAAGATATTTTGTGAATTTCTTTCGTGTCCGGGCGAGCAGCGTGCGGGTATAGTTTTCTTTTATATCGAACGCTCCGGCTATATCCGAAGTCGTTTCCAAATAATAATACCGCCTGACGAACACTCCCCTGTCCCTCGCCGAAAGGGTCTTCAGGAACAGATCGAGCATTCCGGGCAGATCGTCGGCGGAAACCGCACCGGACGCGGGCAAACAGCCCTCCAGCTCCAGGATAAGGTCATTCTCATCCTCAAGCAGGTATTCGAGCTCCAGTCCGTAGAGCGCCGCGAGCCTTCTGACCGCGTTGATGTCAGGCTTCCTTGAGCCGCGCTCCCATTTGGAGACAAGCTCTCGTGAAACGTACATCTTTTCGGCAAGCTGCTCCTGGGTCATTCCGGCGTCCGATCTAAGCCGCGCAAGCTTTTCGTTCAGCACGTCATCTCCCCCTCGCTGAGTTCATTTTAATACATACACGAAAATTTCTCAAGGTACAAATTGTATCATTATACTTGAAAATCAAATCATACGGGAGTATACTGTTTTGAGAGTGGAGAGTGGAGTTGTTCATGAGGAACAAAACAAATCAGCGAAGAGGTTTACGTTGAACAGAAGTATTCCAACCGTCAGAAAAACTCCAAACTCCTCACTCCACTCTCCACACTCCTCACCGATACCCCTACCGGAGGCGATACCATGCACATCATTGACTGCCACTGCCACATCTACCCCGACAAAATCGCCGCGAAGGCCGTCAAAGGTATAGGGGATTTTTACGACCTGCCGATGTCCGGCGAGGGTACGGTGAGCGACTATCTGCGGCGCAGCGAAAAAGCCGGCATAGACAGATCGATCGTTTTTTCCGTCGCGACGGCCGTGTCGCAGGTCAGGTCCATAAACCGCTTCATTGCGGGGATAGTTGAGCAAAGCGGTGGAAAATTCACAGGCCTGGGCACCCTGCATCCGGACAGCCCGACGATGAAAGAGGATATCGACGACCTTATCTCCCTGGGACTTAAAGGCGTAAAGCTGCATCATGACGTGCAGGGCTTCAAGATAGACGACTACCGCTGCCTGAAAATATACGAATACTGCGAGAAACTGAGGCTGCCCGTTCTGCTGCACACCGGCGATTTCCGTTACGATCTGTCAAACACGAACCGCCTGAAACCGACACTTGAGACCTACACGGGCCTTACCGTGATCGGCGCTCATTTCGGAGGCTGGAGCCTGTGGGAGGATTCCTCCCGGGAGCTCGCGGGATATCCCAATCTGTACGTGGACTGTTCCTCGTCTCTTTACGCGATAGAGCCTGAGACGGCGCGCGATATAATCCGCCGCTACGGAGCGTCAAGAGTGCTGTTCGCCACGGATTACCCGATGTGGGACCCTTCGGAAGAGCTTGAGCGTTTCGACCGCATAGGCCTTGACGATAATGAAAAAGAGCTGATACTGTGGAGGAACGCAGCGAAGCTCTGGGGGATAGAGCTATGAGATTTGAAGACATCTTCATTGCCGACAAGCGTGCCCGGGAGCTGGCCGCAGACGCCAGAAGCCGCTATGCCGACGCAGTGCGCGAGGCTGATGAGGCAGAGAAACGCGCCATGGAAAACGCTCTGCGGCGGGCGGAGCGCGACGCGGCCGCAGAACGTCGGGAAGCGATACGGGAACAGAGACGTGTCGACGGCGTTCCCTCGGAAACCACTGTAAAAATCGAAAGGATCGCGGCCCTTGAAAAAGAAAACCTCGATCATTGGGCCGATGAAATATACGACAGGATCGTGACCGGCTTATGAAATCAGCGACCATGAGCGTTGTCGCGCTCGTCAGATCCCTCCGGGCAAAACGCCTCAGCGAGGCAGATTTTGAAAAGCTGTCAGGCGCGGCGTCTATCCTCTCCGCCGCGGCAATCCTCAACAATATGCCGGCTTACAAAGACCGTGTGGGGCCTTCGGCAAATCCCCAGTCGATCGGCGAGGAACTGAGATCCGGACTCTACGAGGATATCGCAAAAATAAGCCGTTACTCCCGCGCGGCGGGACATGATTTTACGGATTACTTCATTTTCCGTACAGATGTCGAAGGACTGAGCGACGCGATAGCCGCTCTGCATGCCGGCACACACGACTTCACCATCTCCTTCAGCGCCGGGTATGAGAAGCTCTCCCGCCTGAACCTGCTGGAAACTGCCGGCGCGCATGATCTTGCCGGGTTGATGAAAAGCGCCGAGGGTACGCGGTACAAAGAACTTCTGACGAACGTCCTGACGGAATATACCCGGACCGGCGATATCATACGCGTGGAAGCAGGCCTTACACACGGGGCGGATATCAGATTTTTAGAGGTGTCCGGAGGACGCAGACGCGGGATGGATATCCCATCCGCCTCTTTCAGGAAGACCGGACTGTTCCGTCTGCGCGCCGCAGAGAGTGATCTGACGCTGATAAAGCACTTCGCAAGGGCCGCGCGCTTCGATGTTCCGAGGGAAGCAAGGATCGCCCTCTCATCTCCGGTGATAACTACCCTGACAGACAGCAAACTTGCCGCTCTTGCCGATCTTGACGATCCGTCACGTCTCCCCGAAATACTGGCGGGCACGGACTACTCACAGCTCGACACCTCGGACGTCGAGACAGCCGCCGACGCCGCCCTGGCAAAGATCCTTGACAGAACTCTGATCTATTCTTTCGATCCCGACGAACTCGTTTTCGCATATATACTCTCGAAGAACACGGAGATCAGAAGGATCGTCGGTTGTCTGGACAGCAAGGAATAAAAAACATAAGCGCGCAGAGCCGCGCGCGCCGATAACATGTAATTTTGGACTGAAAACCATGATTGAGAAAATGCTGCTTTTAAGGGTCGCGGGACCCATGGACAAGCTCGGCAACATCCTGCTGCGGCTGTGTCTCGGAGCGGATATCCACCTGGAGAACGCCGCAGATGCGCTCGGCAGGGCGGAAGGCTATATTCCCGTGAGCGGCGAATCACCTTTCACGGCCGTGACAGAGAGCATCCGCGCAATATCCGATGCAGCCGGCGACCCGATAGACGACAGGGAGCTTACGAGCGCCCTCACCGCCGGCAAAGAGGCTTCCGACGAATATGTCAGGGCTCTCCACAAGTGTCTGGAAGACGCGGAGGACAATTTTGACCAGAACGATATCAACGTGTTCCTGTCAGGCTTAAAGCCCCGTCTTGACGAATATATCAAAAAAATCTCCGCCCTGGACACGTCTACGGCAGAACTGAACCATTCACTGGATCTGTCGACGCACTTTTCAGCGCTGGATATAGATATCGCAGCTGTCAGACGCGAGCTCAAAACCATAAAAAAACGCGAGAACATGTCCGCGACGTTCGGCCTGATGCCCAAGGACTCTGCGGTAAAGCTGTATCTTCTGAACGCCGAGGACAAGTTCTTTTTCAAGGCTT
Source organism: Clostridia bacterium (assembly GCA_024699005.1). Next base: position 6,035 of record JAILQN010000220.1, read on the forward strand.
TCGCCCGGGACGAGAGCCGCGTCTGGGGCATACGGTGCGCCTCCGATGAAAACGCAGCGGAAGCGCGCGCCGTGTTTGACACGCTGGGTTTTGAAAGGTTCCCCCTGCCGTCTTCCCCCGAAGCGATAAACAAGACCATCGCCGCCGACAGCCGACGGCTTGCCGATATAAAACGGGAGCGCGAGAGCATAACGGAATTCTGGTCCGACAACAGACGCTCACTTACACGCGATCTGTCCATGCTGCTCGACCTGGAGCGCATATGGAAACTGCGATCTTACGCCGCGGTGAAGGACGGTTTGTTCCATATCGTCGGCTGGATAAGAGCAAAAACAAAAAAAGACGTAACCGATATCCTCAAGAACGAAACCGGTGTTGAATATTTCATCCGGAAACCGGAAGAGATCGCGAAAGCGAACGCGGCCGAACCGTTCCCGTTCGAGGAAAACATAAACGACATAGAATACCTCGCCCGCGAGACAAATGCGGACCTCGGTTCCGGAAAGCTTTTCAATATCCTCGGGACCGAACGCGATCTGACGCCGGAATATACAGAACAGTTCTCGGCTTACCTGGGCGGCGGCGGCATAGGCAGATCCGGAGAAGAGCTCATCCCTCCCGCTCTCAGGGGAGAGATCCGCGTTCACGCCAACGAACGCCGCAGCATCCACGATGAGAGGCGCGAGCTGAAGAAAAAGATCAGCCGTCTTTCGCACTTCCTGGCGCTGGGCGTGAATATAGAGGACGTTACCGGGACCAAATACATAAAAGCCGCTTTCGGACGTCTGCCGCGCAAAGCGGCAGAGGAGATCCTCGCGAACGACAACAGGGAATTTGAATTTGAGATTTATTCCTCTGACGACCGCACAAGCTGGTGTATATGGGCAGCGCTTACCGACAAGGCGGAGGCCGTCGCAGACCGGTTTGACGCGTTGTATTTCAAGAAATATGATTTCTCGGGGATCACCGGTACCCCGCGTGAGGCTATCGCCCGTCTTGAAGAGGAACTGAAAGCCCTGGACGAACGCAGCTCTTCGCTTTCGGATTTCTGGAACGCTAACGAGCACAATATACTGATGTCCTATTCCATACTGCTCGATCTGCAGAAACTGTGGAACGCGCGCGGTTCCGTCCGGAAGAAAAACGACAGATTCATCTTTGCCGGCAACGTGCCGAAAGCGGACAAGCGCGAGATGACAAAGCTGCTCGAGACCTTCGGCGGCTTCGACGCCTCCGAAGACGCCGCCGCGGCGAATCCCGCCGCGACCCCTCCGACCCGCCTCAGGAATCTCAGGCTTTTCTCCCCCTATGAGTACTTTGTCGGGATGTACGGCATGCCCTCCTACGGCTCCGTGGATATCACCCCCTTCGTCGCAGTGACTTACACCCTGCTGTTCGGTACGATGTTCGGCGACCTTGGTCAGGGCGCGGTGCTGATTCTGATCGGGGTATTCATGTGGCTGAAGAAAAAAATGGCGCTGGGCAAGATACTCATCCCATGCGGAGCGGCATCCATGGTCGGCGGCCTGGTGTTCGGCTCGGTATTCGGCTACGAGGAGCTCCTCGACCCGCTTTATCACGCCGTCGGGATGGCGGGCAAACCGGTGTCCGTCATGGAGAGCATAAACGGCGTGCTGGTGTTCGCGATATTCACGGGCATAGCGCTCGTTTGTCTCTCGATATTGCTTAATATATTTACCGCGTTAAGGGAACGGCGTTTCGGCGCTGCGGTCTTCGGCACAAACGGCGTCGCAGGACTCGCGCTGTACGTATGCGGCGTCAGCCTCGTTTATGACTTCATGGCGAAAAAAACGCTCATTCCCGGCAGGATCGCGATCCCTGTCATGGCTGTTTGCGCGGTGATACTGTTCCTTCAGGAATGGATCATCGGATTGATCGACAGGCGCGAATTCAGAATACACGGCAGCGTTTCCGATTTTATAATGCAGAACTTTTTCGAGCTGATCGAATACGTCCTGTCCTACTTCTCCAACACCGTTTCGTTCCTGCGCGTCGGCGCTTTCGTGCTGGTGCACGCCGGAATGATGATGGTCGTGTTCTCCCTTGCGGGAGAGAGCCGCAATGTATTCGTGATCATACTGGGCAATATACTCGTCATCGCGCTTGAGGGGCTGCTTTCGGGTATACAGGCGCTCCGACTGGAATATTACGAAATGTTCTCCCGCTGCTATACCGGCGGAGGAAAAGAGTTTGAATCGATTTCGACGAAAATCGGATAGCCGCCGTCCGGGCAGCATAACGACTTTGAATAATTTGCAATTAGCAATGTGCAATGTGCAATTGCGTTTCAGATTTCAGAAGTGTCAGCTTGCTGCCGCCCCGGCAGAATTATGCAACTGAGAACGGTTGAGATATCCCTGCTGCCTGAACAGTTTACACATTCTTTCGGGGCGGAGAAAACTCAACCGTCGAAGTAAGCAGTGGCGCAATTACACATTGCACATTGCACATTGCACATTGCTAATTAACGATACCGTTTTCTCAACTGAAAAACAGAAAGGAAGAAAACATGAAAATAATAATCTACGCTCTTTTGGTCATCATTCCCGTCGCCGCCTTATCGGTCGTTACCTACACCGGCGTGAAAGCCGCGCTTGCCGGAGGCAGCAGACGAAGGATCCTCGTCAGGAACGCCGCCGTGTTTTTCGCAGCTCTGGTTCTTGTCTCCGGACTGGCGCTCTTTGCCGGAGCGACCGACGCCGCGGAACTTGCCGATACGGAGACCGCTGAAACGGCTGAAACCGCCGACGCCGGCTCCGGCGGCATAACCGATAAGGGCCTGGGGCTCATAGCCGCGGCGCTCGTCACCTCACTTGCCGGCATCGGCGGAGGTATAGCCGTCGCCGCAGGTGCGCCTGCCGCTATCGCCGCTGCGAGCGAAAACGCGTCTTCCTTCGGCAAATCGCTGATATTCGTTGCTCTTGGCGAGTCCATCGCCCTTTACGGCGTGGTCATCTCGATCCTTATTCTGAACACTATATGATCCTTCGGGTCATTACGGACAACGCTTCCGCCGCTCAGGGCTTTCGCCTCGGCGGCATGGAATGCACCGTAGCCGCATTGCCGGCAGAGCTGGAATCGGCGCTGAAAACCGCTCTTGCGGATGAAAACACAGCCGCCGTTTTTATAACACGGAAGCTGTATGACGCCAACGCCGCGCTTATCAGGGAAGCGGAGGCGGGCGTTTTGCTGCCGGTCGTGGTACGAATAGACGACAATTGAAGAACAATGTGCAATTAGCAATGTGCAATGTGCAATTGCGCCGTTACTTATTTCAATGCGGTTGAGTTTTCTCCGCCCCGGAAGAATTTGTAATCAATGATAACCGGTCAAGAATATAATGACCGTTCTCAGCGGCATCATTCTATCGTGGCGGCAGAAAGCTGACGCTTGTGAATCTGAAACGCAATTGCACATTGCACACTGCACATTGCACATTAACGATACCGTTTCCCCTGCTGAATAACAGAAAGGAAGGACAAACTGCGATGTCCACCACCCGTGACACAGAGTTTCTCCGGGCGATAGAGCTGACCTCCGGCACGGAGCGAGGCGACATAGACCGCGGCCTTGCGGCATATCTCGCCGACAGGGAGAAAGAATCGCGCGAAAAAGCGCAGGCGCTGTACGACGCGCACATGGCGAAACAGCGTAAACTTTACCTCGCGGCGGGAGGCAGAGCGGAATACGAGCGCGCCGCGGAGGAGAGGCGGCAGCTTGCCGCCGCGGAAGCCGCTCTGGAAGAGCATGTGTTTGACGCTGTCAAAAAAAAGCTCAGCGCTTTCACGCTCTCCCCGGAATACGGAAAATTTGTCGTTGAATCGGCAAAAAAGATGCTCGGTCTTTGCGGGGATGATCCTCTTGTCATTTACGTCAGGGAACAGGACAGCGGACTTGTTCCGCAAATAAAGGTACTGTCCGACAGGATAACGGTAAAGACAGCGGACGATATCAAAGCAGGCGGCATAAGGGGCGAATCGGCGGAAGCCCGCCTGATATTTGACGACACTCTCGACTCGGCGGCTGACAGTCAGCGCGGATACTGGAGAGAGATTTCGGGATTAAGTTCCAGGCTCCAAGCTCCAAGTTCCGAGTTCAATGAGATCAGACCGGACGGATCTCCGATTACAGAAAACTCAGAATCAGGAACAAAGAACTCAGAATCATATTCTCAACACTTAAAACCCGGCACTCAAATCTTATACAGGATATTCGGAATAAACGGTCCCGTCGTGACGGTCAGCGGCAGGACCGGGCTTGAAATGTCCGAATCCTGTCTTGTCGGAAGCGAACAGCTTATCGGCGAGGTGATCAAGATAACAGAGGACGCCGCCGTGATCCAGGTATACGAGGACACGGGCGGACTCAGACGGGGCGATGCGGTGGTTTCCACCGGCGCGGCAATGTCCGTGACTCTCGCTCCGGGACTTCTGGGCAATATATACGACGGTATAGGACGGCCGCTGAGCGTCCTCGCGGCGCAATCCGGCGCGTATCTGCCGAAAGGGCAGAACGCCGGCTCAGCAGACGAAGAAAAGCTTTGGGAGGTAAAAGTCAGAGTAAACGAAGGCGACACTGTCTCCGGCGGGCAGATATTCGCCGAATGCCCCGAAACCGCAGCCATAACCCACAGGGCGATGATACCGCCGTCTGTTTCGGGCAAAGTCGTTATGTCCCGGGGCGACGGCTCCTACCGTGTGAACGATACGATAATCCGTATAGAAAGCGAGGACGGTCAGGTCCGCGATATATCCCTCGCGCAGAAATGGCCGGTCAGGATCCCCCGTCCCGTCAGGAAAAGGCTGCCTGTAAGCGTGCCGCTCATCACCGGGCAAAGGATCATCGACACGATGTTCCCCATCGCGAAAGGCGGCAGCGCCGCCATACCCGGCGGCTTCGGCACCGGCAAAACGGTCCTGCAGCACCAGCTCGCGAAATTCGCCGACGCAGATATCATAGTTTACGTGGGCTGCGGCGAGCGCGGCAACGAGATGACCCAGGCGCTGACTGAGTTTTCCGAGCTCACCGATCCGAACACCGGCAGACCGCTTTTAGAACGAACCATACTTATCGCCAACACGTCCAATATGCCCGTCGCCGCCAGAGAAGCGTCGATATACACCGGCATCACCCTCGCGGAATACTACCGCGATATGGGTTACAATACGGCGATAATGGCGGACTCAACGTCCCGATGGGCAGAGGCCCTTCGCGAGATATCCGGACGCCTGGAGGAGATGCCCGCTGAAGAGGGTTACCCTGCTTACCTGCCCTCGCGGCTTGCCGCGTTCTATGAGCGCGCGGGATACTTTGAGGCTCTCTCCGGCTCCGCCGGCTCCGTTACGATCATAGGCGCGGTATCGCCTGCCGGCGCGGATTTCTCCGAGCCGGTCACCCAAAACACGAAGCGTTTCACCCGCTGTTTCTGGGCTCTGGACAAAAGCCTCGCCTATGCACGGCACTACCCCGCCGTCAACTGGAACGAAAGCTATTCCGAATACGCCGGCGAACTTGAAGGATGGTTCACAAAAAGCGCCGGAGACGATTTTGCCGGGATGCGAAGCCGGATCATTGCCATACTGTCTGAGGAGAACCGGCTGAACGAGGTGGTAAAACTGCTCGGCGCCGACCTGCTGCCTGAGGAGCAGAAGCTGACTCTGGAGATCGCCGCCGTGATACGTATCGGTTTTTTGCAGCAAAACGCCCTCGACCCGGCGGACGCGAGCGTCCCGGTTGCAAAGCAGCGTGAAATGATGCGTGCGATCATACATCTTGCCGACGCCGCATCCGACGCTCTTAAAAACAAAATGCCCGTCTCGGAAATAATAAAAACCGGGATATTCGATATGGCAAAGAGGATGAAGTTCGGAGGATTCTCTCTGGACGATCTCAATACAGAGATCGACAAAGTAATGTTTACAAAATCTTAAACATTTTCCTATAGACATTTCTGTGTGCCTATCGTATACTGAAACGGAACTGCAACTAAAGGGGGGGATAACGCGGAAATGAAAAAGCAGATATCGTTAATTGCGCTTCTGTGCGTAGTCCTCAGTGTATTCGCAGCATGCGGCGGCGGAAGCGTAAAACCGGCAGATACCTTGCCGCACGGCGGCTTTATCATAGATCTTCCCGACAATGTTGTGATCCCGACGACGGTTCCTTTTTCAGAAGCTGTTTCAGCTGCGGCGGCTATGCCCTCAACCGAACCCGCAGAGCCCCCGGAAACGTCCCCGTCGGAAGAAACGACATACTATACTCCGGACCACAAGGTCATATATATCACCTTCGACGACGGTCCAGGTCCCTATACGGAGCGGCTGCTGAATATAATCTCGGCTCATCCCGGAGTACACGTCACATTCTTTGTGACTCATATGCATACGCAGTACTCCGATATACTCACACGAGAGGCGAACGACGGGCACTCGATAGGCGTCCACTCCTATACCCACGACTACGATCAGATCTACAGAAGTTCCGAGGCGTTTTGGGACGATTTCACAAAGATGCAGACCGAGATCAAGGCAAAGACGGGTATCGTCACCGAAATATCCCGATTCCCGGGCGGCAGCTCCAACACGGTTTCAAATTACAATCCCGGCATCATGACTCAACTGGCGGAAGAGATCCACGAAAGAGGTTACGAGTACTTTGACTGGAACGTGCTCTCCGGCGACGCGGGCGACACCACAAGCACTTCTGTGGTATTGGATAATATGAAACGCGGCGTGATGGGAGTAGAATATCCCGTGGTGCTCTGCCACGACATCAAGGACTTCACGATCGACGCTATCGACGATTTCCTGACCTGGGGCGAGGAAAACGGCTACACCTTTGAGGGTCTGACGAAGGATTGCTTCCCTGCGCATCATCATATAAATAACTAGCGGACAGCGGAGCAGACAGCTTAAAAGATTTATTGACTGATCATAACCGGTCCGGTCGAATTCGTTCGACCGGACCGGCTTTATGGTATTCCAATAATCAATATTTCTTTCTTATAGCCACGACCAATCCCAGCGCAAGAGCGAGTACGGAAACGCCGACCAATAACCAGAAGGTCGTTTCGGAGTTCTTGCCGGACGCGGAGTTCATAGGATCGAAATTTCCGCCGGAACCGGGGAATTGCGGTCTTGAGCCGCTGTTCCCTTTTTCCGTATTATCGCTTTGTTCCTCCGGAGATGCATCCTGCGAACGGACGGGATTCTCCCCGTCAGCTTCGCTGCCGCCGCCATCGGAGAAGGAGGCTCCCCTTGTGCCGGAATCCGGCATATCCTGGAACTGGCCGTCGGAGGGGAAGCCGTCCGGGCGGTCGGCGCCGGCCCCCGCAGCGTATGAACCGAAACCGGCTCGCCGTCAGTACCGGAAGCCCCCGGGAACTGACCGTTGAAGGAAAAGCTGTCCGGGCGGTCGCGACTCCCCCGTCGGCTTCGCCGCCACCCCCCTCGGAGAGGGGGGCTTTTCCTGAGTCGCCCCCGGACATTCCCGGAATGCTTCTGCCGCCGCCCATCGATCCCATATCGGAAAGATTGAGGTCGCCGGTATCCACGGCTGTACCGTCGCCCGCCAACTGGCTGCGCACCGCCTGAGCGCGGAGAGACACGAACTGTGAAAGCGCGGATACTCCGTTTTCGAATTCTTCGGTCGCACAGAACTTTGTAGGATCCTTTTCCACGTAAGGACGGATCATCTCCGCGGTATCCTCTATCAGTGTTTCAAGCTCTCCGTTTGTGAACCATTTTTCAAGAAATTCCGAAAACAGCTCATGATACTGCGCGGTATAGCTCTCGTCGGAGAATATCCATCCGACCATCGGACGGTCGTCAAGGCTGCCGGAGACCGGGCTGTCGATCGAAGCGTTGACCGAACCGGACGCATTGCCGCCCTGGAAAGTACCGAATGCAAGGTTATAATCCCAGGGGATCATGCCGAGTTTACCGTCGCTCTCATGCAGATAATAGTTATGGATCATGCTGCCGGTGTAGCTGTCGCCGTTGCACACGAAATTGTGCACCACGAAATAGCGAAGCACCTCGTCCGTATCCAGCACGTTTTCCAGATCCGTGTAAGAGCTGAGACTCTTCAGGGAACTGATCAGCCTCTTCTGATCCGCTTTTGAAACGTCGGTTTTGGCGTTGTCGAAGACGTTGGGATAGCTGTCCGGATCGTCGTCGATATATTTCAGCTTGACGTCGTCGCTGCCCATACCGCCGAAAAAGTTCTGCATTTTGCCCGCTGCTTTCCGGGATCCGTCCATGCCCTCTACCTCATCGGAACCGGACGTTCCGGGGAACTGATCTCCGGACGGGAAACCGCTCTGACCGCCGTCGGAACCCGGCATCCCGGGGAACTGCCCATCGGACGGGAACCCTCCCTGACCGCCTTCAAAACCGGACGTATCCGGGAACTGACCGTCAGACGGGAAACCTCCCTCAAATCCGGACATATCCGGGAATTGACCGTCTGCGGGGAAACCGCCCTGCGAACCGTCAAATTCCGGCATGTTCGGGAACTGGCCGCCGGACGGAAAACCGCTCTGCCGGTCGTCGCCGGTCTGCGGGCGTCCGGTATCATCCGAAGCGCCGCCGGTGGCCGCTTCCGCGCCGGATCCGGAACCCGGATCTTCCGATTCGGCGGAATCAAAATCGAAATCGTCGAAATTGAATCCTTTGCCGTTGCCGCGGCCGCCGCCGAAGGACATGCTGTCCGGTTTATAAAGCTCGCCTGTTTCGGAACCGTAGTTTCTGGACAGAAAACTGTCCTCGACTCCTTCCACAGCCAGATACAGTCCCCAGTCCTCGCCGTTTACCGTGAGGTACGCGAAGGAACAGAGCGGACTGTCCGCCCCGAAATCGTTCATCAGCTGATAAACGATATAATCCTTCATCATCGTGTTGTCCTGGATCAGGTTGTTGAGGCAGAGCTTGTCAAGGCCGTCAAGAGTCTTGCCGGTTTCATAACGGTCGAACTCCAGCTTGAAGCTGTAGCGGTTCGTACCGTAGGCCTTCACCGAGGAGAGCGAGGTATTGCCCTTGGCGCGGATAGCGATATTCGCGTGCTTCTCCCCGTCCACCACCACGGTACAGGCCGCATACTCCTCGTTTTCGCAGGTCTCGATGAAAGAATCCCAGTCGTCCATCACGATATCGATCTTATGAACGTAGGAGGTGTCAAACAGCGTGCGTTCGTATTTTACGGTTTTTGACATCACCTGTATCCCGATGCGCTCGCCGCACATGAACAGGATCGTAATGGCGAGCATAACGGCGACGACGGCAATTACGACTGTTGTTTATCTCGTTGTTTAACTTACTGGAGTCGAAAAAATGAGAAAACCAGAATGCCAAAACCGAATACGAAGATCAGACCGACGAAAAATCACCGGTCTTTTCCGTGTTTGAATGATATAATCCCAAACCGACTGACATAACTGTACTTAAAAAAGGGACTGTAAAAAAACTGAGTTTTTTGCAGCCCCGACTAAGTTTGCCTGCAGCAAGTGAAGTTTTCTTTGAAAGTGAAGTTCATTTCATGAGTGAAGTTTCACCTGACGGCGAAGTAAGGCAAACTTTACTTCACTTTTCACCCCACGGTGAAAAACTTCACCGTGAACTTGTGAACGACTTCACTTTTTCACAGAAAAAACTTCACCCGAAACGTCCATACATGCGATCAAAATATGAAGTCACCCGATCATCATAAGCGTCGGGTGACTTCATATTGACTTTTTTACAACCCCGTTATTTCACAAAGGAAGAGAAACCGAGACGCAGAAATCATGCCCGTCGGTCGTGGAGGCGGAGATCTCGCCGCCGTGCGCGTCGGCGATGGCCTTGGCTATGGAAAGCCCTATACCGTGCCCGCCGGTCTGAGAATTCCTCGACTCGTCGGTCCGGTAGAAACGGTCGAAAACGCGGGGCAGAGTCTTTTCGTCTATAATATCGTTCACGGGATTGCGGACCGATA
>JAILQN010000285.1 GCA_024699005.1 Clostridia bacterium
GCCGTAGTCAGCTAATTACGCAAAATACAAACGCGTGTTCGAAGACTCTGCTCGGGAATGATAGCTTTGTGATTTTTTCCACCGCCGGTTCGCACCAGACACCGGCTCTCTGAAGGTTTGTGAAAATCAGCGTTTCCGTCACCGCTTTAAATGTTATTATATCGCGAAGTTTCAAAATGTCAAGACAAAATTTTAAAAATTCAGCCCTGCTTCACATAAATATCAACGGGGAATAAATTGTCGATTTTGTCCCCGAGTTCTGGCGCCAGACGGGATAAAACTGAAGTAAAAACAACCGGCAAACCGGTAATTGCCGATACCTCGCCAATTACCGGCAGGCTTTTAAGAACGTCCTTAGCGGAAGTCTCGTCGCCTATATTCGAGTTGTTTACTATTCCGTCGAACGGTATTCCGCCCGCCTGTTCAATTTCGTTTTTGATCCCGATGATATCTTCAGCCGTGCGGGAAAGCGGTCTGTAGGTATTGACCACCAACAGCATGCGAAAATCGTTTTCAGACAGAATACCCGGAGAGTACCTCCCCAAAGCGAGCGCTCCCCTGTCGTCTCCGCCCACGTCAAGTACGGCCAGTAGTGTTTTATCGTCGATCACTGAATAAGCTTCGGCAGGAAGAGACGGCAGATCGACGTTGGATTCGGCGAATTCGGATACGATAAGGCGTATGCCGTTTTCGGAAAGGATCTTTTCCGCGTCGACAGTCCGGAAATAGGGGTTGACTATATCAAGATCGGCAATGGCGACTGAGTTATGAGTTATGATCGCCGGAAGTTGATTTTTAAGACGGAGCGCGTAATTTACGGCAATGTTTGTTTTTCCGGAGCCGTAATGACCGGCGAATATTGTGATTCTGCTCATCTTAACAGGTATTATTCAGATAAGAAAACGATAGTTCAATTTGCAATTTGTAATTTGTAATGTGCAATGAAGGTTCATTTTTGCTGAAGCAAAAATGCTTTATTGACGCGCTGAAAAATGCGTCATGCGAAACAGTTCAACCGCGAATATACGGTTCAGAGATAAATCTGACGTGGCGGCGAAATGCTCATATCGTACATTCTGCGGCGCAATTGCACATTACACATTGCACATTGCACATTATTACTTTCTTGCCTCGTTCTCCAGATGGAATTTAACTACCGCCTCTTCGCGCATCTTGTATTTCAGGATCTTTCCGGCTGCATTCTTCGGAAAGTCATCCACAAAGTCGACGTATTTAGGTACCTTATGCCTTGCCATATGTGATTTGACGTAATCCTGTATTTCCTCAGCCGTGGCTTCTTCGCAGGGTTTCAGAATAATCACCGCCATGATCTCCTCGCCGTAACGCCTGTCCGGTACGGCTATGACCTGAACGTCCTGTACTTTCGGGTAAGTAAATATGAATTCCTCGATTTCTCTCGGATATATATTCTCACCGCCGCGGATGATCATATCTTTGAGTCTGCCGGTGATAAGGTAGTTTCCGTCGTCGCGTTTAACCGCTATATCGCCGGTATGCAGCCAGCCTTCCGAGTCGATCGCTTCCGAGGTAGCGGTGGGCATTTTATAATAACCCTTCATGATGTTGTAGCCTCTGGCGACGAACTCGCCGGGAGTGCCGTTCGGCAGTTCAGTGTTCGTCTCGGGGTCGACTATCCGGCATTCAACGTGAGGGAAAGCGCTCCCGACAGTATTGTAACGAACTTCCTCGCTGTCCAGAACTCCCGTCATCGTGCAGCCCGGGCTGGACTCGGTCTCTCCGTATACAGAAACTATGGTCATATGCATCTTGTTTGCAGCCTCTTCCATAAGCGACGGCGGACAGTTTGAACCGGCCATTATTCCGGTATGCATATACGAGAAATCCGTTTTCGGGAAGTCTTCGTGCCTCAGCATGGCTATAAACATGGTAGGGACGCCGTGGAAAGCGGTGATATGTTCCTGATTAATGCACGCAAGGGAGGATTTCGCGGAGAAATACGGGATGGGACAGAGTGTCGTGCCGTGAGTCATGGAAGCGGTCATGGCGAGAACCATGCCGAAGCAGTGGAACATCGGCACCTGGATCATCATTCTGTCCGCGGTGGACAGATCCATACGGTCGCCTATGCATTTGCCGTCGTTTACGATGTTGTAATGCGTGAGCATAACACCCTTCGGGAAGCCGGTCGTGCCGGAAGTGTACTGCATATTCGCGACGTCGTGCAATCTGACGTCCGCGGCGCGCCTCCAGACCTCCTCCACGCTTGTGCGTGCGGAGAAATCCATCGCTGCCTCCCAGGTCAGGCAGCCGGGCATTTTAAATCCGTAGGTAACGATATGACGAAGGAAAGGCAGACGGCGGCAGTGAAGCGGTTTCTGCGGATCGGCGGAAGCCAGTTCAGGACAGAGCTCCTGCATGATGGCTGCGTAATCCGAGTCAAGAGCGCTCTCGATCATGACGAGAGTATGTGTATCGGACTGCCGGAGAAGATACTCTGCCTCATGTATCTTATAAGCCGTATTTACCGTCACAAGAACGGCGCCTATTTTTGTCGTCGCCCAGAATGTAAGATACCATGCGGGAACGTTCGTCGCCCAGATCGCGACTTTATCGCCTTTGCCGACGCCCATGGAGATAAGAGCGCGTGCAAAAGTGTCCACGTCGTCGCGGAACTCCGAATAAGTCCTTGTATAATCGAGAGTCGTGTATTTGAACGCGTACTGATCCGGAAATTCCTCAACCATTTTATCGAGGACCTGCGGGAACGTATAATCGATAAGCTCCTCTTTGGGCCATACGCGTCTTCCGGTATGAGCAAGGTTATAATACAGATGACTGTCATCCTCCGGCTCCTCGAAGCGAAGCATATAGTTTATAAAATGCGGAAAGACTATATCCTCCGTTCCTACTTCATCGAGCATGGAAGAGTGACATTCAAACGAGATAAATCCGTCAAAATTGACCGAATTAAGAGCAATAAATACTTCTTCGGCAGGCAGCTCGCCCTCACCCATAAGACAATAATTGAGTGAGGAGTGAGGAGTGTGAAGTGTGGAGTTATTATCAGCATCGGCTTTATTCCGTTCATCGATATCCACACTGTCTTTAAGATGTACGTGACGGATGTACGCTCCGAGATTGGTCACCGTCTGTTCGGCGGATTCACCTGCGAATCTCCATGTGTCGTGAACGTTCCACAACGCCTGAAGATTATCGCAGGCAAATGTGTCAAGAATATTGCAGAGTCTTTTTGTGTCGGAATATATCCCGCAGGTTTCAAGCAGAACGGTCACACCGGCGCTCTCGGCAACAGGAATGATCGCCGCCAGAAGTTTAGAAACTGCGGCGTCTTCGGATTCCGCCGTACCGCCTGCGGGCAGGGCGCGCAATCTTACATACGGGCAGCGCAGGATCTTCGCGGAGGATATATAGCTCTTACTTTCGTCAAGAGCCCTGTCAAACTCGCTTTCATCCGCGATATTGCGCACTGCGGAAATACATGGGATCTTCAGTCCGGCATCCGCGATCCGCCTTGCGGTCTGCAGAATATTTTCGGGTGAAAACGGCATTCCTTCGCCGGAGAACTCCTTTTTTGACAGGTTGTGGATCTCGATGCCGGCGTAATTCATATCTCTTGCGGCCGCGAAAAAATCATCCCAGCCGTAAGTATGCCAGCCTCCCGTTGAAAAACTCAGTTTCATTGTTCACCCTCCTCATAAACAATCTTATTGACGGCGTTCAGATAGGCTCTGACGGAAGCGCCGACGATATCCGTGGAGATACCGCGCCCGACGTACAGTTTTCCGCCGGAACGAAGCTTGACAAGAGCGTCGCCCACAGCCTCCGTGCCTTCTGTGACAGCCTGGATCTCAAAAGCTTCAAGTTCGTACCTTCTGCCGATAAGCTGCTCAATAGCAAGGAAAGAGGCGTCGATGGGACCGTCTCCGGCGCAAACGGTTTTTTCGCATCTTCCGTTTTTGTCAATCGTGATAAGCGCCGTCGCTCCGATCCTGTTCCCGCTGTTTATCACATAGGATTCAAGCTTGTACGTGACGGGCACCTGTAAAGACGCAGAAGCGATGATTGCGTCAAGCTCTTTCGCGCCGACTTTCTTTTTTACAGCGACTCGCTTAAAGCCCTCATAAACAGATTTTATATCTTCATCAGACAGATCATATCCGAGGGTCAGCGCAGCTCTGCGGATATCATCTTCGTCAGCCATATCGTCAAGCAGTATAGTCGCGCGTTCCGTATTGCCGGCCGTGCTGTCAAATGGGCTGCGTCCGCCTCTCTCTGGAGCGGTAAATTGCCTGATGCGTGATATCGTACGCTCTGCATTTGTCATGACGATCGAACAGGAAATATCATACTCAGGTCCTTTTGCCCTGAACATTCTGGCCGCGGACGAAAGAGAGAGTGAATTATCGCTGCCAACAGCGGTTTTAAAAGCCGAAGCTCCCGATGTTACGGCTGCAAGCGCGCATGCGGCAGCCATATCGAGAGCGTTGCTTGTTTCAACGGCAAGCGATATCTCTTTAACAGCAGGAGCCGCTTCGGACAGTTCTCTTATGAGCTTTTCTATATCATCAGGAGCGCAGATACCAGCCGTATCGCAGAGAGTTACTGTCTTTGCGCCGGCCGCCACAGCCGCAGAAACTGCTGAAGCGAGAAAATCCGGCTGCGCGCGTGTAGCGTCCAGAGCTGCAAACTCCACGTCTGAACAGAGCGAAACGGCGTAAGAAACGCATTCGGTTATCAGATCGATCATACCGTCCGCTTTTTTATGCAGTATATACTCCATCTGTACGGCAGATACGGGAAGACTGATAAGCAGTCTCGTTCTGTCGACCTTTGAAAGAGCCGCCCAAGTCATATCTATTGATTCGCGGCTATGGCCCACGTCACAGGAGAGAACGGCGTTTTTCAGCAGAGCTCCGATTGTTTTAAGCGCAAGACTGTCTGTCTTTATATCCTCGATGGGAGCAGTCTCGATAACGTCAACTCCCAACGCGTCAAGGTATTTCGCGATTTCGATCTTTTCCCTGAAACTCAATGCAGAGACCTGACGAAGCGAACCTTCGCGAAGCGTGGTGTCAATAATGCCGATTTTCATGATTTAACTCTCCTTTCAAATAAAAAATCCCCGCGGGCAAAAGATGCCTGCGGGGACGATTTTCTGACAAAAATCGCGGTACCACCCTGCTTACCGCAGTATATCTGCGGTCACTTTACGGCGCAGGGGCAAGCGCCCGTTACGCCTTGCCGTATAACGGCGGCTGCCGTGACCCCCTATAAACGCCCGATGAAGATCATCCACGCTTTGAGGAGCCAAGCTCGGGAGGGAGTGTATATGCGCCTCAGTCTCCGGCTCTCACCAAACGCCGGCTCTCTGCGCACTTAATCGCATATACGCGTTCCTTCAACGCTTTTTTAGCAAAATAACATATCAGGATTAAAATGTCAATCTTTTTTTGAACAATTAATGTCGAATATTTATTGTTATATCGGCGTCTATGTCGAGGGCAAAAGCGACCGCATATATTTCCAGGATTCTTCAGTGGATTTAAAGGGATCTCCGTCCGTCCAGTCGAGATCCTGTTCGTACATAATATACGGAATATCAAGTCTGCAGGCAGCGTCATAGCACGCTTTAAGATCAACTTTCCCTTTACCCAAAGAAACGAACTGCCTCTCACCTTTATCATTTAAGATATAATCCTTGAAGTGAAGAACTTTTACTCTTCCCTTCATCTTTTCAAGGATTTCGACAGGATCGTAGCCCGCGTAGTGTATCCACATAACGTCGGGGATAAAATGTATAAGCTCCGGATCCGTATCGTTAATAAGCATATCAATCATGTTCCTGCCGTTG
>JAILQN010000239.1 GCA_024699005.1 Clostridia bacterium
CTTTGCCGGAGCCTTCTTCGCGGGGGCCTTCTTCGCCTTGATGGCGGAGATGAACATAAGCACGTCGTCGCCGGAGCCGGCAAGCTTTACTTTGCCGGAGGTGACTGCCTCGACCGGATCTGCCTTGCCGTCAAGCACGGCGGCAAGGTCTGCGCTCAGAGCGTCCACCATGGCGGTGTTGTCGTGATAATCGTAGGGCTCGATGGCGAAGATACCGTTTATGCAAGCGATATAGAAAGTGCCGCCGCAGTCCTCGTCGGACATCGTGACCTGGATCGCGAAGTCCCTTGTCAGTTTCTTTACCTCGACTCTGGCGTAATAGGCGTTTTTGATCTCGTCAAATTTTTCCTGAAATGTCATAGTTGTTTCCTCCTTGTTTGTTTCGGTTATTATAAACCTTTCGGTATTATTTGTCAATGTTAAAACGGTAACAGCAAACATGTTGAGCAAGGCACGGAAATCAGCAAGCCGCTTTGTCTGATATTTTCTTCTCAGAAACGCGAACAGTAAACAGCGAACAGGCTTGATATCCAACGGGTATTGTTCACCTAAGGCTTCGCTGAATAATACTGGATTTCAGCGAGAGAATTGATCGTTGTTTACTGTTAACTGTCAGCTTAAAGCATTCGCGCGGTACTTGCCGATGACCATCGTTCTCCAAACCTCGCGCTGTTCACTGTTTGCTGTTCGCTGACAAACCCCTTTACATTTCCGGCGGAACGGTGTATACTTGCCCCATATCAATGAAAGGAATGATCATTATGTCAAACGCAAAGAAAACAGTCAGCGCTGTATGGCGCGTGATAGCGATACTGCTCATCTGCGCGATAGTTATCACCTGCGTCGCGGTCGCGGCTTTCAATTTCGTAAAGACCAGCAAGGTTGAGACGCATGAGGAGACAGGGACGGCGATCGACGTCGAAGTTCTGCCCGGCGAGGCTGCTCTCTCTCTGTGGACCGAGGGCGCGGCTTCCCGCGACGCGTTTATAGAATATATGGACGCTGTCACCGATCCCGCCAACCCGGACTTTATCCCGGAGGAGGACCGCATCGCCGTGTTCGATCTGGACGGCACGCTGTTCTGCGAGACGGACCCCAACTACTTCGATTACACCCTGCTGAAATACCGCGTGCTGGAGGACCCGGATTATAAAGACAAGGCCTCCGATTTCGAGCGCGAGGTCGCTCTTAAGATCCAGGAGCAGAACGAGACCGGCGCGTCTTTCGACGGACTGGAGACCGATCACGGCAAGGCTGTCGCCTCCGCGTTCGCGGGGCTCTCGATCGACGAATTCAACGACTATATCCAGGAATTCAAGAAGCAGCCCATGCCCTCTTACGACGGCATGACCCGCGGAGAGGGCTGGTACCGCCCGATGCTCCAGATCGTGGATTACCTCAAGGCGAACGACTTCAAAGTCTATATCGTCAGCGGCACCGACCGTCTGATCGTGCGCGGCATCGCTTACGATTCGCCCCTCGACCTGCCCCCGTCGCAGATCATCGGCTCTGACGAGACCCTTGTGGCGGAGGATCAGGAGGGCGAGGACGGCCTCAATTACGTGTTCGACGACGACGACCAGCTGGTCCTGGGCGGCGACTTCATCATCAAGAACCTCAAGATGAACAAGGTCACTGTGATCGCGCAGGAGATCGGCGCGCAGCCTGTGCTGTCCTTCGGCAACTCCACAGGCGACTCCAGCATGGCGGAGTACGTGACCAGCGGCAACAAATACAGGAGCCTTGCCTTTATGCTCTGCTGCGACGATACCGTCCGCGAGAACGGCAACGAGGAGAAGGCGGATAAAATGAAATCTCTCTGCGAGGAATACGACTGGATCCCGGTGTCCATGAGGGACGACTGGACGACGATCTACGGGGACGGCGTTACGAGG
Organism: Clostridia bacterium; assembly: GCA_024699005.1. The sequence goes on from JAILQN010000239.1 coordinate 1,896, forward strand.
AAATAAATAATATCACACACGGCAGCGGCAGAGTCCTCAGACTCTGCCGCCGTTGTATACATAATATCTCATTCATCGTTCTTTAATATCTTCACAGTCTCTATCACTCCGTGATGTCTGATCTTTCTCGGTTCGAATTTTATGATCGAGAACACGATCTGCATGACTATCCCGGAGCCGAAGGTGCTGACGACGGTGCCTATGCCTACGGGGCCGCCGAGAAGCCGGCCGGCTGCAAGCGCCGTCCCCAGAAGAACTATCGAAACGGCGCCGATGGGCAGTCTGTATAATCTCTTCCCGATGCCCACGAGCAGCGAATCCCTCGGGCCGCAGCACTGGGCAGACTTCATGTAAAAATACTGCCCGACCGCCATCAGCACAAGCCCCGCAATGATGATAAGTATGCCGGTGAAGGTGTTTTTCGTCTCGGGGAAGGGGTCGATATCGTTGAAAAGCTGGACGAAGTTGCCCGTAAGCAGCGCGTCGATTATCGTGCCGAAGCCGATCTTCTCTTTAAGCAGCAGGTCGATTATAAGGATGATAACGCTCATCGCCGTCATGGACAGACCGTAATTGAGCGGCGTGTGATAAGAGATGCCCATGCCAAGGCAGTCCCACGGAGCCAAACCGAGATCAGCCCGGATCGTCATGTGCACGCCGAGCGCGAAAACAAAAAGACCGCATACGATCCTTATCCATCCGACGATAACTGTTTTACGGTTCAGATCAACACCTTCTTCTTGACAAACACGGGACCGGAAATGTATCATCATAACCGCATATATGATGCGTGAATGAGTATAATCTCATTTTTACGTTTTGTAAAGTAATCGGGAGGAAAAAATCATGGGAACTATCGTATCCGTCGGCGGAGGTTTTGACAGCGTACATGAAGAGATCTGGGCGCTGGCGATACATATGCGCAGCCTGACGGGAAAGGAACATCCGCATTTTCTGCTCGTGCCCACCACTCAGTACGACGTGCCGAATCCCGGCACGCTCAACTGCCAGTACAAGCTGGGGAACGAAGTGGACGTCCTGAAGGTGACGGAGGATTGGGTCACGCCGGATATCATCCGCAGGAAGACCGGATGGGCGGATATCATCTGGGTGCCCGGCGGGAACCTGAAATTCTGCCGCGCGGCGTGGGAGAAAACCGGCGCGCTGGAGGCGGTAAGGGAGGCCTTCGACCGCGGCGCCGTGGTGAGCGGCAGCAGCGCCGGCGCCATGATCTGGTTTGAGAGCGGCTTTGACAACTGCGCGATATACGACGAAAAGGAATTCACCCCCGGCATGGGGCTGTATCCTTACGCCTTCTGCCCACATTTCGAGAGCGGGGGCTGGCAGTGCTTTACGGAGGAAGTGAAGAAACAGCCTCTGCCGGCTTTCGCCTCGGAGAACGGCGCGGCGCTCTGCGTCCTGCCCGGCGGCGACAGCTACGTCTTCCGCGCGACAGGCAGCGAGAAGGTGTGGTTCTTCGACCCGGAAAACGGGTATGAGAAGACGGAATTTACCGGAGGAAAGATCTGAATCGTTGAAATAATTATTGCCGGGGCGGGTGGGCCGCTCCGGCAATAATCATTAAATTGAAAAGAGGTGAGACGCGCTTATCTGTTGAACAGGTTCCTGAAAATATTGATGATCTTATTTAAGAAGTCAATGATCTTTGAGAAGAAGGAGGGGGAACCGGCGGGCTGTTCCGCAGTCTGGTCGCCGGGCTCTCCTGCAGGAGGTTCCTCCGCCGACGGTTCTCCGGTGTTTACCGGCGTCTGATCCACTACGGCGTATACGCTGAAGTGCGAGGCGGCAAAGCGCAGCGTTCCGTTTTCGCAGGTGAACTCCACGGCCTCCATCGGGCCGTCGGACGGCACGTGGTAAACGCGGGTGTAGGCGGGGTCGAAGCCTTCCGGAAGCGGGATGCTCACGAACACCGGCGCCTGCGGCTGGGTCTCTTCACCGTTGACCAGGGTGGTTATGTCGAACAGGACCGGGGCGAAATTGCCCGCCGCCTGCGAGACCACCGCGAAGGAATCCCCGTCGAATATCTGCGAGACCTGCAGGGTCACGTCGTCCGCGTAGGCGGAGGGGTCGTAGCTCAGGCTCACGCCGGTATCCCCGTCCGAGACGGATACGGAGGCGGTCAGCATCGGGATGGTTTCCTGTTCGGCATTATGGCAGACGGAGCATTCGCGGGTCTTCTGCCCAGGCGCGGCGTAAGTCGCGGGCTGAGTGATCTGCCATTCGTCCCAGGTATGGCCCGCCGGGATCGCCTGATAAGTGGTGTAGCCGCATCTGGAGCAGGTCTCGTACGGCTGCCATCCGCCTTCGGTGCAGGTCGCGGCCTTGCCGGCGTGCTCCGTTATATCGTGGTCAAGCTCGAGATTGACGTTTTCTGCCTGCAGCATCGGCACGTTGCCGTCGTCGCATTTCGTCTTTACCGTGAACCACGGCGCGGCCTTGACGGCGGGCTCGGAAGTCATTCCGTTCGCGTGATCGTTCAGACCGTAAAACCAGCGGATCTCCGTGTCGGTTCTGATATCCGGCACGCCGAATTTCGCGAGAATGGCGTTCTCCACCGC
>JAILQN010000253.1 GCA_024699005.1 Clostridia bacterium
ATGCTCAACGAGTCAGCGCCCACCGACGCGGTCATCACACTCAAGAAGCTCTCGGCGTTCGAGACTGCAGCAAACGGACAGGCAACAAAGATCATCATCCCCTCCGAGCTTCAGGGCATAGCCGGTCTGGCGTCCGCTGTGGTCGAAGCGACGAAATAGGTTACGGGTTACAGGTAAGAAAACAAACGGGGTCCCTCCGGCGCGCAGGCGCCGGAGAGATTTTTACGCTCTTCACGGATTTCCGTGTAAAAAAGACCGTATGCCGGTACCGCGCGTGTAGGCACGCGCGGTACCAGTACGGCCGAAATATTTCATCAGGCAATCTTATCAGCAATCATCGCATTTAGATGGACACATTACACGGAAATTTGTGAAGAACCGATTTTTATATACAAAAAATCGCAAAGTGACAAAATCGTCACATTACAGTCACCGGATTGTCACTTTCATCTTTTATCATCAGAATAAGGCATTTCAGAACCGGGCCTGTGTGGTCGTCCGCAGGTCGGCACATCACGTCTTCTTCACATACCATCCTGTAGGGGCGACCCTGTGTGGTCGCCCGTAAGAGGACAGCGGTGCGGTCGGGCGACCACACAGGGTCGCCCCTACACCCAGCTCTATGTATAATAGAAAAATTCTACGCTCCGTAGAGTCAGGTCGCCAGCGCGGTTATTGATTCAGCCGGACAGCGTCCGTTATACTGACGCAGGATGCTTCCTTATTCCCCCGATGAAGAAAGGATGACAGACAATGGATCTTCCGATCGGTGAAAACATAAGACGTCTGCGCCGGGAACGGGACCTGACTCAGGAGGAGATGGCTTCGCATCTGGGCATTTCGTTCCAGTCCGTCAACAAATGGGAGCGCGGCGACGGCTACCCCGATATAACGATGCTGCCGGCTCTGGCAAATTATTTCGGCATCAGTCTGGACGAGCTGCTGGGCACAGGCGAGCTTGGCAGAAAGAAACAATATGATAAGGTAAACGATCTCTGGAAACAGAATCACAAATCAGGACTGCACAGCCAGAACGTAACGCTGATGCGCCGCTCCTTAAAGACGTGGCCTAACGACGCGATGCTGCTGGTGCAGCTCTCCACCTCCCTGGAAAAGCTGGACGGCACGGAGGAGGAGAAGCGGGAACACCTGAAGGAATCCGCGGCGCTGCAGGAGCAGATCCTGCGCTACGGGGCGGATTCCGAGGTACGCAGCGCGACGATGTTCAATATCTGTTTTACTTATCAAAAGCTCGGCGAACACGACAAGGCGCTTGAGCAGGCGAAAAAGCTCCCGAACCTCTTCAAAGCCCGCGAAAACGCCCTGATCTGCTTCCTGGAGGGCGAAGAAAAACGCATGGTCGCCGAAAAGGGTCTGCTGCCCCTGGCGTGGACGGCCGTCCACCTTCTCAACGCCCTGGCTGACACGAAAAACGATCCCGCCTACCGCGACAGAGCCGCGCGCATCCTGGAGATCCTCGCCGAGGGCGTGAGCCCGGAGACGGCGGAAGGCATAAGAAAGACAGGAGTGAGGAGAGAGGAGTGAGGAGTTATAAGGTGACAGACAACAGGTAACCGGTTACAATACAAGACCTGTAACCGGTCGTTTTGCAGGATTCTCCGATACTCCGCAATTATTCAACCATAGATTGAGTTTTTCTCCCTATTCGTTATTGATTTTTTTCCGTGCAATATAATATGATAAAAATAAGAAAATGCAAAAGGAGCGTTTATATCATGAAAGCAAAAAAGTTTTTATCTCTTCTGCTGTGTGGAGTACTGCTGCTCTTCGCATTTCTGCCCGCCTTTGCCGCCGGACAGCCGAAGCCCGAGCCCACCTGGCAGAATACCATCGAATCGGTAACTCCCGTCGGCGACAAGCCCTTCGTGAAGCTGAAACTGTCGCCGGAGGGTTACAGGATCACCGAATGCCGGCTCCCGAAACAGTATAACGTCGTTTTCAAGGACGGAACGTCGACAAGCGTACAGATCACGGGCGAATCCTCTCATTTCGTCCCGCTGCAGACCTGCGAAAACTACTTTGACGTGGAAACGCCGGACGGGACCGTCATTCTGTACGCGGCTGTAACGTTCAATTCCGAAACAAAAGAGGCGTATTTCTCCGTCGGACAGTATATGCTGGACGGTACGTTAGGCGAAGACGGCGTCCCTGTCGCAGGTTCGAGCGTTTATGAGTTCCCGATCACCGAAGAAAAGTGCGAATCCGAGTTCGACGACGCCAATTTCTTTGTGAGGATCCTTTATTTCTTCTATAAGATATATCTGAAGATCCAGGGTTGGTTCGCCAGTCATTTCGGGAAATGATAAGGAGCGCATATCATGAAAACAAAGAAACTTTTATCTCTGCTGCTCTGCGGCGTCCTGCTGCTCTGCGCCGTGATCCCCGCCTTCGCCTGGGAATGGCCGGAGATCGAACCCGACTGGGATAATTACGTCGAATCGGTCACTCCCGTGGGCGACGAGCCCTACATGAAGATCAAGCTGACGCCGAAGGGCTACGTTTTTGAAGACCACTATCTTCCGCCCCGGTATGACGTGGTTTTCAAAGACGGTTCTTCGCAAAGTTATACGATCTCGGACCGGTCCACCGAATACGTTGAAGGTTATTACTACGCCAGTTATTTTTACGTGGATACCGCGGACGGACCGATAACTCTTTACGCTGCCGTTCAGCTCCGTCCCGGCACGAAACAGGGGCTGTTCGTTATCGGGCAGCATATAGAAGTCGATCTTACGGACGACGACGGAAAGCCCTTCAAGGGATATGTGAATTACGCAATCACCGCAGAGGAGTGCAGGACCGGGATCGACGAAGGCAGTTTTATTGTCAGAGTCCTGTATTCCGTGTATTCCCTTTTTCAGAA
>JAILQN010000264.1 GCA_024699005.1 Clostridia bacterium
TTATCGCCGGTGAGATCCGCGATATTAACAGGTTTCATTCTGTCGACAGTCTTATAGCTTACGCAGGTATTGATATTGAACCTTACGAATCAGGTAAATACAAAGCCGGTCACAGAGCGCCATCTAAAAAAGGCTCAAGATTTCTTAGGTATGCTTTGTTTCAGGTCGCTCGTGTCATCTGGCAGCATGACCCGGTTTTTAAAGCCTACTTTGAGAAAAAATCTGCAGAAGGAAAACATTACTATGTCGTTCTTGGACATATCGAGAAAAAACTTGTCAGAGTCATCTATTTAATCTTGAAAAACAAGTCTTCTTACATTCCTGTTAAGACTGTTTGATGCTTCCTTTTTTATTTTCCTCTTGATTTAATTATAGCTGGCTCCACTATTGAATATCTATAAATCTATAAATACTTCATTATATAATTATAGTCAATATATATCTCAAAAAAACGCGATGAACGGTTGAAAATAGTTCCTGAACCGTAAGACACTCAATTCTCAAACCCGATACATAAGAATAAATCTTTGGTTAAAAACAAAAAAGGGGATGTAAAAGAAGTCAACAAGCAAGTCACCCAATTCTGTTGATGTTTGGGTGACTTCATATTTTGATTTCCTGTATAGACGGTCAAGGTGAAGTTTTTTTAAAAAAAGTGAAGTTGTTCACAAGTCCACAGTGATGTTTTTCACCGTGGGGTGAAAAGTGAAGTAAAGTTTGCCTTACTTCACCGTCAGGTGAAACTTCACTCATGAAATGAACTTCACTTTCAAAGAAAACTTCACTTACCACCGGCAAACTTAACTGGGGCTGTAAAAAAACGCAGTTTTTTACAGCCCCTCGTATATTATTATGATCAGATTCAACTCTTCGGAGTTTCCGCTTCCTCCTCCAGCTGCATCATTACCTCCGCCGTAAATATTCCGTCCCTGGCCTCGGTCAGCAGCTGCCCGTCATAGCTCTCGACTATCCGTCTGACGTTTTTAAGACCTATACCGTGGTTCAGTTTATCCTGTTTGGAAGTCGCGAATACCCCTTTCTTATCCTTTCGGACCGTCGGGTTTTCGATTTTAAGGTGGAAACTCTGCCCCGTAACGCCGGCGCTTACGGAAACGTATCTTTCCGGATATTGCACGACCGCTTCGGCAGCATTATCGAGCAGATTGGCGAGCACCGTGCACAGATCCTCGCTCTGTATGCCCGATTCCGGAATGCGCCCGGTGAATGTAAAGCGGGCGTTGTTCTGCCGCAGAACGACCGCCTTATTATTGAGCAGCGCGTCGGCGATATAATTGCCGCTGTTTATCCTGTTGACCGATCCGTTCACTCCCGCGCTTATGGAATCCAGGTACTTCTGCGCTTCGTCGGTCCTGCCGGGGGACAGAAGAGTATTGACCACCATCATATGGTTTTTGTAGTCATGACGGAAAGCCCGCAGTTCCTCGTCCCCTTTGCTTACAGATTCACCGTAGTCTTTCCGGATCCTGAGCTGCTCCATGATATCGTTCTGCTGTCTGATCAGCCGGAATATCATAGTAAAAAGATATAACAGACAAAATATAACGGCAGCGGATGAGACAGTATAAAGAACGTTATACCATGACTTTGCAACGCCGAATTCCTTATAGTAGCAGGTAAGCTCAAACAGCAGAATAACAGCGAAAATCCATTTCGGAAGCCTTGAAAACGCCTCGGGCAGAACGTTTACTGCCGAACGTGATGCAAATATCCGAACCGAAGCAAAAACGGCAAGGTGAAGCGCCGTACAGATGATCTCTTCATATAATCTGTTGCCGTCGATATAAGGCGCGATAAGAGAATAAAACATCTCCACCGTTGAATCATATATGATAACGGTGAAGAAAGTTTTCAAAAACGCATGTTCACGCTGCTTCTTTTTCCCCGACGAAACAATTCCTTTATCTTCTGATTCTTTAAGGTCCCGACGTTTGTTTTCCGGAAAAAAAGCACAGGCCGCGCCGATCAGAAGAGCAAGAGAGATCAGATCAAGGAACCCGTCGAAATCGTACAGATAACGGGAAAGCAACGGCGCCGCCACAAATGCGTTTGACGCAAAAAGCAGACCGAAAACAACTGATAAAATGATACTCTTCCTGCATTTTTTCAGGAAGATATATCTGAAAATGACATACAACGACAGAGCCGCACATAAGTCATCCGATAAATAAAAAAGGGAATATAACGGATCCGTCATAAAACAATAATCAGTTATAAGAATTCAGGAATCGGGTATAAGCCTTCAGAAACGGCTTGCGCAAACGCCGGCTCAGCCTGATCTCTGAGCCGTTCTCAAGAATCACGTTGCCGTCCTTATGCCGTTCGATATAGCCGAAGTTGAATATGACTCCCCTGTTTGCCCTGAAAAACGTGTTCGGATTCAGTTCCCGTTCAAACTGATTAAGAGTTTTTCGCGAATTGTATACGGTATTGTCGGTGTATACCGATACAGCCTTATTTGAAAAGGTAAGATAGTTTATTTCCGACATGGGCACGCTCAGATCGGTCATGATCATTATCGGTTTCCGATCGTTTCGAGTCGAAAGAAAATCGTCAAAAGTCTTATTGATCATCTGAGCGTCAAAAGGTTTGAGAATATATTTAAGATGACGCACATCATAGCTGTCAAACAAATAATCGGTATAGGCTGTTATAAAAATGATCTCGGAATACGGATCCTTTTGTCTCATCTGTTTGCCGAGTCCGACCCCGTCTATTCCGGGCAAAAGGCAGTCAAGCATCAGGATCCCGTAAGCTTCGTCGGATGCAAGAAGATCCTCTCCCGAATAATACTCATCTATCTGTACGGGAATACCGACCGAATCAAAATAAGACTCGGTCAAAGCTCTGAGTTCCCCCGCAACTACAGGTTCATCATCGCAGATCGCAATTTTCATGATCATCGGTCTTTTTTCAAATAAATAATCATCTGAGTTTTTTAAGCAAATTGAACAACCTGTTCAGAAGTGTAACTATTGCCTTCAGAGCCCTGCGTATGAAGCCGCCGATGCCGCCGTCATCTTCTTTTATTTCAACGGGAGTATCTGCAGATTCATTTCCGTTTTCAGTGGCTACAGTAAAGAAGAAGCTGCTAATCGAACCGTCGGCTATTCCGGAGCAAAGCTCATTGAACGGGATACTTCTGTCTTCGTCGGCACCTGTTATCCCGACCGTGATCGATCCGTCGGTAAGCGCATCGTTATCAAGACTTGTTTTATTGCCGTCCTCATCATAATAGTAGATCCGTGCATCATCAAGTCGTAATGAAGAAACTCTGACGGTATCTGTTTCGCCGAATCTTTCACAAAGCACCGAAATAAGATCAAGAAAAGTATATGCGTCGGTGTCCATATTGCATTTCAGAGTGATAGTATTATCATCATAATCAAATCTGACTACAGAGAACCCCGTTCCGGTTACCGCAGCATCAACCGGAGCATAAACCGTCACGTCGGCAGGAAGAGCGCCGTCTTCAATATCGACGTCGCCCGATACGATTATGGTTGACAGGTTTTCACAACCGGCAAATGCGTCTTCCTCTATTGTCACGCCGTCACCGCTGATCACGACTTCCGACAATGACGTAAAATCATGGAATGCGTTTGCTCCGACAGTATTCACGTCCGGGTCCAGTGAAAGAGCAACGCAATCATTAGCATAAAAATCCCACGGGAACAAACTCTCATTACTGTTCCCGCCGTTTACGTTTCCTCCTTTAAGAGCCAGCACACCGTCGGAATAATCAATCATAACATCGTTCTGAGTCACATAATCGGCGTCGAAGTGAATAGTGACGTTGTCGGGAACCAAACCGTAAAAAGCGGAATCGTTCCATTCTTCCTCGCTCCCGGCAAAATACAGATCTGTCAACATGGGATTTGCACCAAGAATACTGTAGTACGGAGTCGAGGATTCATTTTCAGGCAGCCCCATGAATACTACGCGTTCCATTATATCATTGTCGCTCAGCCCAGCGTATCCTATACTTTCAACGGACGCGGGAATAACGATCTCTTTTACTTTTCTGAGTCCGCTCAATCCATTGTGCCCGATAGTCGTGAGAGTTGACGGCAAAACTATTCTCTCAAGAGACGGACAATCGCCGGTGCAGTTATCTTCAATTGTTTCCACGCCTTCCTCAAGGATGATCTCTTTCAGAGCCTGCGCAAACGTAAAACAGGTCTGAGGAAGACTTCTGACTGAGCCCGGGATTATTATGCGTTCAAGATATCTGGAATAAGAACAAACCTCGTAAACCGTGTTTACCGTATCTGCGATACGGTATTCCTTTGCCTGATTGTAGGCGGGATAAATATAGAATTCCGTACCGTCGGAGCTGTACAGAGCTCCTGTCTGATCCACGGCGATATCGGAAGCGTCATCCGGAACGGCGAAACGCTCAACCGCAAACATTCCCTTGGTGATCCTGAAATTATTCAGATACTTCGGCAAAGTCAGAGTTCCGATGTGCGTTGTAAACAGATCTGCGTTCCCGGATCCTTCTGACTCAGCGCCTGAAAAACCTCCGCCGAAATACGTCACCCGGTGTCCGTCGATCTCGTCCGGAATGGTTATATCTCCGGTGAAAGCGCCGTTGTAACCGGAAATTCTGATATATGTAAGATCGCCGTCAGTTATTATATCATATGTATACAGTCCGTCATCTGTTGATTCTGCAAATACTGAAGCGGCAAAGATGCTGACAGAAATCAGACAAGACATAATAATAACTATCAGTTTTCTCATCGGATCATCATCCTTTTCTGCATATACTGTAGTTATAATACCATTTACAGGATTATTTATGCAATATCAAATTACACTGTTTCAGGGTGATTTGAGAAAATACGCGACGAACGGTCGAAAATAGTTCTTAAACGGTTAACAAGACAGAAAACGACGGATAAAATTACGCTCGTTTGAGGTTGAAAACGGCTTTTATATATGTTACAATTATATTGAATTATAATATCAAACGATTACGAGGCAGATACAATGTTAAAAACCGCTCTTGTCGGCTGCGGGAACGTCAGCCGGATGCATTTCAATGCTCTTGCCCAGCTCGGCTGTTCCGAGATCACAGCCGTATGCGATATTGTCCCCGGGCGGGCGGATGCGAAGGCGAAGGAATACGGAGCCGCGGCGTATTACGACTTTGAAGACATGCTGAAAAACGCCGGTTTTGACGTTCTGCATATCTGCACGCCGCATTATCTGCACCCGCCGATGGCGATCGCCGCCATGGAGGCGGACAAAGCCGTTTTCTGCGAAAAGCCCATGGCCATGCGTCTTGCCGACGCCGAAAAGATCCGCGACACTGAGAAAAGGACCGGAGCTTATTTCGGCTGCTGTTTTCAGAACAGGTACAACCTCTCCTCCAAAGAGGTCAGACGGGCGATCGACTCCGGGGAATTGGGCGAAATAACGGGCATAAGGGCGTTCGTCACCTGGGACAGGGGCGAGGATTACTACCGGGCGGACGACTGGCACGGCACACTTGAGAAGGAAGGCGGCGGCGTGTGCATAAATCAGGCGATACACACTCTCGATCTTTTGCAGTGGTTCGCCGGAGCGGATATCACGGACGTGAAAGGCAGCATATCGCAGAAAAGGCTTGCGGGAGTCGTGGAGACCGAAGACACAGCCGACGCGCTGATCACTTTTTCAAACGGGGCCCGTGCGGTATTCTACGGAACGCTCTGCTATACGGCGAATTCACCGGTATTCATCGAAGTGTTGGGAAGCCGCGGCAAGGCCGTGATATCTGACGAGCTTACCCTTTTCACAGAGAGCGGTACGAAAACCATGCCGCTTACGCAGGCAGCCGGTCCCAAAGGCTATTGGGGCGACGGCCACATCGCCGCCATACAGGATTTTTACGGCGCGATACAAGAACGCCGCCCGTTTATGATAGACGCAGATGAGGCCATGAAGGCTGTAAAAATAGTTGAGGGGATATACCATGACAGAATGTAAGATCATCGCCCACAGAGGCGCCAACAGATACGCTCCTCAGAACACCATGCC
>JAILQN010000287.1 GCA_024699005.1 Clostridia bacterium
GCACGGAATCCCGATATAGATATGAGCGACGACAACCTCGCTTATATGATCTATACTTCCGGCTCGACGGGAAAACCGAAGGGCGTTATGCTGCGCCACTGCGGTATCTGCAATTACCTAACAGATCATCCGGCGAACACAATCATTGACAATATCGTCAGGCGCATAAATACGTATCTCTCCGTCACCACCATCTCCTTCGATATGTCTTTCAAGGAGCATACGGCGGCGCTCTGCAACGGCAAAACCCTCGTATTTGCCGCCGAGGACGAGATGAACGATCCGAGAGCCCTCGCGGATCTGATGGAGAAATACGGCGCCGACTGCATGAACGCGACCCCGTCGCGGTTCACTCAGTATATGGAGTTCGAGCCGTTCCGCGCCGCGCTTTCAAAATGCAGGCTCGTGCTCTGCGGCGGCGAGGCGTACCCGCTCGCGCTCAGAGACAAAATCAGGGAATGCGCGAAGGACGCCGTCATCCTGAACACCTACGGTCCAACAGAGATCACGGTCTCCTCCAACGCCGCCGTACTGAACGACGCGGAATATATCACCATCGGCAGGCCCCTGCTCAACTACACCGAATACATAGTCGATAAATACGGCGATATCGCCCCCTTCGGAGTGATCGGAGAGCTGTACATCGGCGGCATCGGCGTCGCGAAGGGATACAGGAACCTGCCGGAGAAGACAGCGGAGGCGTTTATCGAATATCACGGTATGCGCATGTACCGTTCCGGCGACTACGCGAAATGGGACAAGGACGGCAACGTCATGATCCTGGGCAGACTTGACAATCAGGTCAAGCTCAGAGGCCTCCGCATAGAGCTCGGGGAGATAGAGGGACTGCTTGCCATCCAGCCGGGCATCAAGAAGGTCGCGGTCGTCATCCGCAAGCTGAACGGTCAGGACAATCTCTGCGCTTATTTCACAGCCGACAGACAGATCGACATCGACGCTCTTCGTGTGGAGCTGAAAAAGCACCTCACCCATTATATGGTGCCGACCGCTTATCTGCAGATGAACGAACTGCCCATGACCGCGAACGGCAAAACGGATATCAGGAACCTGCCGGATCCCGTTCCGGTGTCGCTCGGCGAGTTTGTCGAACCGGCGAACGAAACGGAAGAGTTCTTCTGCAATTCCTTCAAAAAAGCGCTGAAACTCGACAAGGTCGGCGCCACGGACGATTTCTTTGAGATCGGCGGCACGTCCCTGATAGTCACGTCCGTCGTGCTGGACGCCTCGGAAAACGGCTTTGAGATCACTTACGGAGACGTATTCAAATACACCACTCCCAGAGCGCTCGCCGCGCTGTTCAGCAAAGACGATATAGCGCAGAGCGAAGGACTGTTCGATTTCAAAGACTACGATTACACCGGGATCGACAATGTCCTGTCCGAAAACACCGTCGATTCCTTCCGGAACGGCGAAATGAGGGAGATCGGCAACGCGCTCATCACCGGCGCGACCGGCTACATGGGCGCGCATCTGCTCGCGCAGTATCTCACCGAAGAAAGCGGCACGGCATACTGCATGCTGCGCAAGGGCAAATTCGACAGCGCAAGAGACCGTCTGCAGAATATCATGTATTACTATTTTGACAGCCGGTACGAAAAGATCATCGACGAGAGGGTCCGCGTCGTCGAAGGCGACGTTACGGATTACAAATACTTTGAGCCCTTGGAGAAAGAACAGATCGACACTGTATTCAACTGCGCGGCGAACGTCAAGCATTTCTCGAGCGGAACGGATATAGAGGATATCAACGTCGGCGGTGCCGTCAACTGCGCGAAGCTTTGCGAAAAGACCGGCGCGAGACTGGTCCACTTCTCTACCATCTCCGTCGCCGGCACCGCGGCGGAGGACGCCGGGCTTGAGAAAAACGTGCTGGACGAGCGCTCTTTCTACTTCGGTCAGGGGCTTGACAACAAGTATATCTCTTCAAAACTGATGGGCGAAAGGATGGTGCTCGAAGCTGTCGCGGCAAAAGGGCTGGACGCCAAGATCATCCGCGTAGGCACGCTCGCAGCCAGGGAATCGGACGGTGAATTCCAGATCAACTTCCTGACCAATAACTTTATGGGCCGGCTGCGTTCCTACAGCATCCTGGGCTGCTTCCCGTATTCGATGATAGAAAATCAGGTCTGCATGGGCCCGATAGACACGTCCTGCGTCGCGTTCCTGAAGCTGGCCCGCACGCCGAAAAAATGCTGCGTATTCAACGCCGTCAACAACCACACCCTTCCCCTGGGAGACATCATCCGCCGGATGGTCGACAAAGGCATGGATATCCGCTTCGTCGACGACGACGAGTTCGCCGAGGCGCTGAAGGAAGCTCAGAAGGATCCCGATAAAGCCGCCATACTTTCAAGTATGACAGCATATATGAATATGGCGCACGGCAAAAAGATGATCAATCTTCCCTGCAGCGCGCATTATACCACCCAGATCCTCGCAAGACTGGGCTTCTTCTGGAACGCCAGCAACGACAAATACGTGGACGACTTCGTAGGCGTGCTGCAGGGCTTCACGTTCTTCGACAAGGACAACCTGAACAGATGAAAAACAGAACCCTTTTCCAGAACGCTGTCCTTATCATGCTGCCGATAATCCTGGCGGCAAGTTTACTTATGCTGATGCTGGGATATAAAAACGTGAAGTCCGACACGTATAAGCACTACGAGGAGGATATAGGCAAAGCTGCCGCCGCTGCCGTAAGTACGGCGGAGGATTACGATCTCAACAAACCGGAGGACGCGCGGAAATGCTCGCAGGAGCTGAGCCAGTTATGCAACGATCTTGACGTTCCGTACCTGTACGTCCTTGAGATAGACGAGACAGCGAGAAGCGAGAAATACCTCGCCATGGGCTTTCACGGGGACGTGCCTCAGGAGCTGGTCGAAGCGCGTCATATAGGCGACGTGGTAACGGGTTACGTCACGCAGCAGCAGATCGACGCCTCTCACGGAAAGCAGGAAGGCAATATAATCCACGAGATCAATGAATTCGGCGACACGCTGCTCTGCTACATGCCCATAGGCGATACGGGCCTGATCGTCGGTTCCGAGACATCGATCAGCGCTATCGTTGCCGCAATGAAACAGGAATACACCGTTATAGTACTTATAACAGTCGCGCTGACCGTATCAATTACCCTCGCGTTCGCCCTGATCCTGCACATGACCGTCTCCATACCCGCAAAAGAAGTCAGCAGCAGGATGGCGGGATTTGTCTCGGAGCGCGCAGGCGACTGTAAAATGCCGGAGAACTACAGCAGCAAAGAGTTTACCGAAATGGCAAAGTCTTTCAACTCGATGGCCGACGAGATACAGAGATATCTCGACGACATCGACTCGCTGAATAAAGAGAAACATACGAGAGAAGCCGAGCTGGATATCGCGAAGAACATCCAGAACGGCTTGCTCCCGCCGGATGAACATATCGGAAAAACCGCGGAGATCCATGCGTTTATCGCGGCAGCGAAAGAGGTCGGCGGCGATCTGTACGATTATTATGAACACGAAAACGGCGACGTGAGCGTTGCGATAGCAGACGTTTCCGGAAAGGGCGTTTCCGCCGCCCTCTTTATGTCCGGAGCGATCACCCTGCTGCGTACGACGCGGAAGATGGAGCTCTCCCCGGCGGAAACACTCGAAACGTTCAACGATGCCCTTGCCGCTTACAATCCGCGCGGACTTTTCATAACGGCGTTCATTGCCCGCTGGTCTCCGGCTACGGGAAAACTCACGTACTCCAACGCGGGACACAACCCCCCTTACGTCGTATCCGACAGACTGATCACGCTGGACGGCGCGCACGGCATGGCTGCGGGCATATTCGCAGGGGTACCGTATGAAGAGGCGGAGATAACGCTTTCTCCGGGAGATCTGCTGTTCCTGTTTACCGACGGCGTGAACGAAGCGCAGAATGAGAACGGATATCTTCTCGGCACCGAAACACTCGAAAACATCCTGAGCGATTTTGCGGGGAAAGACAAACGGAACGTGATCCCCACCGTACTCGGAAAGATCTCATCATTCGCCGGCAAAGCTCAGCAGAGCGACGACATAACGATCCTGACTCTGATACCGTCGGCTGACAAACCGATGGAATATGATCTCGAAGTTTCCGCGGAACCTGCCAACCTGCTTAAAATCAACGATCTTATCGACAGCGTTCCGGGCCTTACGGATGAGACGGTGTATCAGCTTAAGCTCGCGGCGGAGGAAGTGTTCGTCAACATCTGCTCCTACGCCTATGAAGACGGCAAAGGGAACGTCGGTTTCAGCCTCATCGTTTCCGATAAGGCCGAAATGATATTCTCCGACAGCGGGACGCCGTTTGACCCGACGAAAGACGTTCCCGATATCGGCGAATACGACCATTCGACTGCCGTAGGGGGCCTCGGCAGGTTCATAGCGTTTCAGCTGGCGGAAAAATATTCCTACCGTCGCGAAAACGGCAGGAACGTATTGGATCTGAGTTTTGCGCTTTGAGTGACGGGACTAAGTAAGTGCTGATTAATTCGGTGTATACAGATTGCCGAGATATTTTTTCGGCAGCTGAAACAAAAAGCGCAGGCAATACTTTGTGTATTAACGAGCATTTTTATGACAGATGCCGGAAAAAGAGCCGGCAGGACGTATGCACAAGAATTAATCAGTGCTTACCTAATACTTCAGCGCGTCTGTCTCTTCTTCTATCCGCCTGAAATGATCCGAAAGCGCGTTTATGCCTTCCGGATCGTCAAGTATATCATTCAGCCCCAGGGTGTGCATCCTGCCGCTTGAAAGCAGCGTCAGCATATAGAACACGTCGTCGTACATCACGGCGTTCAGGGAGTCGATAAGACTGTCGGGCAGCACAGTGATGTAGGTGCGCATACATTCGTTGACACAGGAACGTATCTCTTCGCAGTCAAGCGAGACGATCGGCAGCAGTTCTTCTTCGTCCGCTTCATTTTTAACGGCTCTGGCAATGTGCCGCTCGAGCATCTTTATGCGGTTGACAAGTCTCTCCTGCAAAAACATTTTTGCGTATCTGCCCAGGATCCTCCTGCGTCTGTAGCCGGGCAGATAGACCTGAAGTATAAAGAATACCGCCGCAGCGATAATGTTTATCATGACGTTCATCGCAAATGAGATGAACTGATAGGCGAGGAGTTTGTTGTTTCTCAGGATCCAGAGCGAGAATACGCAGCCCACGCAGAGCAGAACGCAGGTGATAATGGTGAGTGCGACGCTTCTGTGATCGCGGAAAAAGTTCAGAATAAAACTGTCGCGTTTTTCTTTTTTGTTCTTCAAATCGGTTGCCTCCGTGTTCTGTCGCTGCCGGACTTAAATCGCCGGACGTGTTTTGTGATCCTGCGGCCATGAAATGCCCGATGGCGCGTACCGGCCGCCGGCTCATCTGTAATAGTCTTCAAGCCGAGAAATATCACTGTCTACGAACGCCTTGCCGAAAATCAGCAGATCGTCGATGTTTATAAGCGCGCCGTTCCCCGTGTTGATCTTCCGTGAGGCATCGTCGCCCACGGTGAAGGACAGTGCGTCAAGCGGAAAGTCTGTGAAACAGTCCGGCAGGGTCACGGTCCTTACCGGTCTGAAATTGACGTAGACGCTGATCCTGTTCTCCCGTCGGCTGAAAACGAACGCCGCGTGCAGCCAGCCGCCGGATATATCTCTGAAATACGGGAAAGTATGCTCCTGATAGGTGTCCGGGTCGTCGGTCTCTGTCCCGAGCAGAAGCGCCGCTTTCGTAAAACCAAGCATGAAGCCCGGACCGGAATCCGTCATGGTTTTGTTCCCGCAGTAATACGCCTCCGCCGCGGGCGCGTTGTCCACGTCCAGCCACGCGCATACGGTAAAATCCTCCGTGCCGAAGCGCAGGCCGTCCGTCACAAAACAGCCGGTCGCGCCCAGTTCCGCCTTCGCGCCTCGCACGCCGTTCGAATAATACTTGACGTGTCCCTCTTCGCGGAATCTCACTTTCCCGGCGGAATCCGAGGGATCGTACTCAAAGAACATCGCGAGCATGATCTCCTCTTTTGGGAAATACTTAAGAAGGCCGTTTTCCGCGTTGATATCCGGATGGGGGAGCGACGCCACGTCGTGGCGTTCGCCTGTTCTGTCCGGGACGTACGGCCCGTTCCAGTCCCGGAATATCCCCCCGGGGACCTGGGATGAAAAACCGTTCGCGTCCGGCGCCGGATTGTCTATCCCGAAGGCGTAGCGGACAACGGCGTTTAAATCCTTCGTTTTGGCGTAAAAATCTTTGGTCCTGAGCACCGTTTTGCCTGCGAGAGCGAAGAAGATATACTTTTCGCCGTCCGTAAAGCCGCCGTGACCTTTTCTGAAGCCGCCGTGATCGGTGATGACGATAAACAGGGTGTCGTCAAGCATCCCGGCGTCAGCGCAGGCGTCGTATATCCGTTTCACAAAGCCGTCGCAGCGGCGGATGGATTCAAGGTGCCCCTCCGTTCCGTAATCGTGATTATGCCCCGCGCCGTCCGGATCGTCGATATGTATGAACAGAAGATCCGGACGCAGGGACCGGATGCATTCCACCGTTATTTCCGTGGTCCGTTCTCCGTCCGGCGCGTCCCGCATGACTACGTTTATATCATGTTCGATTATGCCGCGGTTTATGGGATCCCAGTTGCATACCGAACACAGCGCGGCGTCGGGAAAGTGTTCACGGACCGTCCTGAAGATCGTGGGCAGTTCGCTGTTCGTATACCCGACCCGGCTGACGATGCCGTTTGTCAGCCCATGAACTTCGGGGTCCGTGCCGATCAGCATGCCGCCCCAGTTCTGCGCGCTGATGGTGGGGAACATTGACTCCGCTTTCAGAGTGGACGCGCCGTTTTCAAAGATCTTATCCATATTCGGCGTATCGGTATCTTTGCAGAATATCCCCATTCCGTCTATACCGACGATGACCACGTGGGCGTATCTGCGTTTCGAATCTGCCTTCATCCGTTCGTCCTCCATGCGGAATTGATGCCTGCTGCCGATAATTGTATTATATCCGGCGTATATTTGCAACTGATTATTGAAATTATCGTAGGATAATGATAGAATGACAGTCGAAACGATCTGAAAGGAAAATGCCATGAGCAGATTTACAGACGGCTTTGCCGCATGCGTCAGGGAGAACGGCCTGAACGTGTTCCGAATGACCGAAATAAAAGACGGGGTTCCGGAGACGGTCGAATTTACGGAAACAAACCGCTGTCAGGACAGTTACTCGGTCGCGAAGGCGTTCGTCGTGGCGGCTGTGGGCTGCTGCTTTGACGACGGTACGCTGTCGACGGACGAGCGGATCGCGGATATATTTCCGGAGTATGTGGAATATATGACAGATGAGCGCTGGAGCGGCGCGACCGTGCATCATGCGCTGAAGCATACCCTCGGCGTACCCGGCGGCTGTCTCGATATCGACGCGCTGCCGGCCGGCAGTTTCGGCGATGATTTTCTGAAGTACCTGTTTTCGCTTCCTCTCAATACAGTTCCCGGGGAGGAACGGGCCTATTCCGACGGCGCGTTCTATCTTCTGGGCAGAGCGGTTGAGGCAAAGTCCGGGGAGCCGTTGGACAGATTTCTATGGAAAAGACTGTTTTCTCCGATGGATTTCTCGGAGGCGGCGTGGTCCACCTGCCCCCATGGCTATCCCATGGGCGCTACCGGGCTGTATCTGCATTCGTCCGATATGGCGAAGCTCGGGCAGCTGTTCCTGCAGCGCGGCGAATACGCCGGCAACAGGCTCCTTTCGGAGGAATGGGTGGATACCGTGCTGGAACGGGAATATGAATTTGCGTGGAATCCGGAGAAGACCGCCTACGGCAAAGGCGGTATGTTCGGGCAGAATCTCACGGTCATCCCCGGGCAGAACAGAGTGGTGGCGTGGCACGCGTATCTCACGGATAAATCCGCAGGCCCGATCTTTGAATATATGCAGAATTTCGCTTGATTTTTGAATGCTGATTCTGTAGAATAATCATACACTCAAAGCTTAAAATTTACGGAGGTAAATAAACAATGTACAGAGTAGGCGTTGATCTGGGCGGAACGAATATCGTATCCGCGGTCGTGGACGATGAATACAAAATAATAGCAAAAGGGCATGCGCCGACGAACAGCGGCAGGTCCGCGGAGGAGATCTTCGACGACATGGCGGGCACGATAGTATCCGCCGTAAGGTCCGCAGGGCTCACCATGGAGGATATCGGGTCTGTGGGCGTCGGCACTCCCGGTTCCGTCAACAAGGCCAAAGGTCTTATCGAATACGCCAACAACCTCGGATTCGACAAGGTGCCCGCATATGAACTGCTTCATTCCCGCACCGGTATCGACAATATCTATATCGATAACGACGCGAACTGCGCCGCTCTGGGCGAGGCTGTCGCGGGCGCGGGCAGGGGCGTGAAGAACTTCGTCGCCATCACCCTCGGTACGGGCGTCGGCAGCGGCATCATCGTGAACGGAAAACTCGTGACCGGCGTGAACTATGCGGCGGGCGAGATGGGGCATATGGTCATTGTCGCCGGCGGCGAGCAGTGCACCTGCGGCAGATGCGGCTGCTGGGAGGCTTACGCTTCCGCCACCGCCCTTATACGCGACACGAAACGCGCCATGAAGCTGGATCCGTATTCGAAGCTCTGGGATATCGCGGAAGGCGATCTGAATAAAGTCAGCGGCAGAACGGCATTTATCGGCATGGACGCGGGCGACGCTGCCGCGCGGAAAGTTGTTAAGAACTATATCTTCTATCTTGCCGAAGGCATCACGAATATCGTCAATACGTTCCAGCCCGATATGGTCTGCGTCGGCGGCGGCATAGGCAACCAGGGCGAGAGTCTGCTCGTTCCCGTGCGCAGGCTCGTCGCGGCGTCAAGGTACAGTATCCACGCAGATGTCCAGACGGAGATCGTCTCCGCGAAACTGGGCAACGACGCGGGCATAATCGGCGCCGCGCTGCTGGACGAATGATGATCAGCAATTAGCAATTAGCAATGTGCAATGTGCAATTGCGCTTTGGATAGTATAAACGCTGACTTGTCTCCGCCACGGAAGGTTTTATTCAGAGGCTGCCGGGGCGGTGTGACGCAAACGGTTGATACATTATCCGGCGCAATTGCACATTACACATTGCACATTGCACATTAGTAATATGATGAATCCCGAGTTTATAAAACAGCTTACCCCCCTCACGAGTATCTGCCTGACAAACGAACCCATGTCCGCCCATACCTCTTTCAAGCTGGGCGGGCAGGTGGAATATTTTGTCGGAGCCGAGAGCGCCGGTTTTCTGAAAGAGATACTGAAGCTCGCGAAGGAATACGGCGTCGATACTTACGTCCTCGGCAACGGCTCCAACGTGCTCGTGTCTGACGACGGCATCCCCGGGCTGGTAGTAAGTATACCCGACTGCTTTACGGATATCCGCGTTGACGGCGGCCGCATATCCTGCGGGGCGGGCGTACCGCTCAAGAAACTGTGCATGACCGCTCTTGACAACAGCCTTGCGGGGCTTGAATTTGCCTACGGCATCCCCGGGAGCGTGGGCGGCGCCGTATATATGGACGCCGGCGCCTACGGCGGGGAGATCAGAGACGTCCTGGAGTCGGTTTCTTATATCACAAAAGAAGGCGGCGAAGGCGTTCTTGACGGCGCCGACTGCGATCTGGGCTACCGTCACTCCGTTTTCAAGGATAATAAGGATCTGATCATAACCGGAGCGGTGTTCAGGCTTGCTCCCGGAGATCAGGCGGATATCCGCTCAAAAATGGATGAACTCATGGAACGCCGCAGGTCAAAACAGCCGCTGGAATATCCCAGCGCGGGCAGCACGTTCAAACGCCCGGAGGGTAATTTCGCCGGAGCGCTTATCGAACGCACCGGGCTTAAGGGGTACACCGTCGGCGGCGCGTCAGTCAGCGAAAAACACGCCGGGTTCGTTATAAATTCCGACAGGGATATCTGCACCGCCAAAGACGTCAAACGGCTTATCAACAACGTCAGGGGAGCCGTGTTCGCCCGGACCGGCATATTGCTGGAACCGGAAGTCGAGTTCCTTCCCTGAAACTTCATTCTCCGCTCTCCACTCTGAAAATGTCCTACTCTTCCGAGCTTAAAGAATCCCTTTGCCGGCTTCCGGTCCCTCCGGAGGTCCGGCTTCCGTTTTGTTACGGGCTTACTTATTTCGGACGGTATTTTTCACGCGAAAGGATCTGCGTTTCGACGGAGAACGAGGCGGTCTCGGCGCTTTGCCGCGTGATGTTCGCGGATTTCGCCGGAGTGGACTGCGAAGCGAGCCGTACCGGTTCCGGCGCCTGCCGGCTGGACGTGCCGAAGGACAGCACAGATGATTTCCTGCGCTGTTTCGGGATAAGCGAAGACCGGGACACTTCCGTCTTTGTGGATGACAACGTGAAGGGCGTGGATGGCGCGAGATATTTTCTGCTCGGCGCGTTTCTGATGTGCGGCAATATGTCCGACCCGGAGAACGATTTCCATCTTGAGTTCGACGTATACGGAGAGGAACGTGTTGCGGTGATAAAAAACGCGCTGCTCTGTCTCGGTCTGAAATCGAAGACGGTGCACCGCGGCAGGCTTACCGTCGTATATATGGCGTCCGGGGACGATATCGCGGAACTTCTGGGCAATATAGGCGCGCACAACGCCATGCTTGAAGTGATCCAGAAAAAAGCCGAACGCAGCGTCAGGGATATGGTCAACAGGCGGGTCAACTGCGACAGCGCCAACCTTAAAAAAAGCTCGGCGGCGGCGGCGCGGCAGCTGAAGGCTGTCAGGATACTTGAAAAACACGGCGCTCTGGACTCTCTGCCGCCGGAACTCCGGGAACTTGCGCTTTTGCGCGTCGAAAATCCGGATATGTCGCTTGACGCCCTTGGAAAAGCGCTCTCGACTCCCGTCACCCGCTCCTGCGCCGCGAGGCGTCTGCAAAAAATAGAGTCTGCCGCCGCAGAGATTAAAGATTGATTTAATTTTAAGAATATTATAATAAGTACACACAGGGAGGATCGCTCATGTCCCTTGTTAAAATGACCGAATTGCTCAGATACGCCGACGAAAGGAAAATTGCCGTCGGCGCGTTTTCCGTCGGCAATATGGAGATGGTCATCGGTGCGGTAAAAGCTGCGGAGGAGCTTGATGCTCCCATAATCCTGCAGATAGCCGAAAAACGTCTTAAACAGTCCCCGCTGGAGCTTATGGCGCCCATGATGATAAACGCCGCGAAAAACGCGGACGTTCCGATCGCGGTCCATCTCGATCACGGGCTTACGATCGGCTGTGTTCGGGCTGCTCTGGATTACGGTTTTACGTCCGTTATGCTCGACGCGTCCTTAAAACCCCTGGATGAGAATATCGCTTTGACAAAAGAGGTCCGCCGTATGGCGGATGAGACCGGCGCGACCGTCGAATCCGAGCTGGGCGTCGTAGGCGGCAACGAGGGCGACACCGCAGTTCATAAGATACAGTGCACCGATCCCGACGTGGCGGAGAAGTTTATCGCCGCAACGGGCATCGACTGTCTCGCCGTCGCCATAGGCAACGCTCACGGCAATTACCCGGTGCTGCCGGAACTTCGTTTCGACGTGCTGGAGGAGATATATAACAGAGTGGATATCCCCCTCGTGCTGCACGGCGGGACAGGCATCTCGGACGAACAGTTCAGACGGGCGATCACACTGGGCATAAGGAAGATAAACATCGCGACCGCCAGCTTCGACGCTCTGGCGAACGCGGCGAAGGAGTATACGGCGACTGTCGACAGTCCGGATTACTTCACTCTTTCGCCGAAAATGGCGGAAGCGGTCTGTGAGAACGTGAAAAGACATATAAAGATATTCAGCTCTTTATAATGTGCAATTTGCAATGTGCAATGTGCAATTCCGCAGCAGACAGCAGGTATAGAGCTGCTTTGTATCGCTTCAAATGGTTGAAACGCGGAGCCTGTTTTCTTGTAACTGAATTGATCAGCGCGTCTATATAACATTTTTGCTTGCAAAAATGGACAGCAATTGCAAATTGCAAATTTATAATATTCAGAAGGAGTTTTGTATTATGGGCTATGTTACTTTCCCCGAAAACAAGGATTTCGACATCATCCCTCTGGGCAGGGTCGCTGTCGACTTCAATCCCACGGACATGAACAGACCTCTGTCCGAAAGCTCGAACTTCAATAAGTACGTCGGCGGCTCTCCCGCGAATATCGCCGTGGGCATGGCTCGCCTGGGCAAGAAGGTCGGCTTTATCGGCAAGGTGTCGGACGATCAGTTCGGCGACTATGTCACCGATTATTTCAGAAACGACGGCATAGACGTCAGTCATATCACCCGCTGCAAAAACGGCGAAAAAATAGGGCTGACATTCACCGAGATCAAAAGCCCCACAGAGAGCAGCATACTGATGTACCGCGAGGGCGTGGCCGATCTGATGCTCTCCCCGGAGGACGTGGATGAGGATTATATAAAAAGGACGAAATGCCTGCTCATCTCCGGCACCGCTCTCTGCCGGAGCCCGTCAAGGGAAGCGGCGCTGAAGGCGATGATGCTTGCGGAGAAGAACGGCATCCCGATCATTTTCGATATAGATTACAGGGCATATACTTGGAAGAGTCCGGACGAGATCTCCGTTTATTATTCCATGGTGGCGGAGCACGCCGATATCATCCTCGGCTCGCGTGAGGAATACGATCTGACCGAGCGTATAACCAGCGTCTGCTCATCCGATAAAGAGAGCGCGGAGCGGCTGTTCGCCTGCAAAGCGAAGATCGTCGTCATCAAGCACGGCAAAGAGGGCTCCACCGCCTACACCAACGACGGCAAGAGCTACGCCGTAAAACCCTTCCCGGTCAAAGCCATGAAGGGCTTCGGCGGCGGCGACGGCTACGCATCCTCCTTTATCAGGGCGCTTATCGACGGCGCGGAGATGTACGAAGCGCTGGAATACGGCTCGGCGTCCGCCGCAATGCTCGTTTCCGCTCATTCCTGCTCCGCCGCGATGCCTTCCCTTGAGGCAGTCACAAAGTTCATCGCGGACGAAAAGGCGGAGTACGGCGAAATGGTAGCGAGGGGATAATTGACGGGAACTTGTGTGAAAGCACGCATATTTCACAGTCAAAGGTCATTGTGCTTTGTTTTGCGTTTTGAGTTTTTGAGTTTTGCGTTTTGCGTCGCCGGACGGAAGAACAGACTTTTCAGTTCAAAATACGCAACACGCAACACTCAATACGTAACACGCAATACGCAATACGCAACACGCAACACTCAATACGTAACACGCAACACGCAATACGCAACATGGCGATGACCTGTAATAAAAGAGGACAAATAACAATGTTTGAGAGAATAGAATTCAATGAAGACGGCGAGAAGCTGCTCTGCGAAATGGGCGGAAAAAACGCCGATATGCTGATGACTATAAAGGTCAAGCTTCTGAAAAAAGACGAGACGATGGTCTTCTTCAGCGACACGGACGAGATCGCCGTGCTGCTGACGGAGGGTGAAGTCGGGTTTAAATGGGACGGCAAAGCCGAAACGGGCAGACGCGCAAATCCCTTTGATATGAAGCCCTACTGTCTTCACGTTTCAAAGAATACGACCTTCACCGTGACCGGGATCGCGGAAAAGAGCGAGATCGTGATACAGCGCACAGACAACGACGCGGAGTTTGAGGCAAAGTTCTACACTCCGGAAAACTGCCTGTATCAGGAGTTCGGCAAAGGGCAGTGGGACGGCGCCGGTTACCGCGTGGTGTCCACGATGTTCGACAAGGACAACGAGCCTCAGTCGAACATGGTAATGGGCGAGGTGTTCAACAAGCCCGGCAGATGGTCGAGCTATCCGCCTCATTCCCACCCGCAGCCCGAGGTCTATTATTACCGTTTCGACAAGCCCCAGGGCTTCGGCGCGGCTTATAACGGAGACGAGGTTTACAAGAGCACGGACGGCTCGTACCTGACCATCGACAAATGCGAACACGAGCAGGTCACCGCTCCGGGGTATACGATGTATTACGTATGGATGATACGTCACCTCGACGGCGACGCCTGGCTCAAAACCACGAGAATTGTCGGTGATGAGCACAAGTGGCTCCTTCACGACAACTGGACGGACTGACAGAGAGTGGAGAGTGAAGAGTGGAGAGTGGAGTTATTCGCGGAAGTAGGCATACCGTTATGCAATCTGAAGCGCGTCAATACAGGATATCAACCACAACTCC
The DNA here is from genome assembly GCA_024699005.1 of Clostridia bacterium. Next base: position 14,253 of record JAILQN010000287.1, read on the forward strand.
AATCTCAACACTCCACTCTCAACACTCAAAGCAAAATCGTGATTGTTAAACGAAAGGAATAAAAAAATGGCTTACATGACAATGGCTCAGGCGCTGGTCAGATTCCTGGATAACCAGTACGTATCTTTTGACGGCGTCGAAAACAAATTCGTGGACGGTATCTTCACGATATTCGGCCACGGCATCGTGGTGGGCCTGGGGCAGGCTCTGGACGAGAATCCGGGCGGTCTTAAGGTCTATCAGGGCAAGAACGAGCAGGGTATGGCGCACGTCGCCATGTCCTATGCCAAGATGCACAACAGGCGCAGGATAATCGCCTGTTCGTCCTCCATCGGCCCCGGCGCCTGCAATATGGTCACCGCCGCCGCGACGGCTACGGTCAACAACGTGCCGCTGCTTCTGCTGCCCGCGGACACCTTCTCCACCCGCCAGCCCGATCCGGTTCTGCAGCAGTTCGAACAGACCAATTCCCTGACCACCACCACAAACGACGCTTACCGCGCCGTCTGCAGGTACTGGGACAGGGTGACGCGCCCCGAGCAGCTCATGTCCGCCATGATCAACGCCATGCGCGCTCTGACCGATCCGTCGAACGCCGGCGCAGTATGCGTATCCATTCCTCAGGACGTCGAGGGCGAGGCTTACGATTATCCGGATTCCTTCTTTAAAAAGAGGGTCCACAGGATAACGAGAGTAACAGCTCCTCAGGAGGAGATAGACGATATCGCAGCGGTCATCGCGAAATCGAAGAAGCCGTTCGTTATATGCGGCGGCGGAGTCAGGTATTCCGAGGCGGGCGAGGCTCTCGCGGCTTTCTGCGAGAAGTTCAATATCCCCTTCGGCGAGACCCAGGCGGGCAAGAGCGCCGTCAGAGCTTCCAACCGCTACAATATGGGCGGCGTGGGCGTTACCGGCAATTCCTCGGGCAACGTCATCGCGAAGGCCGCCGACTGCATAATCGGCGTCGGCACCAGGTTCTCCGATTTTACCACCGCTTCCAAATCGCTTTACGCAGAGACTCCCGTGGTTACGATCAACACCGCGCGTTTCGACGCATATAAACTGGACGCCACCAAAGCCGTCGGCGACGCGAAGGCGACTCTTGAGACCCTGACGGAAAAACTTGCCGCCATGGGCTACAAGTCGGAATATACCGACGAGTTCGATAAGGCCAAAGCCGACTGGGACAAGGAGATGGAACGGCTCACGGATTACGTCTATGACGATGATTTCAAGCCGCTCATCGCCGCGCGCGACCCCAAGACCATCCCCGAATTCGTCGAGATGTACGGCACCAATCTGACTCAGACCGCGGCTCTCGCCTATATCAGGAACAATATAGACAAAAACGCCGTGGCGGTCGGTTCCGCAGGTTCCCTTCCCGGCGATATGCAGAGGATGTGGACCACCGAGGAGCTTTACAGCTACAATATGGAATACGGTTATTCCTGCATGGGTTACGAGATCGCCGGAGCTCTCGGCGCAAAGCTCGCCTGCCCGGACAGGGAGGTCTACTCCTTCTGCGGCGACGGCTCATATCTTATGCTGCACAGCGAGCTTGTGACTTCCATCCAGGAGTGCGCGAAGATAAACGTCATGCTGTTCGACAATTCCGGCTTCGGCTGCATCAACAATCTGCAGATGTCCAACGGTATAGGCAACCTCGCCACCGAGTTCAGAAAACGCGACGCCAACGGCGAGCTACTGGGCGATCTTATGCCGATAGATTACGCGAAGGCGGCGTCGGGCTACGGTGTCAAGACCTACACCGTCCGCAGCCTTGAGGAGCTCGCCGCAGCGCTGGAGGACAGCAAGAAGCAGACGGTCTCCACGCTTATCGACATAAAGGTCCTGCCCAAGACCATGACCGACGGTTACGGCGCATGGTGGCATACGGGCCTCGCTTCCGTTTCCGCAAAACCCTCCGTTCAGGAGGCGTATAAAGCGAAGGCGGAGAACCTGAGCAAGGCGAGGAAATACTGATATTAATCAGCAATGTGTAATGTGCAATGTGCAATGTGTAATTGCGCCGTTGCTTACTTCGACGGTTAAGTTTCCTCCGCCCCGGATGAATGTGCAATCATTAAGACAACAGAGGAATCTCAATAGAGCTCAATTGCGTAATTCTGTCGGGGCGGCAGTAAGCTGACGCTTCTGAAATCTGAATCGCGATTGCACATTGCGCCGTTGCTTACTTCGACGGTTAAGTTTCCTCCGCCCCGGATGAATGTGCAATCATTAAGACAACAGAGGAAACTCAATAGCTCTTAATCGCGAAATTCTGTCGGGGCGGCAGTAAGCTGACGCTTCTGAAATCTGAATCGCGATTGCACATTGCACATTGCTAATTGCACATTATTCACATACTCTGTACAGAAAAACAGAAAGGAACATAAATACCATGCTTGATCCCAAAAAAGTAAAATTAGGAATCGCTCCCATCGGCTGGACCAACGACGATATGCCGGACCTGGGCAAGGAGAACACCTTTGAGCAGTGCGTCTCCGAAATGGCGCTGGCGGGCTACGAAGGCTGCGAGGTCGGAAACAAGTACCCCAAGGATCCGGCGGTCCTCCACCGCTACCTGGACATCCGGAACATGCATATCGCCAACGCCTGGTTCTCCGCGTTCCTGACCACCGAACCCTATGAGAAAGTGGAGAAGGACTTTATAGACCACATCACTTTCCTGAAAGCCATGGGCGCGAAGGTCGTGGGCATCTCGGAGCAGGGCCACTCTATCCAGGGGACCGACCTGCCCATCTTTGAGGCGAAGTACGTTATGAACGACGACGAGTGGAAGCTCCTCTGCGACGGCGTGAACAAACTGGGCAAGGTCGCCAAAGACATGGGCATCGCCCTGACGCTCCATCACCACATGGGCACCGTCGTTCAGACCCCGGAAGAGATAGACAGGCTCATGGAGAACACCGATCCCGAGCTGTTCAGCCTGCTGTTCGACTCCGGTCATCTGGCTTACTGCGGTTACGATTATATGGCGGTTCTTAAGAAATACGTCAAAAGGATCAGACACGTTCACCTTAAAGACGTGCGTCCCGACGTGATCGCCAGAGTCAAGGCGGAGCATCTTTCGTTCCTGCAGGGCGTAAGGCTCGGCACCTTCACCGTTCCCGGCGACGGCGCTATCGACTTCGGTCCGATATTCGACGTACTTGCCGAAAACGGTTACGAGGGCTACGTGCTCGTCGAGGCGGAGCAGGATCCGGCGATCGCAAATCCGTTCGAGTACGCCGTAAAGGCAAGGAACTATATCAGGGAGAAGGCAGGACTCTGAGTTCAATGTGCAATGTGCAATGTGCAATGAGTAAAAGAAAGGATATATAATACAATGGCAGAAAAACTTAAATACTTTGTAAACGGTCAGTACGTTGAATCAAAAGCGGAAAAGTGGTACGAGCTGCACAATCCCTCCACGGGTGAGGTCACGGGCTACGCTCCCAACTGCACCGCGGAGGAGGTCGAGGGCGCGATAGCTGCCGCGAAGGCCGCTTACCCGGGCTGGAAGGCGACTCCCGCGATCAAGAGGTCCCAGATCCTTTATAAGGTCCGCGACCTGCTCATCGAGCACATGGAAGAGCTCACGTATCTTGTCGCGGAAGAGAACGGCAAGGTCTGGTCCGAGGCGGAGGGCGACGTGCTGAAAGCGAAAGAGGGTACGGAGCTCGCCTGCCAGGTGCCGTCGCTCATGCAGGGCGAGTGCATCATGGACGCTTCCCGCGGCTACGACACGTCCCTTTACCGCGAGTCCATGGGCGTTTTCGCGGGCATCGTACCGGTAAACTTCCCGGCGATGATCCCCTTCGGCTGGATGACTCCCGTCTGCATCGCCTGCGGCAATACCATCGTCCTCAAGGCGGCGTCCCTTACTCCCAGAACGGCTCTCAGGATAGCCGGTCTGTATAAAGAGGCGGGCGTACCCGACGGCGTCGTGAACATCGTTACCTGCTCCAGGAACGAGATCAACGTGCTGCTCGATTCCCCGGACGTGCGCGGCATCACTTTCGTGGGCTCCACCCCCGTGGGCAAAAAGATCTATGAGCGTGCCGCGGCTGCCGGCAAGAGAGTACAGTGCCTGACTCAGGCCAAGAACCACGCTCTTGTCATGTCCGACACACCCATCACCAGGACCGCGGCGGGCGTCATGAACTCTGCTTTCGGCTGCGCCGGTCAGCGCTGCATGGCTCTTTCCGCAGTCGTCGTTGAGGAAGCTATCGCCGACGAGTTCGTTGCTGAGCTTGTAAAGCAGGCGAGTCAGATCAAAGTCGGTCCCGCTTACGACAAGACCTCCAAACTCGGCCCCATCACCTATAAAAAGCACTATGACGAAGTCATCGCCGATATAAACAAGGGCGTTGCGGAAGGCGCGCAGCTCGTGCTGGACGGCAGGAACTGCAAGGTCGAGGGCTTTGAGGACGGCTATTACGTCGGCCCGACGATCTTCGATCACGTGACCGCCGATATGACCATCGGCACCGAAGAGGTCTTCGGCCCCGTGCTCTGTGTCAAGCGCTGCAAAAACTTCGAGGAAGGCCTTGCCATAATGAACGCCAACCCCTACGCCAACGGTTCCGTCATCTTTACTCAGAACGGCTATTTCGCCCGTGAGTTCGCCAACCGCACGGACGGCGGCATGGTCGGCGTGAACGTCGGCATCCCCGTACCCGTGGGCTTCTTCCCCTTCGCAGGGCATAAGCAGAGCTTCTTCGGCGATCTGCACTGCCTGGGCAAGGACGGCTACAGGTTCTATACCGATTCCAAGTGCGTGACCACCCGCTGGTTCGACGAGGAAGAAAAGCAGAATACCCAGGTCACGACCTGGGACGGAACCATCTGAGCTTGCGGCGATCGGAAGACTGCTGCTGTTCAGTCTGAAGGACGTTTTGATTAATGTGCAATGTTCAATGTGCAATTGACACTTGTGCGTATTCATATATAAGGCAAAACCGTATTCATTGCACATTGCACATTGCTAATTGCTAATTGGTACTTCGATATCTTTACTGAAATTCAGAAAGGAAAACTAAATACATGGTAACAATAGGAATCATCGGCGCGGGGCGCATAGGAAAAGTACATCTTAAATCCATCACTTACAACGTCCCGAACGCGACGGTCAAGGCTATCGCCGATCCGTTCATGAGCGCTGAGGCTGAGGCGTTCGCGAAGGATATGGGCGTCAGGGTCATCACAAAGGATTATAAAGAGATCATCAACGATCCCGAGATCGACGCAGTTCTGGTCTGCTCTTCCACAGACACTCACGCAGCGATCTCGATAGAGGCCATCAGGGCCGGCAAGCACGTTTTCTGCGAGAAGCCGGTGGATCACTCGGTAGAGAAGATACAGGCTGTCGCCGACGCGCTGGAGGGCACGAACCTTAAATTCCAGGTCGGCTTCAACCGCCGTTTCGACCACAATTTCGCGGCGATCCGCAAGGCCGTGGACGACGGCAGGATCGGCGATCCCCATATCGTCAAGATCACCTCCCGCGACCCCGAGCCGCCCAATCCGGCTTATATCAAGGTCTCCGGCGGCATCTTCCTGGATATGACCATCCATGACTTCGATATGGCGACCTTCCTTGTAAACAGCGACGTCGAGGAAGTATACGTGGAGTCCGCGGTCCTGGTAGACCCGGCTATCGGCGAGCAGGGCGACGTGGACACCGCCATCATCACCATGAAGATGAAGAACGGCGCTCTCTGCGTTATCGACAATTCCCGCCGCGCAGCCTACGGTTACGATCAGCGCGCCGAAGTGTTCGGTTCCAGGGGCATGGTCGCCACCTCCAACGACACTCTCTCTTCCGCGGTCATTGCCGACGCCAACGGCGTCACGGGCGAGAAGCCGCTGTTCTTCTTCCTGGAGAGGTACATGCAGTCCTTCTCGGACGAGATGAAACAGTTCGTGGACGCGGTCGAGAACGACAAAGAAGTCCCGGTGGGCATCCACGCCGGTATGCAGTCCGTCAAGATCGGCCTTGCGGCGAAGAAATCAGTCGAGGAGCACAGGCCTGTAAAGGTCAACTGAAGTTATGAACGCCGACACCGTAAAGCATTACGTCGGTTACAGCGAAGCTCTTGCCTACGGCCTTGCCGCCGGGGGCAAGAGCTTTGTTACTACTCCGACGCAGAGCGGTTATCTGTCACTGTTCTTTACCAAGGTGTTCGGGCTTCCCGCCGGCGCAGTGTCGTCCATGATGCTGCTCTCCGGGCTGTGGGACGCCGTCAACGACCCGATGATCGGATCCTTCGTCGACAAGACAAGGACCGGTTACGGCAAACTGCGCCCCTGGCTGATCATCACGCCTCTGCCCTTCGCGATACTGACCGTGCTGCTCTTCGGCGGTCCGTCGTTCATGAACGGAGTATCTTCCGTCGGGGTAAAGATCGTTTATATGTACGTCTCCTATATCCTGTGGGAGCTGTGCTTTACCTTCGCGGACGTGCCGTTCAACGGAATGACCACCGCGGTCTCGCCCCTGCCGCAGGACAGAACGAGGGTCATCTCTTTCTCGACTTTTATAAGCGGCATAGTTGCGGGCGCGTCGCAGACGCTTCTGCTATCACTGATGGACGTTTCCGAGAAAGGCGTGTGGAACGTCAGCCTGCGGACGGTTTTCCTGGTCGTCGGCGTTATCTCGGCGCTCTTCGGCGGGGGACTGTTCTCTCTTGCCGGGATATTCACAAAAGAGAGGGTAGTGCAGTCCGCGCGGCAGCCGAGCATAATCGAGGGCTTCAGGGTGCTCATCCACAACAAGCCCCTCATACTGATCGTCCTTTCCAATATGCTCATGTCCACCGGCGGTCTTTACAACGTGTTCACCACCTATTATTTTGCCGAGGTCGTGCAGCTCAATTCCCTGAAGCTGCTTATAGATATTCCGGGCGGCG
>JAILQN010000298.1 GCA_024699005.1 Clostridia bacterium
GATATGAGACGGTCTCTGCAGAGACCATATTCCCGTAAGCATTGTATCTCCCCCGCCGTATACGGCGTTGACGGGACTCATATAACCTTTTCCGGTGAAATTTGAAGAGTAGTCCGATATCACGTATCCGTCAAATCCCCATTCGTTCCGCAGAAGATCGTTCAGCAGCGCTCTGCTTGCTCCGCACCATTCCGAACCTATCCTGTTATATGCACTCATCACGCCGACGCTGCCTGCTTCCTTTATCGCGGGTTCAAACGCCCGCAGATAGAGTTCGCGAATAGTCTGTTCGTCCGCCCACGTAAAAAGGCCGCTGCGGTGTGATTCCTGATCGTTCAGGGCAAAATGCTTGACAGTAGTCACAAGTTCATATCGGTTGGCGCCCTTTACAACAGCAGCGCCCATTACGCCGGAAAGCAGAGGATCTTCGGAGAAATACTCAAAATTTCTTCCGCCCATCGGGTTTCTGTGCAGATTGATCCCCGGCGCGTACCATATGTCTTCCCCCATATCTGCCGCTTCCTTGCCGGCGCCTTCTCCTATCCGTTCTGCAAGAGATTCATTCCATGTGCACGCGATCGCTGTCTCGCAAGGGTATGCGGTTCCGCTGTCCACGTATACCAGACCGTGACGCCCCTTTACGGACGACGGGCCGTCGTTGTCTTCTGTAGCGGGGATGCCGAGACGTTCCACGCCCTGAGTCTCATATCCGGAATGAACGACCAGGTCGATCATTTCGTCCAGCGTAAGCAGATCCAGGAATGCATCCCACTTGGTTTCATCTTCCGCCACATCGCGCAGGGTAATAGTCTGTTCATATTTAACGCCTGTTTTCGGAGCTTCGCCGTCAGTTGTGACCTCCGGAAGCACGTCCGTATTTAATACGGCATCATCGGCTATAAGCTCACGCGGAGCCGGCGCAATCCCGTCCGCGCGTGAAAGGACGCTCAGTCCGTTATCTGCCGAAGAGAACAGATTTCTTATCTTTACGCCCGTAACGTCGTCATTTTCCCATACTTTTTCACTGAACGTAAAGGTCTTTTCAGCGTAAGGCGAACGTATATCGTCGCCGCAAAACAGTCTGTATGAACCCGCATCCAGCACGTACGCCTGACGCTCCATATCATATGACGCCATATCTCGAAGGGATACGCACAGATCGACGCGTTCGCTCTGTCCCGGTTCAAGCAGTCCCGTTTTCGCAAATGCGCCGAGCTCGACCGCGCTTTTTTCGATACCGCCGGGAGTATACGGCGCGGAGAAATAAAGTTCTACTACCTCTTTACCCGGTCGGCTGCCGACGTTTCTGACAGTTAAAGAAACCTTTATCTCATCGCCGGAACGGGTGAATTTCGCTGATGACTTCTCAAACCCGGTATATGACAGACCGTATCCGAACGGAAACTGTACTTTCTCCGGTGCGAATGTTTCAAAATAACGGTACCCGACGTATATACCCTCGCTGTATTCCACGTAATGACTTCCGTTATCATACGAATGCGAGCCGAAATACGCAGTGGACGGATGATCGTCTGTACTGTAAGCCGCGGTATCTGCGAGACGTCCGGACGGTGAGACTTCGCCGGACAGAACCTTCGCAGCTCCTTCAAGCCCGAATTCACCCGGTATCCATATCAGCATCGCAGCTTTGACGCTTTCATAATCCTCAAGCCAGCCCATTTCCATCAGGTTGCCGGTATTGAACACGATTATTACTTCGGGGAACGATCCGGTGACTGTTTCGACGAGCCTCTTTTCTTCTTCCGACAATCGGAGCGTATCTGCAGAAAGATCTCTGCCCTCCGCGCTGGTTCTGCTTATCACGATCAGCGCAGTATCGGAGTATTCCTTTGCATTTGTCATGATCTTATTTGTAAGATACTTTACCGGCATCTCATCAAGCGAACTCCTGGCAAAAGCAAGCTGAAACAGATTGTTAAGAACGATATTATCAGTCTTTGGTATGAACGACCGGACATGACGTTCATACAAGGTTTTAAGTTCCGGATTAAAAGCGATACCGGCTGTGTCTAGGGCTTCATAGAAATCAACGGGATCGACTGTCGTAACAGCACCTGAACCGGCCCCTCCGTAGAAAGGCTGTACGGAGCCTGATCCGAATACATTTACTTTCTTACCACTCAAGGGGAGTGCCTGATCGTCGTTTTTCAGAAGCACGACTCCCTCTGATTCGACCTCGACGGCAAGAGCTCTTGTCTCCGCGGCGATATCGTCGTCGATACTGCCGCTTCTTGCCGATACGCACAGCGATAAAGAAGATATGATAAGTATACAGATCATTATCACAGCGAGACTTTTTTTCATGTTTGATCTCCCGGGTATTCTTTGGAATGTTTTTTCCAGTATAACAATTGCTTCCATATTTTGCAACATCTAATTGTAATGATTG
>JAILQN010000319.1 GCA_024699005.1 Clostridia bacterium
TCAGTTCATCCGCGGTCTGAAACGGGTCAAGCCGCCAGTCGTACCAGAAATTATACGCGTTCCATCTGTATCTGCCGTCCGCCCCCGTTTTTTTGTCGTGGACCTTGTTATAGGCGTTTTCCTCTTTCCGCCCCTGCGACAGACCGCTGTCGCCCTTCGGGTCTCCGTTTCCGTCAAGCAGGATCGGGTCATAAATCTCCGCGACCTCATTATACATCGCGTCGTAATAGTTATCCCACCTGCCGAATAAGACACCCTCCATAAGCATCGGCTTTACAACGTTGAATATCGACTCCGCGATCTCTTTCACTCTCTGATCATCCGGAGCTTCTTCATTATCTTCATCGAAAGCTTCGCCGATTAAACTGTCCATCCTCATATGCTTTGTGTAGTTATCGTAATAGATGAACTCGCCGTCCCCGGCGATATTGATCGTGGGCAGCGCGGACGTACGGTCGGAGTCAAGCGTATAATTACGCGCGAACGACGGCGACGCGACCGACACGGCAAGAAGAACGGCAAGGATCAACGTGACGATCTTTTTCATTTTTACGGTCCTTTCTGACAGTTATCCGACGCAGGATCAAACGAGATCGGTTTTTCATAATCATACCGCTTTTTTGAAGCGCCGGTCTAATAAACGCAAATTGAGATAATACCGTCGATTACTTATTTATTATACCATAATTCGCAGAGATAATCAAGCCGTAATATCGCGAGATATCATTTGACATCCGACGATTCTTTCTTTATACTGAATCTGAATCAACGAATCGTTATCAGGGGAGATCGCGTTTATGAAAAAAGGAGCTTTGATCATTGCATTGCTGCTCGGCGTTTCTCTTCTCACGGGCTGCGGCGCCGACGGTCATGACGGTACGAAAGCGCAGATACGCGCTCTTTTCGGAGACAATGAAATCATCAGCGGCGATTATGACGATTCTCTTGCCGCCGTCTGCAGCAACGGCGTGTTCGTCGGGCTGGCGGACAACGGCGTGATTTCATATAAAGGGATCCCCTACGCCGAACCGCCTGTCGGAAAGCTCCGCTGGAAAAATCCGGTTCCCGCGCGGAACAGCGGCACTGTTTATCAGGCGTATTATTTCGGTCGTTCGCCAATCCAGTCGGAATGGCCGTCGGAAGAAGGCTCATATTACCCGCAGAGCGAAGACTGTCTTACTCTGAACGTCTGGTCAAACGCCGGCGGACCCGCCGGCGGGAAAACCGTCATGGTTTTCTTCCACGGCGGTTCCTACGGCTGGGGAGCGACGTCGGATCCCATGTACGACGGACATAATCTTGTTGAGAAATACCCTGATATCATCCTTGTGACCGTTGAATACCGGCTGGGGATCCTGGGGTTTATCGACTTTTCTTCCGTTCCCGGAGGCGAAGCGTATTCCACAAGCGGCAATCTGGGTCTGCTGGATCAGATCTGCGCCCTGCAATGGATCAAAAAGAATATATCTGCTTTCGGCGGCGATCCCGACAACATCACGATATTCGGCGAATCTGCAGGTGCGGGAAGCGTTTCGCTTATTCCGCTTATAAAGGAAGCCGACGGATTGTATCAGAGGGTAATCGCGGAAAGCGGATCGGTTGCCCTGACATACAGCAAAGAGGAATGCCAGAACCTTACGAAGCTGCTGCTTAAAAAAAGCGGATGCACGACAATGGACGAATTAACGGCGCTATCCGAAGAAGAACTGATTTCCCTGAATGAAGAGCTGAACGATTATAACAATTTCCCGGAAAGGGACGGTATCGTTCTGCCGGAGGACCCGTACGGCGCCTATGCGGACGGCGGCGCGGCAAAAACGGATATGCTGATCGGCTCAAACGCGGACGAAGTGCGCTACTGGATCGCGTAGATGGGATATTATGTCAGCGGCATTCCGGGTATGGCAATTTATCGGCACCTGTTTCCCGTAATATACGAAAACAACCGCAAGCAAATGACAGATGAAGAAAAGCAATGTGCGGACGAGTTCCTGTCATTGCAGAGCGGTCAAAAAATATGGAAGCTGACTGAGCTTTATAATGAACTGCTGTTCCGAATCCCGGCTCTTAAGCAGGCGGAGCTTCACGCTGCCAATGGAAATGCGGTCTACAATTATTATTGGACCATGCCCGGCGAAGATGAAACAACCGGCGCCTGCCACGCCATAGAACTTATCTATGTATTCAACAATCCGCAGGTGACGACTTATAACGGCGATATTTACAACCGGGAACTTGCCGATGCCGTGCAGGATATGTGGGTGAATTTCGCAAGAACGGGAGATCCGGGCACGGAAGCAATCACCTGGCAGGCGTATGACGCTCAGACACGTATGACGATGATTCTCGGAGAAGACGTCCATATGGAATCCGGTCTGAAGGAAGGACAGAGAAAGCTGGTCGAGCCTTTATTGGGACATTATTTCAACGGCTGCTATTCGCAGCTCGATCTTATGGTGCCGCATACGTGGCGCATCGTCGGACAGCTCCTTGCAGCCGCCGTCCTGGCGGGAGCCGCCGTCGTCTGCCTCGTTCATATATTCAAAAGAAAAATCAAACACTCAGCCAAATAATCAGACATCGGTTTGACTGTTCTGCGTACTTTTTCACCTTTTCAATATCAACAGGGTAAGCCCTGAAATAACGGAGGTACCGGAGCTGACCTTCCCGCTGCGCTTTGAACGGAAAATACACGAGATCACCGAGACGCGTCTGCCATTCCTGATGCCGGTCTCGTGGAACGATTTCAGCTTTTCGCTGTATTTCACCGCGCTTGCCTGCGGGGCTGTGATCCTGCTGCTCGCCCTGGCGGCAGCCGTTTCCGCCGCAAAAAAAAAAGCACGGCCTGACGGGCGCGGTCACGTTCCTGCTCGCGCTGCTCGCCGCCGCGGCAGGGACGTACGCCTCGCGGCTTTTTATCGCGTGGGACAATCTGCCCCTGTACGGCTGCGTTGACGCCCTGTTCCTGCTGAGCGTTTTCGGTATCGTCATGACTTCCGCCTACGCCGGAAACGGCTTTGCGTTCCCGAAGAGCAGACGCATAGCCGGCACGGTGATCCTTTCTCTGTTGATTGCCGCGCGCCCTATGAGATCACGGTGCTCGTCATCAATACGCTGATCCATCACGGAAGGCGGCCCACCTACTCCATCACGGTGTCCGCCTTCGTGCCCATGGCGATCGTGCCGGCGTCCCTGATCGTCATTATCGCGGCCCCCCGCCGCAAACTGATCCTGGGCATATCAGCTGTCCGAGTTCAGCATAGCGCGTTTTTATATCAAATCCAGAAGGGAGATATAATCCTCCATGAAAAAACTGATTTCTGTCTTTCTGACCGCGATATTGTGTTTTACCTCGCTTGCCGTCGGGTCGGTTCCGGCAGCTGCGGAAGATAACGCGCCCGCGGTATCTTTCGGGTTCGACGTCAGCAGTTATCCGACGGCGGAAGCGGGAGACGTTGCAGGCAATCTGAGGGTCAATTACGAGACATCCCCGAACTGCGTGTCGGAAGCTCCCGTCTTTTCGTGGAACCTGATTTCGTCCGTACGCGGCGCAAGGCAGACCGCCTACCGCGTGCGCGTGGCAGAAAGCCCGGCGGCGCTTGACGGCGGCAGCCTTGTCTGGGACTCCGGCACTGTAACGTCGGATGAAGATTCCGGGATCGTCTGCGGCGCAGGCCTGAGGGAAGCCACGACCTATTACTGGGACGTGGCCGTCATCAACGAACGGGGAGAAACGGTCGTCGGCGGGCCTTCGTCCTTCGTCACCGCGCTGACCGGGACGGGTTTTGACGGCGCATCCTGGATCCGGACGGCGGGGGAAAGCCGGGTGAACGCCTTCCAGAAAATAATTCTCCGGATCCGGAACTTCTTTACGAAGATCGCAAACTGGTTTTCCGGGATATTCGGACGGAGCGTGGTGACGCCTTCGGGTTCCGCTTCCTCGGCCCCCATGCTGCGCGGCAGCTTCACCGTCGACGGCGGGATATCTTCCGCGAAGCTTTTCGTGTCGGCGGCGGGCATTTACGACGCCTACGTGAACGGCGCGCGGATCACGGAAAGCGCGCTGAATCCCGGACAGCTGCAGTTCGATCAGCGGGTAACGTATCAGTGCTACGACGTGACTTCTCTGCTCCGGACGGGCAAAAACACCGTCGGCGCGGTCCTGGGCAGGGGCTGGTACCTGGGCGCGGGCACGAATTTCGGCGGCGACGCCCCTGCGCTGATCGGCAAGCTCGTGGTCGACTGCGATAACGGCGAACGGAAAACGTTCTGCACGGACGGGAGCTGGAAATATTCTACCGACGGCCCCGTTCTTGCCGACGATATCTTTGACGGCGAGACCTACGACGCGAGAAAAGAAGTAAGCGGCTGGTCCTCGCCGGAGTTCGACGATTCCGGCTGGGCAAACGTCCGGGTGACGGACGCGGCTTCCCTGCACGTCGGCGCCCTGTCGCCGCAGATCGCGGGACTGATCCGCCCCATGGACACGCTGACGGCAAAATCCGTCTCAAAGGTCGGTACTAACGTATATATCTATGATTTCGGACAGAATCTGACCGGCGTCGCGGAGATCACGCTGCACGCCGCTGCCGGTACGGTCGTCACGCTGCGCCACGGTGAAATGCTCAACGACGGCAAAAAAGGCAGCGACGGGAAGGCGGGCACGCTTTATACCGCCAACCTGCGCGGAGCAAAGGCCACCGACGTCTACACCTGCAAAGGCGCGCAGGACGGCGAAACCTATTCTCCCCGCTTCACGTATCACGGATTCCGTTATCTTGAAATATCCGGACTTAGCTCCGCTCTGCCGCCGGAAGACGTCAGGGCCATCGTCATATATTCCGATCTGGAGGATACCGGCGCGCTCTCCACGTCCGACGTGCTGCTCAATCAGCTGGTCAGCAACACATACTGGGGACAGCGCGGCAATTTCCTTTCCGTGCCAACCGATTGCCCGCAGCGTAACGAGCGGCGCGGCTGGACGGGCGACGCGCAGATCTTCTGCGGCACGGCGTCCTACAATATGAACACGAAGGCTTTCTTTGACAGCTATATCACCGTTCTGAACGACGGACAGCGCGCCAACGGATGCTATCCGGATTTCGCGCCGGACGTCTGGCCCGTCGCGTCAGAAGGCACCGCGACCAACGGCTGGATGGACGCGGCGGTGATCATCCCGTGGACTACTTACCTGCGCTACGGCGACGCGTCCTGTCTTTCCAGATACTACGGCAACATGAAACGGTACACGGCGCATCTGCTCGCCACCAGCGACGGTTACGTCCGGTCGCGCAGCGCGTACGGCGACTGGCTGTCCGTCGGCGAAACCACAGATATTGCGGTGATCGATACCGCTTATTGCGTCTGCGTTATGGACCTGATGGCAAAGATCGCGGACCTGCTGGGCAAAACCGCCGATGCGGCGGAGTTCCGCACCCATGCGCAGAATTACCGCTCCGCCTGGATCAGCCGTTTTGTCAGCGGAAACGGCACTCTGACCTGCGATACCCAGACGGCATATCTGCTTGCCCTCGGTTTCGACATCCTGCCGGAAGGCGACAGGCAGGCGTTCGCGGACAGGCTGGCGGAAAAGATCCGGCAGAACGGGAACAGACTTACCACCGGCTTCCTCGGCTGTCCGCTGCTGCTGCCGGTGCTGACGCGCTTCGGCCATACGGATACAGCGTTCGCGCTGCTGCAGCAGGAGGAGTATCCCTCCTGGAAATATCCGATCCTGCAGGGTGCGACCACGGTATGGGAGCGCTGGAACAGCTATACGGTCCAGGACGGATTCGGCGATGCCGGCATGAATTCCTTCAACCATTACGCCTACGGTTCCGTTACCGGGTGGCTGTATGACACGCTGGTCGGGATCCGGTGCGACGAAGCGCAGCCGGGCTTCCGGCATATCATCCTGAATCCCACCTGCGGCGGCGGGCTGACCCACGCCGAGGGGGCCTATCTCTCGATCCGCGGGCTCATAAAGAGCGCGTGGGAGGCGGAAGAAGACGTGATGACGGCCTATCGCTGCACGGTTCCCGCAAACGCCACTGCGACGCTGTACCTATCCGCCTCCGACGCGGAAGCCGTGACGGAAAGCGGCAGACCGCTGACCGAAGCGGAAGGGATCACCGTCCTTTCCTCTGACGGCGGCACGGTCGAGCTTCTGCTGACCGGCGGCGCATACAGTTTCCTGATCGCGTCATAGCGCCGCGAACAGGAATAAACGGTATATCCGGTCCGCTTTTCCGGGCTGAAGAACCGATACTTTGCAAACGGTGGTGTAAAAAACGCGTTTTTTACACCACCGTTTCATATCGCGCAGCTATATAGCATTGACATCTTGCGATTCTTTCTTTATACTGAATGCAGATCATCAAATCAGAATATGTCAGGACAGTCACAATGCTGAACTACAGAAAAATAGAACCGTCGGACGACAGGCGGATCGCTGAAATCATCCGGACAAATCTGGAGAAATATCATCTGGATATTCCGGGAACCGCATATTTTGATCCCGAACTGGATCATCTGAGCGCATACTACAACAGCGATCCGTCAAAACGGGCATATTTCATCGCTCTCGGAGACCGGAACGAAGTGATCGGGGGCGTCGGAATCGCGGAGTTTGACGGTATCGAAGACTGCGCGGAACTTCAGAAGCTTTATCTGGACGATTCCGCCAAGGGCAAAGGTTTCGGGAAAGATCTGATGCAGATCGCTGTCGGCTGGGCGGCATCGGCAGGTTATAATAATCTGTATCTGGAAACCCACACAAACCTGGATGCAGCCCTGAGCCTCTATGAAAAGACGGGGTTTCAGCAAATTGAAAAGCCCTGCCCAACACAGCATAACACGATGAACCGCTTTTATCTGAAGAAGCTTTCCGAAGAATAAATACCGTTTTGCAGCGGTAAGAGAAATAAAAAACATAACCGGAGGTAGGTTAACATGATCCGTCTGATGCATAAAGCCATAGACCCGGACGCCATGCCCGTGCTCTATGACACGCCCTTTACCGAAGAGTCCTTTGCCGCCGATTTTGAGATCAGAGACGGCAGCTGGTTTGTCCGGGACGGCTGGCTGATTGGCGAGAACAGACGCAATTTCGCTTCCATGGCATTGCTGAGAAGCCCCGTCTTCGGTCCGGTCTGCCTGGATTTCAGAGCGAAGGTATTGCCGCCCTGCACCCACGATATCAACTGCATGTGGTCCGGCTCCTGGGACGAAGCGACCAACACGCGCGCGCTTGCCTACGTCGCCGGCATCGGCGGCTGGTGGGACGGAAAGGTGGGCTTTGAGAAGAGTCC
>JAILQN010000323.1 GCA_024699005.1 Clostridia bacterium
CGTGGATTACGATCCCTCGGTTTATCAGAAACAAAGTCTGTGTTATTATTACGGGAGCTACGATCTGCACGGCGCGGTGGAAAACCTGCGCAGCGGCGTCTATCACAACGGGCAGGACGGCTTCCTGATCTATTTTCCGGACCGCCACGCGTCGGCGTTCGCCCCTGAGGGCTGCCACTGCATCACCATATATACGGTGTGCCCGGACCGCCTGCGCGACGGGGACTGGGAGAGTAAAAAGGAAGAGTATGCGGAGGAGCTGATCCGCCTTGCGGAAAAGCGTCTGCCGGAGCTGTCAGAGCATATCGTCACGAAGAAGATAGTAACGGCAGAGGACTACCGCGCGTTCACGCATATGAAAAAATCCTCGTTCGGCGGCACGGTGCCCGTCCGGGACCTGCCGAATCCTCCCCACCTTACGCCCGTGCGGAATCTGGTCTTCGTGGGGCAGCAGAGCGAAAACGGCGGGGGAGTGCCTATCGTATTCAACGGCGCGGTGCAGGCCTATGAGAAATGGCGGAAAACTTCAAGTGAAAAATCAGTGTGAGGAGGTTTTTACTATGGGGAAAAGGGAAGAAAATGCTTGTTTTCGGCGCTGAGTATTATCCTTTGTGTTGCCTTAGGCGGATGCGGAAAAACCGTGGAAGAATCGGAAACCGAAGCGCCGATGATCACGGAGCAGACGGTTGAAACCGAAGCAGACAAAACGAATACAGCGCTTTTGTCGGAATTGAAGAAACTGACAAATGAAGCCCGGACGATTGAAGATTACATAGATGCCTTTGAACAATTTCACGTTATCGGCAGCGGAGATCCTGATGAGATCAGCTTCTTTGAAGTCGGGAATTTTGATTTTTTCGGCGGGGAAAAGCTACTTGTTTCTCTTGTAAGGCAATATAAAGCGAATCCCGATGATGACGGTTTTATGCAGGTGCATATCGATGTTTCTTACGAACCCGTCAATGAGATCGATTATGAGATAATATGGTCGGATGAGTATGATGAAATCTCTGATTTTATATCTGCCGTTCGCGGATCGGAACCCATAGATTATATTATAGAAAATGATCTTGTTCCCGTAAACGTAAATATCCGCGAAGAATACACCGATTAGAAGGATGAAAATACGGGAACTGTCCGCTGAAGAAGAAAACAATCGCGAAAAACGCCTCCGAGCCGTTTTGGTCCGGAGGCGTCGCTTACTGAGGATTCATTTCAACTCATATTTCTTCGCGGGCGTTTGCCTGCAGGTAATAAACCCGGCATTGCCCTAACACGCGGATTCCACCGTTTTGAAAACGGACAATATTATACGGAACAGTCTTTCCAGAAAGCTTTTTATCTTTTCGACCGGTCCGGTCTTTTCGGGGGTTGCGTCAAGGGACGCGTCGCGGTCCGGGACGTCGTCGTCTGTCGCGAACTTGTTAATAAGCGGAGCCAGCGCCGCTTCGGCTTCGATATAGAGCAGACCCGCGCCGGGAACACAGATCCTGTTCCATTTGTTGACGTCAAGCTCCTCTATTTCATCAAGGCCGAAAAGCATAAGCAGTCTGTTCAGGCTGTCTGCGGAAACCTTGTTCCCGGCCTCGGCAAGAACGTACTTCAGCAAAGTGTTGAGAGTGATTATCAGCAGCCTTCCTACAGGAGAAGAATACGTCGGAAAATCCTCTCCGCCGTAATAGACCATCGCCACCGCGCCCGAGACAAGATCGAGCGCGTATTTGTAATCGGATTCCGGCAGCTTCGTGCCGGCTTTTTTGGCAAGATACTCCACGCTGACGTTCCCGTCGCCGGAATCGTATAACGGCATATAAAGAGCATCGGCGACTATGGGCATAAGCGTGTCGACCGCGCCGGTGAGAGCGCTGTCATCGTCCAGATAGCCGTTTATAAATTCCGGAGAGATCAGTCTGCTGATCTTTTTCTCGACGGAAAACTTGAAAAAGCCAAGTGAGAATGCGGTATAATCCTCGGCTATCGCGGCGCGCTGGGCGTCGTTGTAACCCTGCGGGATATACTGGGGTTCCAGTTCCGTGATCTGCTTCATCGTTATTTCGGCTTTGAAGGAGTCCATTTCGACCATGCGGTACTCCAGCGGATAAGACGACAGCGACGTCGTGAGGACGTTATACACTTTGTTTCCCTGTTTGCTCGTATAAAGGGAAATGTCGTTTCCGTGCTCATGCCCTGTAAAAACGTAATGAACGCCGT
>JAILQN010000338.1 GCA_024699005.1 Clostridia bacterium
GCAACGGTAGAAAAATCGTCATATTGGTATTACAGAAGCATCGGCTCAGTCTGGACAACCTATACGGCGGGATGTGATATTCTTTTGTATCCGATAATATTAGGTCTGGGATTAAATAATCACCGCATATAATTCTCAAAGGGGATCTCGCCCTCATAGCTCATACAGCGGAAGTTTTTATCGTCGTCAAGCAGACGCTGTTCGGACGATTCCAGATCCCGTTTTGACGCCTTGTGTTTCAGGCGGTTTTCAGATTTGTTGCGCTGCAAACGGATATCCTGCGGGGCGATCAGTTCAGCGTAATAAAACTCGGTTCCGTACGGCCGGAATATTTCTTTTACATGCTCTATATAGTCCCAGTCCGATTGGCAGTCGAACGCCCACATATATGTAAAAATCATGCCGTAGTTGTCGGACGCGGCAAATTCCCGGAAAATCAGTTCGCGCATTTCCCGGATTACTTTTCCGTTGAAAGCGCCGAAAATCTCCAGCACCGGCTCGATCGTCATATGATTGTGGAAAAGCCGCAGGTCGGTGATCTTCATCAACTCCTGCCCGACGGTCATTTTGCCCACCGCCGCGTCGCCGATCAGAAATAATAATTTCATTTGCAGATGCCTCCCATCTGTTGCTGAATCAAAATTTACAGAAAAAACGGCTCCGTTTTAAACGAAGCCGAAACCGTCTGACGTAAAATGAACTTACCGGACAGACAAAACGGCATCGTATATAAGGGATATGGTTCGCTTCATTTTGTCCGCCTCGCCTTCGTTTGATATGGCGATATTCTACCATGATATTTCAGATAAATCAATACCGACATCCGTTGTTATGTAAAATCTGTATTTTATCATCTTTATGTTGCAATTTATTGAGAAAAAGGGATATAATGGTCACGTTAAAGCTTAAAATGTCAGTTGATATTTTTGCAACAAAAGGAAGCGAAAAAATGAAATATAACAACAAACTCATCTCTGTCATGCTTGCCATCGTTATGTTATTCGGCTTTGCCGTATGTTCTGCCGCTCAGGCAGGGGAACTCTATCTTATAGGGGACGTTAATTTTGACGGGGGAGTCACAGCGGCCGACGCCCGACAGATTCTTAGGTATACGTGTTCTCTTGAGAATTTCAGCGAGCTTCAGAAATCTGTCGCGGATTTTGACGGCAGCGGAGACGTGGCGGCGGCGGCGGCAAGAAGAGCCCTTCGTACTTCGGTCTGCCTCGAAACGGAATACTATCGCGATTCCGACGGAAAATATTATATATTTAATGACCTGAACGGCGGATATATCGAGGTTCGGGTGGGGTATTACTATTCTGACGGGCAGGAGATATCCTCGTATGATGATATTCCGGACCGCTCCGGTTACTTGTACTTTACTGACATCAGTTTTAACGTCCTGTATAAACCGGAGACGACTGTTGACCCGTTGCTGATTAAATCCGTTACGTTCTACGCGGTGGACTATGAGACTGGGGACTGGACCGAGCGGGAAAAATGGGAGTATTCATATAAAAACAGGTATCCCGTCTCAAAGATCGTCTCATATCCCGGGAGTGATAATACCTCGGAAACAACCTTTGAATATGAATTTGACGGGGATGTTCCCGTATCAATGACTCAATATGATGACGGCGTCAGGGCGTATACTTCGGAATATAACAACGGACGGCTTTTTGTATACAGTCAGTGTTTTGATGACGGGATCAGTACAAGGCACCGGTTCTATTCTTACGGGAATAATGACGGTTTCTTTACGTCCGTGCTTCATTCCTCTCACGTCGCCGACTATGATGTTTCTATGCCATGTTATAACACGGAAGAAATTGATACCGTTATGGTTACATCGGTAAACGGTTTGCTCAAAAAAACTGTGAACAACGGCTTGTATACAAACTGGCTTGACGGAGAGGACAGAGACTGGATGAGGTTTAACGGTACTTATACCGTGAACTACGACTCAATGGGAATCGTCACCTCAACTTCGTGCGCATACCGGAATGATCAGACGCCCAACGGATTGCGTTTTGAAATCACAAAAGAGGACGGGAGAGTGACCGCTGCGGTCAGAAAGTCGTATTCTGAAAACAATCCCGAAGAGACGAAAGAATTGAAAGCGGTGTTTGAATATACCGATATACCGGTCGACCCCGCCAGATATTCACTGATGATAAACGCTCACTTGATGGAAGAGGGTAATAATTATTACGTATATAACTGGTATTGACGGTTTTATTCCGGGACTGCGCGCGATACATGTCTGTGATTTTCAATAATGATTATTCACTGTATCGGTAGCCGAACCCCTCCGAATTTCAAATAAATAATCGGCGCCGCCCGGTGTATCCTGTCGATATGCCGGGCGGTCAGCTTTTTATAATGGTTTTTACAATAATAAATTATGTTCAACGGGGCAATGAGATCAACGTGTGTTAATGCGCTTTTTTAAGAACCTCAAGCATCCTTCTTAGCGGGCCGATAGTCGCGCCGTATTTCATAGCTCCGCCCCAGGTTTTATATTTTGGCTCTGTCAGTCGCTCCAGCTCAGCGATCGCTTCTTCGGTCGTCGTCGGATGTCTGAAATCGTAAAACTCTCCGTATGCAGAGTTAGACGAAGTAATTATCGCTGCGGATAGTGTGGTTCAATCTGAGGACAAAGCGCTTGATGAGTCTTTAAGACCTTTGCTTGAGACCGCTATATCAACTGCAAAAGCCGAAAAACAAGAAGTTCCTGAGATGCCCGTGACTGAAGAAGAAATAAAAACAGCGACGAGTACTCTCGATAAAGTGGAATACTCTTCAGTTTTGGATAAACTTAGAGAAGCCAAGACGAACCTTGAAAACAGTATCAAGCAATATGCACTTGTCAATCCTGCAGACAATGAGGTGCTGCGAAAGAAGTATAAAGTACAGCCGGAATACGATTACATTGACAATTCTGTCTATAAAACATTTTTGGCCTGCGATCCCGTCAGTGATGAGATCCTTCTTCATTATCATTACCGGTGTCACAGGAAAATTATCGAATTCAACAATAAAAAGTATTACAATGGAAAACTAAGCGTGGAAAGCAATGTGGAGAGCAACACCCCGCTGGTTTTTGTTGACGTAAAAGAAAGTGGTGCCGATATCAAGAATACCGCCCCCGAGGAGGCGGAACAAATTCTTCAATACGTGCAGAAACACCCCGAACAGAATGTGGGGATCATTACGCCGTTTACCAATCAAAGAGAGTTGATTGAAAGCGGATTAAAAAAGATCGGAAGAAAAGACGTGACCTGCGGAACTGTTCACGCATTTCAGGGAGATGAAAAAGACGTAATCCTGTTTTCCCTCGGCTTATCAAAAATAACAGGAGTCAAAACCTACGATTTCTTATTTCCTGGGAATTGCATATTCCCTTCGGTGATGCTATACTGTAAATATGCTGACGCAAATTGCAAAGGGGTAACGGAATCAGATGAAAACGCTGCTTTATCAGTCCGGCTTTTATTCGTTATATACGGGCGAGGGCGCCGCGCTGCGGTATTGCCTTGCCGATCCGGCCGCGGAGATCCCGTTTTCGTGGCCGGTACTTGAAATCGACGGAGAGATCGTCTCCGCCGCGCCGGAAACCATAGAGATCACGGATCGCCGGTTTGTGAACGGCGATATTGAAGAGCTCACGCTGGCGGGCGCGTTCGGCGGCAAATTCACGCTCACGGTAAAGCTGCGCGTCTGCGCCGCCACGCCGTTTCTCCGGGTATCTTACGCGGTTTCCGCATCGTCTCCCGCCTATCTCACAAAGCAGAACGGCGAACGGCTGACCTATCTGCAATGGCCGCGCAATGACGCCGCCGTGCGCACCGAGATCCGCCTTTCGGAATATAACCGCCTGGCCCACGGCTATGCGCTCAAAGAGCTGCCGGCTTTTCAGCACGAAGAAGAACTGATCGGTCCCCTGCTGGCGGAGGAACGGGAGGGCTATGCGATGCTCGCCGCCTACGAGCACGGCTCCACAGCGCCGGATACATACGTCTGCTTCGCCGAAACGGATGCGGGCACGGAGATCCGTGCCGTGAAGGGCAATTATCCAAACCGGCATCCCCTCCACGCGCATCCGCTGGAAACGATCTGGTTCCAGCTGGGCGCGGTAAAGGGCGATAAAAACGCGCTGGCCCGGGCCTACCGCGCCTTTCAGCTCTCGTACTGCACGCTGAACGCCGAAAGCCGCAGGCCGTATATTTTTTACAACACCTGGGCGTTTCAGGAACGCAACAAATTCTATAACAAGCAATGGTACCTTACTTCCATGCGGCAGGAGCGGATCGAGCAGGAGATCGGGATCGCCCACAAAATGGGCGTGGACGTGTTCGTCCTCGACGCCGGCTGGTTCCGGAAAGCCGGCGACTGGCTCGTGAACCGGGACCGTTTCCCGGACGGAATGGCGCATATCCGGGATCTGCTGGATGCCCGGGGCATGAAGCTCGGCCTGTGGTTCGGGCCCACCTCCGCGGCGCTGAGCAGCGAGATCCTGCAGCGGCATCCCAAGGACCTCACCTGTCTGGAGGGCGAAACGCCCGGCTCCTACGGCGTGTGGGAGACAGAGGAAAGCTACGAAATGTGCATGGCCTCCTCCTTCTGGGAGGATTTCGCGGACCGCCTGATCTATCTTGCCCAAACGCTGGGCGTGCGCTATTTCAAGTGGGACGGCGTTGGGATGTACGGCTGCGACAGAGCGAACCACTACCACGGCGACGAAAACACCACGGCGCAGGACCGGCACGATTGCTACAGCTTTTCGGCCGGCGTCTATCTTTCCAAGGCCGCAGATAAGCTCTGCGCCGCCGTGCCGGACGCCATCGTGGATATGGATATCACCGAATGCGGGCGATACGTGGGCCTCGGCTTCCTCTCCAGCGGCAAATACTTCGCCATCAACAACGGCCCCTATTTTCAGGATTACGATATCTCCATGCCGGGGGACGTGTGGTCCAATATGTTCGTGCAGCCCGGCGCCGCGCGGACGTGGATCATGCGGCAGGGCCTCAGCTTTGATAAATGGATCCCCTCCGTGCTGACGATGGCGCACTATCTGCCGGACGATCCGGAGCGCTCGCAGCTGATGAATCTCGCCTCCCTGATGCTGGGGCAGAACGGGATCTGGGGCGATTTGCCGGGCGTTTCGGAAGAAGGCGTGGCGCTCTTCGGCAAAGTGCTGGGGATCTATAAGCGGCTGCGGGACGATATCACCCGCGCGTATCCCGTGGTTTACGGCCAGCCGGGCGAGGCGCTGGAGGTATACGAGAAAATAAACGAAGAAACCGGGCGCGGCATGGTGGCGCTGTTCGGCAATCAGAGCGGCGGCTATACCTACCGGCTTTCCGCGAACGCAAGCGAAAACGCGATCGTATTCGGCCCCGCCGAACTCAAAAAGGACGGCGATAAAACCGTGATCCGCACACAGTTCACCGCCCCCGAAGCCGCGATCGTGTTCTTTGGCGAAACGCCGGACGGTGATCTTGAAACTGTGACAGGAAAGAAGTGAAGCATATGAAACCGATCGTCGGCGTGATGCCGTTATGGGATGATGAGAAAGATAGCATCTGGATGCTGCCGGGTTCTGAAATATCAATGCAGTCCCAGGTTAATCCCAACATTTCCCCTATTCGCAGAGAACAACAAAACGCTAAGTTTAACGCCAGTTTTATTATGTCATCATCACATAATTCAATAGCCCGAAATAATGTATCCGCATCCCATATCTCTCTCTTTTTTTGGTTCGGATTTGGGAACAGTTGCATTTACACATGGGTTTTTACTTATGAGTTCCCATTTTACAGCTTGGTTGAAAGCACTTCTCAATAGCTGGTGGATATGCTTGACTGTGCTGGCAGTTACGTACTCTGTTCTTGCTTTTCGATTATTTGATGACACAGCCTTGAATTTCAGAAGGCTTTGATAAATCAGTTTTATCAAACCGCAGAACCACGATGTGAAAAAGACGAAAAAATATCGCAGTCAGATCGGGCGTGCGGACAACATGGACTATCGCATTGATTTTAAGTCGGATCATAACCATGTGGTTACGGTCAATCAGGATCCCGAACAGTTTACGTGTACCGAAGAAGCAGAAATAGCAAATGAACTGAATGGTCTGCTGAACTGGTGGACGCAGTCATCCTACGATTATTATCACGAATGGATTTCAGAAACCGTGGAGTCGATGAAAAAAGCTGGATTGATCAGAGAAAAACTGCTGATTGCCGGTGATGAAGTGGACGCTGTATATTTTCATTTGCCGGATGAGCCTGACGGATATTTGAGCAACTGGTATATTTCGCCATTTGATTTGGACGGAAAGCATTTCACATCAGTCGAGCAGTATATCATGTACAGAAAATGTTTGGCGTTTGGTGACACGGATTCCGCGGAAGCAGTTCTAAAAACGGACGATACGGCACAGCAGCAGAAAATCGGCAGAAACGCATCCGGTTACATCGATTCGGTCTGGACGGGAATGCGGCAGATGGTTGCCGTTCGCGGACTACTCGCAAAATTCAGCCAAAACGATAATCTGAAACAAAAACTGTTGGCAACAGATAACGCTGTTCTCGTCGAATGCGCCGGATCAGATAAGATTTGGGCTTGCGGTGTTCGACTGAATGATGATCGAAAGAAAGACGCTTTCAACTGGTCTGGACAAAACATATTGGGCTTTGCCCTGATGGAAGTGCGAGAGCTGATGAAAACAAATCAATAATGCATAATCTTATGATGGTCATGATACTGTGTTATGTTTTTCCCTGTTGCAGTTTTAAAATAGATGCAGTATAATCATCTTGCAAGCATAATCTCATGACATGTTCATCTGCTCCGTCACCGAAGCCCGCGTGATCTCCGATAAAGAAACGATGACCTACACCTATTATCAGAATAACGTCAAGCCCAAGCCGCAGACCGAAGGCAAAAAAGGTTATGTATGTAAGATATGCGGATACGTTTACGAGGGTGATGATCTTCCCGACGATTTTGTGTGCCCACTGTGCAAACACGGCGCAGCCGATTTTGAACCGATAAAATAAAAAAATATTATAAAGGAGACTGAAATTATGAAGTATGTATGTGACGCTTGTGGATGGGAATACGACGAGACAGTCGGCGATCCCGATAACGGAATTGCTCCCGGCACGAAGTTTGAGGATCTTCCCGATGACTTTGAATGTCCGCTTTGCGGAGTCGGCATAGATATGTTTTCAAAAGTTGAAGAATGATGAGGAATAAGCGATGAGATATATATGTTCTGTCTGCGGCTACGTTTATGACGATGCCAAAGAAAAAGTTCCTTTTGCCGATCTTCCGGATACTTGGAAATGCCCACTCTGCGGAGCTCCGAAATCCGCTTTTGAGCCGGAAAAGGAAGCAGCTACAAAACCGGCTGCCGCACCGGTTCCGGTTCTTGATGATGATATGCAGAAGCTTTCAGCCGGGCAGCTTTCAGCATTGTTTTCCAATCTGGCAAGAGGTTGTGAAAAGCAGTACAAGCCCGAAGAGACGGCACTGTTCACGGGAATTGCAGACTATTATACGGCGGCGGCTCCCACTGTGGAGAATGCAACGATTGAGAACCTTGCTGCGCTTCTGAAAGAGGATATTCAGGAAAGATATCCTACTGTAAAGGCAACTGCCGAAGATGCCGGGGATCGCGGTGCGCAGCGTATCTGTGTCTGGGGAGAAAAAGTCACACGTATGCTTTCATCTCTCGTTGAACAGTACAAAAATGAAGGCGAAGCTATGCTGAGGGACACCGAAATATGGGTATGCACGGTCTGCGGGTTCGTCTACATCGGAAAGACGGCTCCCGAACTCTGCCCGGTATGCAAAGTACCGTCATGGAAATTTGAAAAGATTGAAGGGAGACAAATGGCATGAAAAAAGTTGCTGTCAGGAATTTAAGATTATGCACCAAAGACTGCCTGTGCCTTTATGTCTGTCCGACAGGGGCAACAGATACGGAGAACAGCATCATTGATGTGAACAAATGCATCGGATGCGGCATATGCGCAGAAGCATGCCCGTCTTCAGCCATCAGCATGGTCCCGACTGAGCTTCCGCCTCAGCAACCCAAAACCGATAATGTTACAGCAGTATTGAATCAGCTCTCCGGTGCGAAAGCAAAAGAAGAAAAGATTGCAAGACAACTCGCAGAAGATACTGACCAAGACGGCTTATACCGGTTGATGACTGCAGCGGTGAAATCCGAGCGTCTCGTGTCAGAAGATATTCTGCGTGAGGCGGGATATATGCTTCCTCAGAGTGCTAATACCCATATTCTGTTGGAGGAACTTATCACAAATGCACCTGCGGGATTCCCGGCAGATGCTGCGAAGAAATTGCTTATATTGATACCCAATAACGAAAAAATCCCAAAGAAAGAGGTAAAGAAAATGAAAACTTATAAGTGTCTGGTGTGTGGAAAAGTATTTGATGTTGAGGACGGCGTTGAGCCTGTATGCCCCCTTTGCAAGGCAAAAGGTGACAAGCTGGAACTTATAGAAGAAAAGAAATCTAATCCTTATGCGGGAACGCAGACTGAAAAGAACCTGCAGGCTGCCTTTGCCGGCGAGTCTCAGGCAAGAAACAAATATACATATTTTGCTTCTACTGCGAAAAAGGAAGGCTATGAGCAGATTTCTGCGCTTTTCCTCAAAACGGCTGACAATGAAAAAGAACACGCTAAGATGTGGTTCAAAGAGCTGAACGGGATCGGCGATACCGCCGCCAACCTTGCATCCGCCGCTGACGGCGAGAACTACGAATGGACGGATATGTACGAGGGCTTTGCAAAGACTGCAGAGGAAGAAGGCTTTACCGCACTTGCCGCAAAATTCCGTGCTGTTGCCGCAATCGAGAAGCATCACGAGGAAAGATACCGTGCACTCCTTCACAACGTGGAGGCACAGGAAGTATTCGTCAAGAGCGAAGTCAAAGTCTGGGAATGCCGCAACTGCGGTCATATCGTAGTCGGAACAAAGGCTCCCGAAATCTGCCCTGTTTGCGCACATCCGCAGGCGTATTTTGAAATTAACGCAGAAAATTATTGATGAGAGGTACAGCAATATGAAAATGAAGTTTTACAAATGCGCTCATTGCGGTCAGATCATTGCAATCGTCAAGGAAACCGGAGTTCCCGTTATTTGTTGCGGCGAGCCGATGCAGGAAATCATCCCCGGCACAACGGATGCCGCTGCCGAAAAGCATATTCCTGTGTACGAAGTAAAAGACGGGAAAGTGTTTGTTACGGTTGGCTCCGTCGAGCATCCTATGCTTGATAATCATTATATTGAGTGGGTTTCCATCCAGACGAAGTTCGGCAATCAGCGCAAGGCCCTGAAACCCGGCATGGAACCGAAGATCTGCTTCTCCATCTGTGAGGGTGATGAAGTTGAAGCTGTTTACGCCTACTGCAATCTGCATTCTCTTTGGAAGGCGTAAGATAAAACATACATTCGGGAGGTGAAAAGATGGACGAGCTGCTTGAAAAACTCCCTTATTGGAGTACGCTCAATGATACGGAAAAAAGAACATTAAGGGACTCGGCAATCGTAAACCATTACGAAAGCGGGAATACACCGCACGGAAACTGCGATAAAGGCGTAAGTTGTCTCGGGATGATTTACGTGATTTCCGGTGAACTGAGAGCGTATATTCTTTCCGAAGAAGGCAGAGAAATCACACTTTTTCGCCTTCGTGAGGGTGACTGCTGCGTTCTTTCCGCCTCCTGTGTCATTTCTCAGATTGATTTCGACACGATGCTCACCGCGACAGAAGATTCTGATGTTCTGATCGTCCCGACGGCTGTATTCGGTAGGCTAACAAACGAAAACATCCACGTCCGCTGTTTTATGTACGAGCTGGCGACAGAGCGTTTTTCTACCGTGATGTGGGTTATGCAGCAAATACTGTTCAACCGCTTCGATCAGCGTTTGGCAACATTCCTGTTAAGCGAATATCGGCGGACAGGTGTCCCAACGATTCGAATGACGCAGGAACAGATCGCACAGAACGTCAATTCCGCACGAGAAGTCGTAGCAAGAATGCTGAAACAGTTTGCTTTGGACGGGCTGATCGAAAACCAGCGCGGTATCATTATACTGAAAGACATCGACGGACTTGAAAAATTGCAGTAAAACCATTCAATAATGCGACCCGGTTACAGAATCGAGCCGCATTTTTTGTTAAGATAAGAGTGTAATCCGCAAAGGAGAATGCTCAAACAATATATAGAAATTCTGACGGAGGAAACCAATGAAAATTAAACTGAACCCGGATGCGGAAATCGTAAATACCGTCAAAGAAGGTTTGAAACAGACCGGCGGCTATTGCCCCTGCCGCAGAGAAAAAACGGAAGATACCAAATGTATGTGCAAGGAATTCCGTGAGCAGATCGCAGACCCGAATTATGAAGGCTTTTGCCACTGTATGCTGTATTATAAATCACTGAAAGACGAATAAAGGAGAATTTATTATGGCTGAAATTACGATCACAAAAGAAAATTTTGAAACAGAAGTAATAAAATCGAACAAGCCCGTGCTGATTGATTTTTGGGCGACATGGTGCGGCCCCTGCAAGATGCTTTCACCGGTCATTACCGAAATTGCAAAGGAATACGAAGGAAAAGTCAAGGTCGGTAAGGTCAATGTTGACGAACAGCCGGAGCTTGCGTCCGCATTCCGTGTGGCAAGTATCCCGACTGTTGTTGTGATGAAAGATGGAAAAGTTACCAATATGTCTGTTGGGTACCGTCCGAAGGAACAGATCGAAGCTTTGCTGTAAGAGGTCAAAGAATGGGACTGTTTGATTTTTTCAAAGCACCGGCTATTGACCAGGGCGTTGTCGAATATTCGGAAACTAATGGTGCGGTTCTTCTGGATGTCCGTACAAGAGAGGAATATCAAGATGGACATATTCCGGGAAGTATAAACATTCCTTTTCAGGAGTTGGCAGGAATCGAGAGTGTTGTTCAGAATAAATCCACGCCGATATTTTCCTATTGTCTGAGCGGTGCCAGAAGTGCACAAGCATCAGCAGAGCTTCGGTGCAGAGGATATGTTTCGGTAAAAAACATAGGCGGAATCAATCGATATTCCGGCAAGATTGAGAGGTAGCGTAATGAAAGTAATTATTGTGGGCGGCGTTGCGGGCGGCGCATCGGCAGCGGCAAGACTGCGCCGACTGGATGAGAATGCCCAGATTATAGTATTTGAGCGGTCGGGCTATATTTCTTATGCAAACTGCGGACTTCCTTACTATGTCGGAGGAGTGATTGAAGAACCGTATTTGGCGTAGAGCGCCATTGCCTTGCGCAGCAGCGCATATTCATCACCGCTTGGAATCATGTACCCGGTACGCATGCACTTTACAAGGAAACAAATCTACTTGATGGCAAACCTTAAAGGGGCAGGCGTCAACAAAGAAACAGCAACAGGTGCGGTACTCTGTTTGAATGATAATCAGATTGATGTTTTTTGTGATTGGGCCAGATCATTAGGTCGAATCCCAACGTCTGATGAGGTAGATCAAAAAGTAGCAGAAATAGTTATTGAGGACCGTAAAAAAGAATTCGAGAAAATGAGAAAAAATCGAATTGATTAAATATAGGTGTTTTCCCCTGTTGCAGATTTAAGAAAGAAGCAGTATAATCATCTTG
>JAILQN010000340.1 GCA_024699005.1 Clostridia bacterium
GTTAACTATAAGAGCCTTCGGTTTGTATTTCGCAACGGGTTCGTAGTATCTTTCGATACAGGTCTTCCCGTCGATCAGATCGATCAGTCCGTCCCAGTCTGTCCCGCCGAGATAAAGCGACGCCCACGTCTGCATCATTTCGACCGTGCCGTCTTTGCCTTTTTTGTAGAACGGCTTATAATAGCCCTCTTTGTCGCCCGGCACGTTTTCGATGAACAGCCAGACCGGATCGTTTTCCTCAAAATACGCTCCGCCCTCTCCGTCGTCCGTCATATAGTTCGCCAGAT
Source organism: Clostridia bacterium (assembly GCA_024699005.1). Next base: position 288 of record JAILQN010000340.1, read on the forward strand.
ATCCGTTGCACCAGCGGATGTTGAAGCGCTCGTCGTCGAACGGGAATTTGTCTCCTTTGCTCCATCTCTCTATCAGGTGCCAGTCGGCGAAAATGACGATAAACGGTTTATCCGCGCGGTCCGATCCGTCGTCGAATTTATACCATCCGTCGCCGTGCTCGCCGTATATGTCGTAAAGGTCGTCGAGTAACATTTGCAGTCCGTCGTACTCTTCCCCGAACAGGCGGATGGAAACGTAAGCCTTCGGATTTTTATAGTTCTCCGGTTTTTCCGCCGAAACGTCGAGTACGGACGTGAACGAGGTCATCGTTCCCTTGAAATATTTCGCCATTCCGTCATATCCCTGAAGGCGCGGAGATCTCGTGTTCGTTATATCGCACTGCACTCCGTCGATCCCCATAGCCGCCATCCAGTAGAAATGCTGACGGATGACGTTTTTATCGGTGCTGTCATACGTACCGAGAAGCGGCGTCGTGACCCTGTACATACCCGGACCGGGCTGAGGATCGTCCGGATATTCCGGATTCAGCGGAAACCACCCGTGGTCCGGGCGCGCGTTGATCGACATTCCGTTGTCTATTTCGTACAGCATTATCAGATCCATACCGTCTTTTTCCTCCACGGGATCCGCGGTTTCATCCTCTGTTGTAACGGCTTCGGTCCCGGAAGTGACGGGGGCCGTCGTTTCATCCGTGCCCGCGGTGTCCGTTTCCTTCGGCGTGCATGACGACAGTACCGTAAGCGCCGCGAGTATCACCGATAGCGTGTATTTTATAATTCTTTTCATTTTCTCTTTTTCCACACGAAGATAACGGCGCAAGCCGATACCGCAAGAGCCGCGGCCGCTGCCGCAACTGCGCCGTCAGCAGTTACCGGGTTGACCGGCTTGTCGGGCTGATCCTGTCCGGAAGGCTCCGTGGTGTCGTCGGGCGTTTCCGTATCCGGCGCGGCGTCCTCTTCAAGCAGCGTGAGTACGAGCTTATCGAATATCGCCTCGGTATTGCCGCTCGACGTGCCGGTCAGTTCAACTTTCACGGTATGGGCGCCGGCGGCGAGTCTGACGTCAGAAAGGCCGATATCGGTCTTCGTCCAGTTGCCGTTGTTGTTGAAATCGATCTCATCGGATACCGCGTTTCCGTCAATATAGATCTTTATCTTTGCCGAGCCCTGATTCGCGACGTAGACGAGTTTTACCGAGTATTTGCCGGACTTTTCTACCGTAAGATCGCCGTTTTCGATATAGTTGCCAGCGGCGTAAAGGTTGGTGTAAAGCGCGCGCGGAACGGGCAGACCGGGATTGGAATAATCCTCATGCCAGTAGTCTCCGGACGGCATCCAGGTCCTGTCCTCGAATTCGAACTTTATATTGTCCCCTTCTTCGGCTTCTTCAACGAGTGTGAATTCAAGTTTGTCGATGAACGCTTCGTAATTTGTCGCGGTCGTGCCGGTGCATTCCATTTTGACGGAATGGTCGCCGTCGGTGAGCGCAACGGTGCCGAGATCAGCCTGAGCCGCGGTCCAACCGCCGTTATTGTTGAAATCGACCGGAGAGCCGAGCCTGACGTCGTCCACGTAGAACTGTATCGTCGCAGAGCCCTGGTTCGCAACGTATATGAGCTTAACGGAGTATTTTCCGGCTTTCGGTATATTGAGACCGGACGTCTGCACGGCGTTTCCCTGACCGTAGATATTGCAGTAGAGCGATCTTTCCGCCGGGTATGCGTCATGCTGTTCCTTTGACATTTCACCTTTCCAGAAATCTCCCTGAAGAACGGTCCATTCCCTGTCCTCGAATTCGAAGACAGCGTCCGCCGCAGCCGTGACAAGCGTCATCATCGCACATATAAGCGCCGCCGTGATGATGATGGAAATGATCTTTTTCATGTTATTTTCCTTTCTTATCTTTTTATCTTTCGACAAATTTTTCGTAAACTTTCAAAAGCGCCTTGTTCAGGGTCTTGCTTGCCCTCGCGTAATAGGATGAGAGCGTCTTTTTGTTGCTTGTGAGCATGCTGACAAGGCTGTCCCTGAACGTTCCGCCCGCCCAGCTGTAGAAGTAGATCGGGTCGTATATCCTTGAATTGAGGATGATGTTCAGCATCTCGTACGAATGCTCATCGCGCACATATTTGCTTGAGAGCGCTTTGTCATAAAACGCCGGCGTGAGCGTCCTGTACGATTCCGCCGCGAGCGCCTCGATGATGAATCCCGTCATCGAAAGCTTGTCTCCCTTCACCGCTACCGGGACGGAAAGAAGCGGATAAAACGGATACGCGTACGTGCTGTAGCGGTCCTGAGACTTATCGTATTTCGGCTCCGGAAGTATGCCGAAATCCGTATCCTTGTTCGCACGCGCTTCGAGCACGGCGGCTATATCCGCGTCGGTGAACAGCGCCGTGCTGTTATAGAATTTTGTCTGTATGGTGTAACCGTAAGTATCGGCGTCGGAAACGCCGGGAACGCTGCCGACGTTCCACGTGGCGACGGTTATGTATTTGTCGTTTCCGAGATCGATTATATCGTTCACCACGTTCTGCAGTCTCTCGGTCAGCGTCGCCACGGTATAGTAGTCGCTGCCGTCCTTTACGACCCATTTCTCGCCTGCCGCGACGGTGAACGACCACATCATATCCGGCGGTACGGCAAGAGCGTACGTATCCACGCCGTCGCGGATCGAGTTGCCGTTGTTGTCGTTATAGGCGCTGCAGGATCTGAGAAGGGTGTAAAAGCGGTCGAAAGTCCAGTCTCCCGCCCTGACGGTATCGTACAGCCCGGGCAGACTTACGTCGAGCTTGTTTGCGAGCGTCGTATCGACTACAAGTAGATGCGTGTATATCGCGATCGATGTCGAGATATCTCCCATCAGACCGTAAAGCTTGCCGCCGTAAGTAAAATCGTTCACGACGCCCTGATCCCAGTATTTTTTCGATGTGTCGACGTACGGCACCTCGCCGTAATCGTAAAACGCCCCTTCTATCGACAGCGAAAAGAAATCGTCGACCTTGAGCCACATGGCGTTGTACGTGTCGTCGTTCGCCTTGAAGGCGTTTTTCGCGATCGTCGGCGCGTTGTCGTCCTTGACCGCGGCGATCTTCACGCCGTAATTATCGAATATCGCCGCGTTGCGTCTGAAGACGGAGCTTATCACTATATCCGATGAATCATCCTCCGTTTCAACGTCGTACAGGTGCGCGAAACACGGGAAATAATGCACGAGAAACGTGAACGTCTCGCCTTCAAACCTCATATCCGGCAGGTCCGGTACGTACGCCGGATCCGGAGTATCCTCCGCGACGGTCGCCGCGGTATCGGAAATAGCCGCCGTCTCCGTTTGCTCCTCTTTTTCCGCGCACGACGTGAAAAGCGGCAGTAAAAGCAGGACGCAGAGTACAAGCGCCGGTATCCTTTTCATTTTTTTACGTATAATGTAGTTATCTCGAAAGGTAACTGCATTTTTCCTTTCTAAAGGTTTGTTTTAAGTTCTTCTCTTTTCGATTCCTTTTCTCTGCTTACAAGAAGAGAAAAGGAATAATTACATAGGTTATATACAGAAGTCGCTCTTCTGTAGTATAATAAAGGCAAGTGCTGTGGATCTGTATCTCGTTTTTTTACGGCCTTGACTGTTGTGAGGTGACTAAGACCACAGCATCTTGTCCTAAACGGTAATCAGTTAGTTGGCGCTTTGACGTCTCTATTTACGTGAGTACGCGGACAGGATCGCTGTGTAAGACGGCAGCACTGCAAATATTTTTAAGGAGGTTCGCCTATGACCTTTGTCGGTATCGACATATCCAAGTACAAACACGATTGCTTCATCGTAAACGATCTCGGTGAAGTGATTGAACCGGTGTTTTCTTTTGAAAACAACGCTTCCGGCTTTGCAAAACTTTCTTCCGCCCTTGACAAAATCAAGGACGAGAAAAGAATAGGGTTTGAAGCAACCGGTCACTACGGTCTCAACCTGAAGCATTTCCTAATAACAAGCGGCAACTCATTTATGGAAATCAATCCGGTGCTGATCAAAAAGTACATCCAAAGTCACTCGCTCCGCCGCACTAAAACGGACAAGCTGGACGCCACTGTAATCGCATCGTATCTATCTTCGGTCGAATTCAAACCCTATCCCGCTTCGTTATACCACGCTTTTTCTTTAAAGTCACTGACAAGATTAAGAGATCGCTTAATTCGTCAAAGAAGTGGGTATAAGGTACGCCTGACCAACGTTTTGGATATTATTTTCCCGGAATTTAAGCCCTTTTTTAACAATCGTTTCTCGACTACGGCTTTATACATCCTTGCAAATTATCCATCGCCGGAGAAAATTGCAAATATGAACGTCCGCTCCTACGATACGCTCAGGCGCATCTCCAGAGGAAAGTTCTCTATGCCGCAGTTCGTTCAGCTAAAGCATCTTGCCAAAAATACCGTTGGCAACTCTGACGATATTATGTGCTTTGAACTGAATACCTTGCTTGAACTGTATTCACAGCTCGACTCCAAAATCGAAGATACGGAACAGAAAATTGCCGCTCTGATCCGTGAAATCGATCCGCCTATGCTTTCCATACCCGGCGTCGGTGTGATGTCCGCTGCTGTTATTCTTTCCGAATACGGCAGTATCTCTAACTTCTCACCCGTCTCCCGGATTCTTGCATTCGCGGGGCTGGAACCCGGCGTCCATGAATCCGGAACCGAAGCAAACAACGGAAAAATGGTCAAACACGGCTCCTCTCATCTTCGTTATGCAATCCTTAATTGTTGTACTCCCGTTATGTTGTATAACGAAGTCTTCGCGGAATACTATTACAAGAAAATTGCAGAAGGCAAGCCGCACGGGGTCGCTATGTCTCACGTCGCTAAAAAACTGCTTCGCTTGATATTTACCCTTGAAACCAGAAATATCAAGTTTGATCCTGAAAAACTCCGCTAACCTGTGATCCTAAACATTCTGTTCCCTCAAAAAAATTCTTTTTCGAGGGCTTTTTCTCCACGCGCTCTTTCATTACATCAAAATTATTTCAACTTTTTTCATAAAAGGGCTTGACTTTTAATAGTTAGTCACCTCGCTATAAATTTTTCATAAACCTTTTTAAGTGAATTGTTGAGAGCCTTGCTTCCTTTGGCGTAATACGAGGAAAGCGTTTTTTTATTGCCCGTGAGCATATTGACCAGGCTGTCCCTGAACGAGCCGCCCCAGTTGTAGAAATACAGCGGATCGTAGATCCTCGATCGCAGAATGATGTTCAGCATCTCGAACGAATACTCGTCGCGCACGTATTTGGCGGACAGCGCTTTTTCGTAAAACGCGGGTGTCAGCGTTTTATACGACTCTGCGGCGAGCGCTTCGATAATGAATCCCGTCATCGACAGCTTGTCGCCCTTTACGGAAACGGGAACGGACAGAAGCGGATAAAACGGGAACGCGTACGTACTGTAATGATCCTGCGAGTCGTCATATTTCGGCTCCGGCAGGATGCCGAAGTCGCGGTCCTTGTCGTTTCTCGCCTCAAGCACGACGCCGAGGTCCGTATCGGTGAAAAGCGCCGTTCCCTCCGCGAATTTTGTGCGGATCGTATAGTTGTACGTATCGGAAACGCCGGGCACCGCGCCGACGTTCCAGGTGGCGACGGTCGTGTATTTGTCGTTTCCCAGATCGATAACGTCCTCGACTATCTTCTGCAGTCTCTCCGTAAGCGGTGCGATCTCCGTCCTTGACGACCCATTTTTCGCCCGCCGCCGCGGTCAGAGACCAGAGCATATCCGGCGGTACGGCAAAGGCGAACGTATCCGTGCCGTCGCGCTGAGAATTACCGTTCGTATCGTTATAGGCGCTGCAGCTCTTCAGAAGATCGTAAAAGCGGTCGAACGTCCACTTTCCCTCCGCCACCGTTTTATAAAGCTCCCTGACGTCAACGTCGAGACTTGACGCAAGCGTGGAATCCACGACGAGCAGATGCGTGAATATCGATACGGACGTTGAAATATCGCCCATGAGCCCGTAGAGCTTTCCGCCGTAAGTGAAGTCGCGCACGACGCCCTGATCCCAGTAGCTTTTCGACGTGTCGACGTACGGCACGTCTTTGTAATCATAAAAAGCTCCCTCGATCGACAATGAAAAGAAATCGTCGACCTTGAGCCACACGGCGTTGTACGTGTCGTCGTTCGATTTGAAAGCGTTCTTCGCCTTCGCCGGAGCGGCGCCGTCCTTCACCGCGGTTATCGTAGCGCCGTATTTATCCTTTATCGCCGTGTTGCGCCTGAAAACGGAGCTCATCACTATATCGGACGAATCCTCTTCCGTCTCCACGTCGTACAGATGTCTGAAGCACGGATCGTGCTGGACGAGGAACGTGAACGTCTCGTCCGGAAACGAAAGCTCCGGTAGGTCTGATATATACGCGGGATCATCCGTCTCCGCCTCCGTTTCCGTTACCGTATCAACGTCCGGGTCCGTCAGCTCCGCCGTACCGTCCGTATCCTCCGTTTTGCCGCCTGCGCAGCCGGATAACGCCGCCGCGGCCATCAACACCGAAAGCGCCAGGCAAATGTATCTTTTCATAAGCGTCTCCTTTTCGCTCTTTTGCACCTCTGTTTATATTATAAGTTGCGGACATCCCGTTGTCTATGCAAAAAACGGCGTATAGTATGATATAAAACCGATATATGAACAGATTTTAACACATCCTTCATAACAGGTAAAAACAAGTGTGTATCATTGATATCAAGGGGATTGTTTTTTATAAAATGTTACATTTTTCCTTATATATGGCAGCGTCATTTACGGCATTATTAACGAAGGGAGCTCTCCGATGCAATTTTTTCACTGCATCAAATTTGAAGAAAACTGGCTGTTTTCTCCGGAGAACAAACAGAACAAAACCGAACTTCTGTATTATCTGAACGGATCCGTCACGGTAAAGATGAACGGTGTGGAATACACGGTTAAGGGCGGCGAGATGATAGTGATCCCGCCGAACGTCAGTCACGAGGAACGGTCCGAGACCGGGATAAACGTGATAGCGATCCTGTGCGATTTCGACCGCAGCTGCGACGTACTCACGGAGGGGACGATCGTACGGTTCCCCGAGCATATGCGTCCGCTGTTCAACATGCTTCTTAAAGAGTACGAACACAGCGTCGTCATATCGGAGACGGCGGAGAGCATTTTTGAGCTTATAATACATTTCGCACAGTATATAGTCAGGGCGCGGGATGTGAACCCTTACGTCAGTCAGATGCTGAAATTCATACGCGGGAATTACACCGATCCGGATCTGATACTGAAGGATTCGTTCTCGTTCATACCGATGGCGCCGGATTATCTGCGCCGGCTCTTCTCCGCGGAGACGGGTCAAAGGCCACACGAATATCTTGAAAATATGCGGTTAGGCAGGAGCAGACAGCTGCTTTCGGCAACGAATGATATGATATCCGAGGTAGCGTACAAGGTGGGATATTCCGATCCCATATATTTCGCCCGGAGATTCAAGGCAAAATACGGTGTATCGCCGTCCGATTACAGAAAAAATGAAAGATTATCGGAGGAAAGCGATAATGGATAGATACCTTCTCGGCATAGACTACGGAGGCACCGTCACAAAGGCGGCGGTATTCGACAGCCGCGGCAGACAGATAAGCGTTTACTCGGAAAAGACGGAAGTCGTCTTTCCGGGAGACGGCGCCCGGAATTTTTCGCGATATGCGCTACGGTGAAGGCCGCGTGGATTTTGAAACGCTCGTTCCTCTCCTTTACTGTCTTGGCGTCAGGATATTCACCTGCGAGTTCTGGTATCGGGAGGGGACGGAATGCCAAAGCGAGCTCAGATACGCGCTCGAATATATGAAAAAATTCCTGAAATAGAGAGGTGTACTCACTCACTGTGCGCCAAACTCGATACAGGACATATTCAGCAGAGGATTGTATGAGCACGACGCCCTGACGGATTACCTTGAAACGATAAAACAGAGTTGTGATTTCAAGCTTTGGTTCTTCTGGCACTATCATGAAAACGAAATGATCGGACAGAGATTCGTTATGCTTTATGGCATGATAGTCCCACTGTCTGATTTCTTAAAACAGGATTTTGGGTATGAGAGTCAGTATCAGTAATTGAAGGAAGGTACAGATGAGCGCCAAAATTGACAACGATCTCATATCTCGCGGATACAGGGAGATAGATCCGGGATCATTTGATCACAAGGGAGTCATCGCCAAATTCCAGAGAGGACGGATTTAATTTCATCGCGAGCAAAGCGAACGATTTCATCCGGGATCTACCCGGATTTCACCGCGGCTTTGCCGCGATTTCATTTTTGTGCTTTCAGACGTTAAGCGCATGATTTACGGTCTAAATAGATACGAAATCAAGAAAACCCGGTTTTTAACCGGGTTTTCGCCGTTTTAGAGTCAAAACCTGCCATTTTCTGCCTCGAATTGCAATCTCATTGCCCGTATTTGCTATTGTAATTGCAATAATCTGATGCTATAATTAATCTGATTGATCTCGTGGAGGAGTATTGCAACGAAAAGGAATCTGAAGCGGGATACCGATCCCGTTTAAGAAAGGAGTATACTATGAAACACACCTCGCGAAAACTACTGTCTCTCCTTATACCCATTTTATTAATGGGCACTGCGGTGCCGTTCGTGCTGCCCGTGTCTGCAGCCGATCCCTTTGAGGGATGGGTGACCGATGGCTGGACCCGGGGAATGGAGGAAGGCGAGCCCGTTCTCATCGGAACTCGCTCCAATTCTATGAATCTTCTATGTTCCGAGCCGACCAACTCCATTTATCTGGAATTTGACATAAATATGGAGGACTCTTACGGTACGGCGGACGGCAGCATTGGTTCAGCTTACAAGATGACCAACGGATACCAGTACTTCTTCGAGTACAATACTGTATCAGAGCAGGTGCGTGTCCGACGCATCGGCCCCGGAGGGGAATCCGTGGTGGGCTCTCCCCGCAGCAAAACCCTGGCACTGAAGACGTGGTATCACTTTATGGTGGTTCTGGCTAAGGACAACATCCAGTGGTATTTAAACGGCGAGTTGCTTCATACCATTAAGAATTCCGGGAGCGACCCACTGTCCGGCGGTTACTGGTATATCCAGGGCTACTACGCCACCCCGCGCATCAAAAACCTGCGCTTGTATGATTCTCCCGAAAATGCCTTCCCCGATTGGAATTTGAATGGTTGGAGTATCGCGGCCCAGGATGGAGAGCTTGTGATAACGGGACAGAGCGATCGCGCCGTAACTGCGATGTCTACCAAAGAGACTGTAGACAGGAACGCGCTGGCTTTGGATATCGCCGTGCTTGACAGTCGCTCAGATGTTGACGGGAACGTGGGTGTTACCTATACTTTTGCAAACGAGCGGAAGTATTTCTTCGAATACAATACCGTTTTGAAAAAGCTGCGTATCCGCCGCATCATCTCCGACGAGGACGGTGTTATAGTGGCGGAAATTCCTTTTACGATGGAAATAAACCGCTGGTACAGATGGCGGATCATGCTGGGGGATAACTGCATCGCCTGGCATATCGACGGCGAAAAGCTCCTGCAGGTGGACGACACACACGGAGACCCCCTGGATTCTGCCGTCTGGACGATTCAAGGCTATAACGCCACTCCCAAGGTCAAGACGCTAATGCTGTTAATCGACGATCCCAACGCCGCTCCCATCTCCGAGAAGCTTGATATGGAATTCACGACGTCGGATTCCCTGAAAGGCTTTGTTTCCGATGCGGGAAAACTCTCGCTGGGTGATGGCGCCCGTGACGGTGCGCTTGTCTACACCCTGGGCGGAGAGGGCACCGGTTTTCAGTCGCCTACCATTATGGCCCCCAAGGGCGATGCCTACTGTGCCCGTTTGGATATCAAGAATACCATCTTCCTGCGCCTGAAGAATGACACCAGCGCCACCGCGCTCCGGGTCTACTTCAAGACCGAAACGCTCAACCGTTACGCGGAGGAGCGCTCTGTGCTGGTCGAGGTGACGCCCCACGGCAGCTGGGAAACGATCTACGCTAATTTTTCGGGCTGTCCCGATGCATATGGCTACCTGCGTGGATTCAAGATTGTTCCCGTTGGTGCTACAGAGGGCAGCATTTCCTTTGACGCTATCACCTTTGAACGTGAGAAGGCATTTTATGACTACAGCGGTAAGGTGAACTCCTGCCTGGCTGACAAGAATGCCGGGACCGTTACGGTCCGGGGAACCCTAGAAGCTGCCTATGCGGACAAGAAGGTCAATCTGTACGAGCTCGATGTCACCAATTGGCAGGAAAGTGTGAAAGGGCTGACCCCCATCCACACAACCACCGCGAACGGCGCCGACTTCTCCTTCACCTTCCCTCTGCAAAACGGGAAGATCAGCCAGCTCTCCAATCTGTTCATTTGTACCGTCGAGACTCCAGAGGGGGAGGTAAAGGTGTCAGATCGATTCCAGGTGGAGAACTATGCTGATTTCACTGAGAATCCCTATGCCTTTACGTTGCCTGACTACAAGGTCTCGGTCACCGATTCCCAATGGGGAGCTGTAGGTGACGGTTTTACCGACGATAGCGACGCCATTCAGGCCGCCATCGATGCGGTTTCCGCCCACGGCGGCGGTACCGTGGTGATTCCGGGCGATGATTCCCACTATGGGCGCCGCTACGTCGTCACTAATGTGAAGATTAAGAGTAACGTAGAGCTGCGGATTGAGAAGGGAGCCGTCCTGTGGCAGTCTCCCCGTGTAGCTGATTATAAGTACGACGTGGTCTATGGCCACGATGTGTACATCGCCGGGGTCACCTGGACCCACTCCTGCTCCTGCCATAATCTGCCCATCATTCAGGGAGATGGCGCGAAAAACATTCGCATTACGGGCGGAGGTTCCATTCGCTCGGTGGATACCGGCAGTGAGAATCTGGACAGTGTGGACGCCAGCACCCTCTGGACGGGCTGTGAGAACCGCATCCACGTCATCCCCGTGGGTCTGTTCCAGTGTGAGAACATAGAGGTCACCAACATCACTCTCCTGCGCACCAACAACTACAACTTCAATCTGCGTGATTGCGAGCGCGCCTATGTGGGCGGACTGACCGTCCGCGAGGTCACATGTGCTTCGGGTGACGGTGTTTCCTGCACCGTGGGTACCAAACATGTGATCATTGATCGCTTTACCTTCTACTCCAACGATGACGCCGTTACCATCTGCTCTACCTATAATGACCCCCGTGGTCTGGTGTGGTGGCATCCCAATCCGGGTGATGACAACTGCGTAGATGACGTGACCGTTATCCACAGCAACATTTTCGGCGGTCACGGCATCACCTTCATTCCCTGGGGCACCGATGCGCCCGACCAGTCTCTCCAGGAGATAAAGAACATTACGGTCACCGATTGCGTGCTTTCCGGCGGTTGGTCGGTAGGCGCCTGGCCCGACAACCCTTACTATGGCAAGACTTTTGACAATACCGAGACGAATGATTTCTCGCCTGTCAAGAATATTCGCATTCTGGGCAACATTTATAAGAAAACCTGCACGCTGGAGTGTATTCTTGCCACTGACGTACTCACCGACTGCGGTATTACCTCTGCCTCTAACTTCCAGAACGGCGACTTTGAACGCAAAAGGGGCAAATCCGGCTGGACGACGGGTCTGTCCAACTGGAACTGGACAACGGAAGAGAACGGCACGGTGCAGTCTGTGGTCAACGGAAAAGATCACTACGGACTGCTCACGGGTAAGTCCTCCCTTTATCAGGGGCTCTACCTGCCTGCGGGTAAGCACACCTTTACGGCTACCACTGGCCTTACCGAGGGTAAGGGACGGCTCTTCGTGCGCAACGTTATCACCGGTGAGACCGTGGGCACGTACGACATCCCGGCGGGAGAGGGCAAGGAGCTTTCCTTCACCTTTACGCTGACTGCCCCTGCTTCCTTGTATCTGGGTGCCGAACTGACCGAGACAGGACGTCTGACATTGGACAATTGCAATATTTCCTCCTCCGATGTTATGTTTTTCCCGACAGATCTGGATGAGACCTTTGAGAAGTCCACGAACCCCGCGATTGACTATGCGAACTGGGAGACGAAGACGGAGAACGGGAACACATTCATCAGCTATCCCAATGGTTCCGGATCCTATTTGTTGCGTTTGGGGGACAAGGTCAACGCTTTTGACCTGGCCTTCCACGTCCGCGTGGATGAGACCTTCTCCACGGTGGATGGAAACCTGGGTGTCAGCTTCTGCCGCAAGGATTCTAACACCCAGTACTTTGTAGAGTACAATTCTGTTCTCCATTACATACTGCTCCGCAGGTTTGAGAATGGCGAAAGCCGACATTTGTTCAAGGAGAATTTCAATCTTGAGCAAGGAACGTGGCACCGTTTCGGCCTCAGCTACGGAAAAGGTGTTATCCGCTTCTATGTGGATGGGAAGCTTGTTATCGACTATCAGGACAAAAATCCTCTTGAGGAGGGCATCCTGGCCTTTGTCGGTTATGCTACCGCTATGAGCCTAGATAATATTGCACTGTCACCCTTTGGTACGATGGATCTGACTGCTGATGTCCCTCTGAAGTCTGAAGACTACACTCTGACCTTTGACGGAGCGGGTGGGGACTTGATTCCCGCGTCTCAGACATTGCACGAGGGGGAGACCCCCAACCTGACCGCGATCACGAATCCCGTGCGCGAGGGCTACACTTTCAAGGGCTGGGTTGACGAGAATGGAGATGAGGTGAATCTCGAAACCTTCACCATGCCCGCAGCTAACGTGACCCTCACTGCCCGGTGGGAGGAAAACACGCCTCCCGCAGATGATGAGCTCGAGGGTGATACCACCGCCGAACCTGCCAAAGAACCAGCGGAAGACAAAGGCCTTCCCGCGGGAGCGATTATAGGCATCGTGATTGGAGCAGTTGTTCTTCTTGGCGGCGGATTTGCTCTTTGGCAGTTCGTATTCAAGAAGAAAAAAACCGTCTGATTCTTGAATTTAACACTTAGCGGCAATATAAATTGACAAAGCCACGTATTGGATCGCACATTTGCTGAAAACCAATGCGTGGCTTGTCTATATCCAGAGGGTGAAACAGGTTATTATCCTTTGTGTGTTACATCGAAGCAGTGAACGAAATATATCAGACACTACGGTGATACGTATCCCCAGTCCAAAACTGGGATGATTTTCGCGGTTTTGACAATTTTGTATCTATTAAGACCAGATAGAAATGCATTTCGTATCTATTTAGACCGGATGAAAAAAGGCCTATGTGAACCTAATAGATACGAAATAACAGTGAAAATCCCGAAAAATGCAATAAAAATGCGCGGGAAGGCTGAAAAACCGGTTCGACGAGCCAATTTCGTATCTAAATGGTACGTGATTCACAGAAAACCCGATGCATCCGCATCGGGTTTTCAACTAAATCCGTCCTTACGGACGGGATAAATCCACTTCGTGGATGAAATCGCTTCGCGATGAAATCCGACTTCGTCGGGTTAAAAGGACGGATTTAATTTCATCGCGAGCAAAGCGAACGATTTCATCCGGGATCTGCCCGGATTTCACCGCAGCATCGCTGCGATTTCATTTTTGTGCTTTCGGACGTTAAGCGCAAAAAAAAGGGGCTGTTTAAAAACCTCAAAAAAAAGAGGTGATTAAACAGCTCTTTTTATATATATTTTTTTAGTTTTTAAACAAGCTACGCTTGTTTAATTTTGTAATTTTTAGCATTGATTTTTCTTCCTTTTTTGGATAAACGTTTTGCAGACGGTTTCTTAAAC
>JAILQN010000343.1 GCA_024699005.1 Clostridia bacterium
CTGGCGGATACCGCCGGGATAAGAGAGGACGCGGGCGAGATAGAGGCTCTGGGCGTTTCGCGGACCGTACAGAGAATGGACGGCGCGAGTCTGCTGATTGCGGTATTCGACGGCTCGCAGCCTCTGACCAGAGAAGACGTCGAACTGCTGAAAAAATGTGAAGGCAGACGGGCTATAGCCGTTATCAACAAATCGGACAGAGGCACGGTCATCGATACCGGACTTATACGGCGTTACGTATCCGAAACCGTGGTCATGTCCGCTGCGAACGGAGAGGGCGGGCGTGAGCTTGCCGACGCCGTCGCGCGGGTCACAGGCGCCGCCGATTTTGCTCCGGACGCTCTCGCGCTGTGTTCGGAGCGTCAGCGCGGCTGCTGCGTTAGCGCCCTTGAAAGCGTGAATGAGGCGCTTGCGGCGCTTGCCTCCGGCGTGACCCTCGACGCCGTGAATATCTGCATCGATTCTGCGACGGACAGTTTGTTGGAGCTCACGGGCAAAAGGACCCGCGACGCCGTGGCGGACGAGGTGTTCGCAAGGTTCTGCGTGGGGAAGTAAGTTCAAAGTTCATAGTTCATAGTTCAAAGTTCATAGTTCAGAGTATCAAGGTATGACTACAAGAGAACTGATGACGCGGGCGCTGGAGCTCGCGCGGGAGGCTGCGGCGGCAGGGGAAGTGCCCGTCGGCGCGGTCATAGCGAAAGACGGCGAGATCATAACCGCGGGCAGAAACAGGGTGGAGGAGCTCAAAAGCCCCCTCGCCCACGCGGAGATCGTAGCCATAGACTCCGCGCTGCGGCGGCTTGATACAAAGTTCCTGACCGGCTGCGATCTTATCGTGACTCTCGAGCCCTGCCCGATGTGCGCCGGGGCGATAATCAATTCAAGGATAAAAAGACTTGTGTTCGGCGCTTACGATGAAAAAGCCGGAAGCGTCTTCTCCGTGCAGGAGATGTTCAGGCTGCCTTATAACCACGCGCCGGAGGTACAGGCCGGTTTTATGGAACGGGAGTGCGCTGCGCTGCTGACGGAATTCTTTGCAAACCTCAGAAACGGAGGATAATATGTCTGATTTCGGTGAAAAATTCGGGTGTAAGCCATGCCCGGCGAACGCTCATAATACTTTTAATTCGGGAGATCTTCGCCTGAGCGTCCTGACTCCGCAGCTAATAAGATGCGAGTATTCTCCCGGCAGAGCGTTCCGCGATCTGCCCACGCAGACGGTGACCTGCCGCGATTTCGGCGAGACGGACGCTACCTTCGCCGCGGATAAGACCGGCGTGCTTGTAACTACCGGCGCGGCGGAGTTCATTTTTTCGCCGGCAGGCAGGCTGCAGAGCGTAATATTTCCGGACGGCAGGGAAGTAAAGGACTTCCGTTCGGGCAATCTTAAAGGTACTTACCGTACCCTCGATATGGCGGACGGCGACCGCATAGTCGGCTCGGGCAAAATACGCCCGGGCGACGGCGTTATATCAAGAAACGGCGTCGCTCTTCTGGACGATTCGGCTTCGCTCACGCTCTTTGATAACGGGACAGCCGGCAGTGAAGTAAGCGGTAAGGATTATTCCGATATTTACGTATTCGCCTACGGACGGGATTATCGCGCCGCCGTTTCTGATTTTTACAGGCTCACGGGTTATCCGCCGCTTCTGCCGAAATTCGTGTTCGGCAACTGGTGGAGCAGATATCGCGCCTACACACAGAACGAGTATCTTGAACTGATGGCGAAGTTCAGAGAGAAAAACATCCCCCTGACCGTTGCCACGATAGATATGGACTGGCACTGGGTGGACGTGGCGAAGCGTTTCGGGCGGGAGGCTTCCGTTCCGAAGCGCGATCTGCGCCCGATTGATAGATTCAAGGCGAATTTCACGGGTTCCGGCTGGACGGGTTACAGCTGGAACACCGAGCTTTTTCCCGATTACAGGGCGTTCCTGAAAGAACTCGGAGACAGCAGGCTGCATATAACCATGAACGTTCATCCCTCGGACGGGGTCAGGTGTTTTGAGGATCAGTACGCGGACTTCGCCCGGTTTATGGGGATCGATCCCGACACGAAAGAGCCGATCGGATTCGATATCACCGATCCGAAATTCATCGAGGGATATTTCAGGTATTTGCATCATCCCTATGAAGCGGACGGAGTGGACTTCTGGTGGATAGACTGGCAGCAGGGCACGCGCTCGAAGATCCCCGGGCTCGATCCCCTGTGGGCGCTCAACCATTACCACAGTCTGGATATGCTCTCCCGCGGGAAGAGGCCGCTCATACTCTCTCGTTTCGCCGGAGCCGGCAGCCACAGATATCCGCTGGGCTTTTCGGGCGATACTATCGCGAACCGGCGCTCGCTTAAGTTTCAGCCGTATTTTACCGCCACCGCCGCGAATATCGGCTATACCCGCTGGAGCCATGACATTGGCGGGCATCAGCTCGGCGTACATGACGACGAACTGTATATCCGCTGGTGCCAGCTCGGCGTGTTCAGCCCGATCATGCGTCTGCACTCCACGAGCAACGAATTCATGGGCAAGGAGCCGTGGAACTACGGCGGCGAGGCCGAGAGGATAGTCAGCGACTTTATGCGCCTGCGGCACAGACTGATACCGTACATCTACACAGCCGACAGGCAGACTTCCCAGGGCGGCAGGGCGCTCTGCGAGCCGATGTATTATTCCTGCCCGGATGCGGACGACGCCTATACCTGCCCCAACGAGTATTTCTTCGGTCCGGAACTGATCGCCGCGCCGATAACCGACAGGATCGGAAAGTCCGGCATGGCGTGCTCGAGGGTATTCCTCCCGGAGGGCAGATGGACGGACTTTTTTACCGGTATGATCTACGAAGGCGGCAGGGTCATCGATATGTACCGCGGCCACGAATCCTTCCCGCTGCTTGCCCGCGCCGGGGCGATCATCCCTCTGTCGGACGATATGACTTCCGCCTGCGATTATTCGGGTGCCCTGACTCTTAAGATTTACCGGGGAGAAGGGGAGTATGTCCTCTATAACGACGACGGAGAGAGTCTTGACTATAAAAACGGAGCTTATTACGAGAACAAGTTCACAGTGGGCGAAAGGGACGGCGGCGCGGAGTTTTTCATCCACCCGGCGGACGGAGATATATCCCTTGCCCGCGCCAGGAAATACACTCTTGAATTCGCGGATATCGTCGGCGCCGACGCGCGGGTGAATATAAACGGCAGGTTTGCGAAATTCGATAAGACGGAAAACGGTTGTGTGCGTATCGTGATCGGAAACGTTCGGCCGGATGAGACTGTCAGGGTGGTATTGAAAAACGCGGTATTCTGCGTAAATCCGCCCGTCAGGGAACAGCTTGCGAAATTATTCACCCGGGCGAAGGAAAGCAACCTCAAAAAAATGCTTCTTTATACCCGCGCGCTCGACGGAAAACTCCCGCTATGGATGATCTCCGACGCCGATATCCGCGGAGCGGTCAGGGAGATAACGGGGGCCGCGGTCGGGGGGAGTCCCGGTGATAAATGACGAGCGTCAGCTGATAGCTGATAGTGGATGGTATATAGCGGATAGTGGATAGTGCTTCTGAGGTTGTTGATTTATAATGATATACGCTTACGCGTGTGCCCGAAAACAATCTTTTCTTTGAACATCCGCGGAAGCGGCAAAATATATAATCAAAACCATTTCAGCTATCAGCTATTCACCATCCACTATCCACTCAATCACTATCCACTCAATCAAGCTATTGACTGTTTTGCTTAAATATAGTACAATACACAGGATAATTTGAATTCGATAGAAGGTCAGTATAATGGCAAAGAAAGAGATACCGTATACGCTGTACGATCTGACAGGGTCGCAGAGCACCATGTACACGATGCTGCGCTACAGCATACACAAAAACGTCAATCAGATACCAACTTCGATTGTCTGCTCGTTCCCGCTGGATTTCGATCTGCTCAAACGGGCTCTGAACGAGGAGTTCAGACGAAACGACTGTCTGCGCATCAGGCTGTATAAAGACGGCGATACCGTCAAGCAGTACTTCCTGCCGGAGTATTTCAAGGACGACGTGCCGGTCCTCACCTTCACCACGAAAGAAGAGCAGGATGCGGCGCTGGACAAGATGTCCCAGCAGTCCCTGCGCGTCTTTAAAGGCGAGATGTTCCGCATCGCGTTTTATAATGCTTACGACGGGCGCAAGGGCATATTCTTCAACACCACCCATATAATCAACGACGCTGCGGGCGTGGCGTTTTTCTACCTCGACCTGCTGCAGGTGTATAAAGCCATGGCAGAGGGCTCCGAAATGCCCAAACCGCCCTATTCCTACGAGGAGCAGGTGCAGAAGGAGCTTAAAAAACTTGCCGATAAAGAGAAAATGGCGAAGGCGGCGGAATTCTATAAAAACTTCTTCCTGAAGGACGGCGAGCCGTTCTACGCCGGCGTCCACGGGCACGATATGCTGGACAAGGCAAGGGAAAAGGATCCGACGGTGCGCGTGCCTGCGGCGTACGATGCGTTCAACGACAAATCGCGGCTTATCCACCGCGAGATGAGTCCGGAGGATTCCGAAAAGATATTCAACTTCTGCCGCGCCAACGAGATCTCTCCCGAGACGCTGCTGGAAGCAGGCTACCGCGCGTTCGTCTCAAAACGCAATTACCGCACGGAGGACACGCTCTCCCTGCAGATGTGCTCGCGCCGTATGACTTTTAAAGAGAAATATATGGGCGGATGCCTGGCGCAGCCCCTGCACGTCAGGTGCATAATCCCCCAGGATTACACCTTCAGGCAGAGCCTTGACACTTTGAACAATGTCCGGAACACGCTTTACAAATATCTCTACTTCCCCTATCTGTACGCCCTGAATATAGAGATGAAGCTGTTCAACTGGAAGATCGTCCAGGGACCGAATTTCATGATGTTCTCATGGCTGCCGATGCTCGCGGCGGGCGGCGAGGAAATGAAGAAGATGGGCATAGAGTTCCAGGGGCTGAACCTCGGGCGCTACGTCATGCCTCTTTACACCTTCTGTTATCCCAATACGTCCACCGGAGCTCTGAGGTTCCAGTATCTTTACAGAGTCAACCGTCTGACAGAGGCTGACATCGACCTTATGCACGAGAATATGACAAAAGCCGTCCTCGCCGGTATAGATAACCCCGATATCACGATCCGGGAGATCATGGATGACGTGATGGTGGGAGTGCCGGAATAGGTGACAGGTAACAGGTGACAGGTAACAGGAAGTTTTAAGGGATGGATACAAAAGGTTCTTACAGAGATTTGCTTGTTTGGCAAAGGGGAATGGATCTGGCGTTGGAAGTGTATAAGCTATGTAAGTTTCTTCCAGCCACTGAGCAATTCGGTCTGTGCAGTCAAATGCAACGGGCAGCTGTTTCCATTCCGAGCAACATTGCAGAAGGTCGTGGGCGTGGCGGTATAAATGAACAATTGCAGTTTCTGAAGATTGCAAACGGCTCGAGGACGGAACTGCAAACGCAAATATTGCTCTGTGAAAAAATCGGATATCTTACAAGAGCGCAAACCAGACATGTTCTGTTGCTTACTGAGGAACTTGGTAAAATGCTCTTTACATTTTCGCAATCTTTAAAGGAAAAGAAGCGAATCTGATTTCTTTTAACCTGTTACCTGTTACCTGTTACCTATTGATATCTCTAACTGCAAAGAAGCAATCTTAATCTATAAGGAACGTAACTATGGCTTATATCAACCTTTCAAAATCCGATATCAAAATGATCGATGCGGTGCGGCATCATGTGGTCATGGACGAGCCGCCGCTGCCGGACCTCAAAGATCTGCTGCGCCGTCTGACGCAGTATTTCCCCGGGCGCATCGCCATGGTGGAAAAAAAGGACGGTCAGGTCGTTACCTATACCACCACTCAGTTCAGAGAGGACGTGGAGGCTCTGGGTACCGCCCTTCTGGACATGGGGCTGAAAGGCGCGCACGTCGGCATAGTCAGCGACAACTGCTACGCATGGGTCGTGTCTTTCCTCGCCGTGGCGAACGGAGTGGGCGTCGCTGTGCCCATCGACAAGGAACTGGACGATGCCTCCATAAGCAGGCTGCTGAACAAGGCTGACTGCGACGCCGTGTTTTATAACCGGTTCTATAAGCAAACGGTCAGCGGGCATATAAAGGACAATCCCGGTTTCAAAGCTGCGATAAGTCTTGACCGGGAGCCCGAGGGCGACAAGCTGTATTCTTTTGAGCGGCTTATAAAACGCGGGAAAGAGCTTATAGCCGGCGGCGACAGATCCTATCTTGACGCGCCGATAGACAGGGAAGCGTGCTGCGCGATCTTTTTTACCTCCGGCACCACCGGGTCCAACAAGGGCGTCATGCTCTCCCACAAGAATTTCTCCACCAACGTGGAGGGCATCATCAGCACGATCCCGACGGAATACTCCTCCTTCGCGCTGCTGCCGATGTACCACGTTTTCGAGCTGTCCTGCGATATATTCACCGCTCTTTACATGAACGCGATCATCTATATAAACGACAGCCTGAAGAACATACTCAAGAATATCGAGCTGTTCAAGCCCGAGGCCATGAACGCCGTGCCGCTGGTGCTGGAAGGCATCTACAACGGCATCTGGGAGAACGCCAAGGGCAGGGGTCAGGACGAGATCCTCCGCAAACTCGTGAAATTCAGCAACAAGATGCGCGAAAAGGGCATAGACCTGCGTCCCGTGCTGTTCTCCACGATCCGCAAGGTATTCTGTGACCGTAAGTTCACGACCCTCGTATGCGGCGGCGCGCCGTCCAGGGGCGAATACGTGCGCGGTCTGGGCGACTTCGGCTTCCCTGTGTATAACGGCTACGGTCTGACGGAGTGCTCGCCCACGGTCACCCTGAACCTGCACGCGGACGAGGATCCGACCAGCGCCGGTTTCGTGTTCCCCAAGACGAAATTCATCATACACGATCCCGACGAAGACGGTATAGGCGAGATCTGGGTCAAGGGCGACAACGTCACACAGGGCTACTATAAAGACGACGAGGCGAACGCCCAGTCCTTCGAGGACGGCTGGTTCAAGACAGGCGATTACGGCAGGATCACCCAGGACGGCGAGCTGTTCGTCTCCGGCAGAAAGAAGACGATGATCCTTCTGGAAAACGGCGAGAACATCTTCCCGGAGGATATAGAGTTCTTCGCTATGGACAACATACCCTATATCAGGGAGGACGTGGCTCTGGAGGCGGAGAAGGAAATACTCGGCAAGAGCCGCAGGATAATAAGGCTGGTGGCTTACGTCGAGCCGAACGATTTCCCGGACAAGAGCGAGAACGAGCTTCTGGAAATGCTCTCGGCGGATATAGAGAAGATAAACCGCAAACTCCCGTCCTATAAGAAGATCCAGGACGTGAAGATCAGACTCAAGGAGTTTGAGAAGAGCTCCACCCGCAAGATCATCAGGGCGAAGGTCGCGGAGGAATACGGGGTTTGAACAGGTGACAGGTAACAGGTAACAGGGAACGGATGACAGGTGTCAGCTTTTTGAAAAGCATTCGCGCGGTAACTGCTTAATATACGCCGTCATTCAAATCGCGCGCTGTAACCTGTTACCTTATACAATCGTAATATGCACTGAAAAGCAGTAACAAAAAGATAAAAGGAGAGCAAAAAATGTCAGACAACGAAATGCTGGAAAAACTCAGAGAAGTCATCTGTGAGTTCGTGGATCTTAAACCCGGGGACATCACCCTTGAAACGAACGTGCGCAACGATCTGGGCATGAACTCCCTTGAGCTTATCAATATGGCTGTCGCCATAGAGGATGAGTTCGGTGTGGAGATCCCCGACAGGGCGGCGTCCGGGCTGGAGACCATCGGCGACGCGATAGATATTATCAAAGAATATATGGAGTAAGATTTATAAGACAGGGGCTGAAAAACCGCGGTTTTTCAGCCCCTGTCCTATTGAATAATGAACTGTTTTATCGTTATGAAATGCTTTATATGACCGTTATCTTAAATACGTTTGTATTTCTCGGTTCATCTGTAAAACCATACCGTACAACTTTGAATATATACTCGCCGGGTTCATCTGCCGAAACCATGAAGGTGTGTCTGTCGAAGGCGCCTACCCAATCGGGAGCGAAATCCGCAGCATATGCTATCTGTCTTTCCACGTGCAGTTTATCACTGCTTGTTTCATAATCGATATGAGCGGTGGTCAGGTTCTCTATATAGCCGAATTTAAAAAATCCGCCCCTTTTGATCCTGATGCTGAACATGTCAAGTCCGGCTGAGACTCTAAGTATTATTCTCGCGTCATTCGCAGTGATCCTGCCGTCAAAATCAGCATCGGCGGCGTCAAAAGCGTTGAGGATATCGGGAAGTTCGGAAAGACGGGCTGATTTTCGCAAGACGGCTCTTGCGTCGGCTGCCGTGATGCTTCCCTGTTGAGTTTCGACATATCCGACAAATGTAGGGACAGTTAAAAAGTCAACAGATTTTTCTTCTTGAGCAGGACAGACAGTCGAAAATGAGAGAAAAACCATTGATATGACTACGAGCAAAAATGATGTTTTTCTGATGCTCATAAAATGCCGCACCTCCATTATGCAAAAACGGGAAATGTATTTGTTATTACAACAATTGCGGTAAGTCGTTTGAAAATCATTGTATTGTACTTCCTTTACAATTTTATTGAATCTGCGCTTGCAACAAACTTTGGCTATCAAAGCAAATATTTTGTTTTCAGGTGTGATGAAATAAGATATGTGTCAAAAAAACTGCATTTTTCGGTTTTATTTAAGTTTGAGGACTCCGAGAATCAGCAGTATGCTTTCGAATGTCAGGCTCACTATACACGTGTATCCGATCTCTCTGTGTCCGGTGGAAAATGAAAGTGCCGTCACCATAAGCGAAAGCAGTAGAATAAGCAGGGATTTTATTTTGTTCGTCCGCTTTTCCTCCGGAGCAAGCGGCTTTGCCAGAGTATCAAACGGAGCAATAACGGCAATAACGATCAGATCGCGCCAAAGCAGAACGTATTGCAGGTAGCGGAAGTCTGCGAAAGGAAAGAATCTGATCGTTATTTCACAAAGCAAAATCGCGCTTATGCTTAAAACAAGACATGTTGTCTCGGTTCTATCGTGACCGTCAGCGCAAAGAATTATATTTGCGATAAGAGTATAAAAAGCCCGTATATTCTGTTATTCAAAGGGGGGGATCGAGAGGTGCGGAAATCCTTAAAATGATACTTGCGTCGTTTGCAGTCAGGCTGCCATCGTAATCCACGTCGCACAGCGCTTCATTCAGATTTGTATACGGATCAAGTGATGCTGACCAACGAAGCACCATATAGATTTCGATACGGATATCAGGCTCAATAACCTTTCGTTCGTGGATGATCACGACCTTGTCGTCATTATGGGCAACCTGCTGGATAACGCGGTGGACGCGGCGGAAAAATCAGAGGACAAAGCCATATTGCTGGAGACGGACAACAGGAACAGATACGCGGTCATCGTTATAACCAACAGCTGCGACTCTCCGCCCGCGGCAAGCGGTGAAAAACTGCTGTCAACAAAGAATGACAGAACGCTTCACGGGATAGGACTGAAAACCGTAAAAAAGACGCTGCAGAAATACGGCGGCGACTACGGCTGGGAATACCTTCCGGATGAAAAAAAGTTCATCATGACGGTGATGCTCAGTCAGCAGTGACCGAAAACACGATCCCGCCGGAGTTCAGCGCTCCGGCGGGATACCGTTTGTTTTGTCGTTCTGTTCCTGTGGGTGGAGGGTTTTATTCGATCTCGAGACGTCTGCCGTCGTCTTTGATCTCCTTCTTCTTGGGCAGATCGAGGGTCAGCACGCCGTTGTCATATTTCGCTCTGATGCCGTCCGTGTCGATACCGGAAAGGTCGAACTGCCTGGAGTATGAGCCGTAGGAACGCTCGCAGCGGACGTATTTGCCTTTTGCGTCCTTGTCCTCATGCTCGGAATGCCTCTCGGCTTTGATGGTCAGTACGTCGTTTTTGATATCGAGGCTGATGTCCTCTTTTTTGAAACCGGGCATATCCGCTTCAAGCACGAAGCTGTCGCCCTCGTCCCTTATATCCGTGCGGAACTGCTCCAGTCCCTTGCTGCCGAAGATATCGAACGGGTCGCCGAAAAAGTCTCTCTGGAATTTGTCGAAGTCTCTCCACGAATCCCATACCTGATTGTCCTTTTTGTAAGGTCTGAGTTCAAACATTTTCTTTTCCTCCTTGTTTATGAGTTTTGAGTTTTGAGTTATGAGTTATGAGGGGATTGTCAGTTCCAAGTTCCAAGTTCCAGGTTCCAAGCCGGCGGTAATATCGTTGCTTCTTTTCGGCGTTGTTTGCGTATTTGATTTGTTCGGATGAACGGTGCCTGTCTCAGTGTTGAGAACTTGGAACTTGGAACTTGGTTCTTGGAACTCATTTCCCCTCCGAACGATTATCATTATACGCATTATTATTGCGTTCTTGTCACAAAAGTGTGTCCTGTTTGTAAATTTTAGCACTCTACAATAAAGAGTGCTAAATGTTTCATGGAAATAGTGTTTTAGCCTTTGATTTATCTTTATCAAGTCCGACTTTGGGCGATATGATAATTCCGCAATAATTTCCTGATTTCTTTAAAAAACTGTTTACATTTTTGTATAATCATAGTATAATCTTGTGCGGATGTATATTATAGAACAAATAAACGGCTACAAGGAGATTCCTGATGTTACCTTCACCCGGAAACGACAACTGTTACGAATACCTCAAACGCTGCACCGGCATTTACGGCGACGTGTGGATGATGCAGCATTTCGACGTAAGATACCGCCGGTCCGAAATACTGCGCGACATAGACGCAATGGCGGCATATTTCAAATGGGATATGGGCCTTGAACCCGGCGACGTTTATACCGTATTCATGCCCACCACCGTTCAGGGGATCATAACTTTTTACGCCCTTTCAAAGATCGGCGTTATCGGCAACTTTATCCATCCGCTGATGTCCAGTCAGTATCTTAAGGATACCGTGGCGGACGTGGGCTCCAAGGGCGTTATGGTGCTGGATATCCTTGCCAAAAAGCACATAGAGACTATCAACAACCTCGGCGTGCCCTGCATGGTGTGCTGTTCTTCCGATTATTCCGCGAGCGTAAAAGGCGCCGCGACCAAAGCGGGCGAGACTCTGGCGCACGCTGTCTTCCCCAGGTATAAAAACATGACCTATTACCGCGACGCCGTAAAAAGGCATCGCGGCGGCTGCCCCGGGCTTGTGGGGAACGGGGACGATATCGCCGTTTATCTGAACGGCGGCGGCACCACAGGAAAGTCGAAGACGATCAAGCTCACCAACCGCGCCATAAACGAACTGGTTTACAGGGTGTCCGATCTGGACGAGATCCATGAACCCGGCGAGGAGGCGGAGGTCATAGTCCTGCCGATGTTCCACTGCTTCGGGCTCTGCGTCGCGATACACATGGCGCTGTGCAACTCCGCCAGGATCATCCCGCTCATGCAGTTTGACGCGCGTCTTATGAACAAGCTCTGCCGCAAAAACCTTGTCGTCGGTTACGGCGGCATCCCGCTTATGTTCGAGAAGCTGATGAAGGAGAAGCACTTCGAGGGCCCGTGGCTCAAAAACGTACGCCTTATGTTCTGCGGCGGCGACGATATCTCCGACAAATTCATCGACGAGTTCAACTCATACTTTGAAAAATACGGCGCTGTCGGCAGGCTGCGTCAGGGCTACGGCCTTACGGAGATAGGCTCCGTCTGCGTCACAAACACCAATACCGAATATAAGCGAGGCTCCATCGGCAAGCCTCTCCGCGGCGTGACGGTTCAGATCTGGGACGACGACAATAAGCAGGTCCCCACCGGGGAGATAGG
The DNA here is from genome assembly GCA_024699005.1 of Clostridia bacterium. The sequence continues at coordinate 11,876 of JAILQN010000343.1, forward strand.
CGAGATCGTCATTTCCGGTCCCACGATAATGTCCGGCTACTACACCAAGGACGGCCCGGAGGATCTGGGACTCTATACCGACGAAAACGGCGTGGAGTGGGTCCACAGCGGCGACCTGGGCTACGTCGACGAGGACGGTTTCTTCTTCTTCGCCGGCAGGAAAAAAAGAGTTATTATCATCGCAGGTTACAACGTCTATCCCAACGACATAGAAAAGACTCTGGGCGAGCTGCCGTTCATCAAGGACGTCTGCGCAGTGCAGGGCTGGCAGAACGGCAGGTCCATAGTCAGGCTCTACGCCTCTCTCAAGACTCCCGGGGACGAGGATCGTTACCGCGAGATCATCACGAAGACATGCGAGGACAACTTCTCCAAATTCTACGTCCCGCGCGAGATAGTGTTCTGCGACGAGCTGCCCCAGACCCCGCTCATGAAGATCGATTACCGTCAGATCACACAGGTCCATGCCGACGATCCGGTCTATATCCCGCCGAAGGTAAAACCGGGACTTAATCTGCCGATTTGAGTTCCAAGTTCATAGTTCCAAGATCGGAGGTTTGAAATGAAATACGTATTTATTATCAATCCGCGCGCGGGTGAGGGCGGCGCAGAGGAGAGAATCCGTTCCGAGGCAGTAACTGCGGCAGGAGCGGACAACTGCGAGTTCCACATTACGACGGGACCTCTCGACGCGACGAAGTTTGTACGCGAAAGAGCGGAGGCGGCCGGCGGCGAAGAGCTTCGTTTCATAGCCTGCGGCGGCGACGGCACCGTGAACGAGGTGTTCAACGGAGCGGTCGGCTTTGAAAACGTCTCCGTGACCTGCTATCCCTGCGGCAGCGGCAACGATTTCGTAAAAGTATTCGGTGAGCAGGAGAAGTTCTCGGATATCGGCGCCCTGCTCAAAGCCCCCTCGCAGAAGCTCGATCTTCTGAAGGTTGGCGACAGGTACGCGGACAACGTGGTCAACTTCGGCTTTGACACTACCGTGGCGATCACCATCAACAAGGAGCGCGAGAAGACCGGCCACGGCAACAAGAGCGCCTACACGAAGGGCGTCGTGACGGCTCTTATCAAGAGCATGAAGAACGAGTTCACCGTCACCGCGGACGGCGAGGTCCTGAACCCGGAGGGCAAGGCCCTGCTCTGCACTCTCGCCAACGGCCAGTACGTCGGCGGCTCCTTCCGCTGTGCTCCGAGGGCGAAAACGGACGACGGGCTTATCGACGTGTGTATCATACGCCCCATCTCACGCCTGCGCTTCGTGAAGATCCTGGGCACCTACACCGAGGGCAAGCATCTGGACGACCCCGCCATGAGCGATATAGTCATCTACAGGCAGGCAAAAAAGATAGAGGTCTCGGCTCCCGCGGGCTTTGCCTACTCCCTGGACGGTGAGATCATCTACGAAAACAAATTCACCGTGGAGATCGCCGAAGGCGCGATCAATTTCGCGGCGCCGGAATAAAATATATATATAAGAAAGTCCCGCACGCATTAAGCGTACGGGGCTGATTTTGTTGACGTATTACGGAATCTGATAGGCTCTTACGTAATCCACCTTATACTCGGCTATGAATGTCGCCTTGTCGTTCTTCTCGATATTTCCGGACCAGCCGAAGGTCGGCGAGCCGTCGCCGCCGTCTACCTCGCAGGAGAGGATCATATATTCCGGCTGCGTGGAGATCCCGCCGAATTTTGAGCGTCCCGTTTCGTGCCCGTTGACGTAGAAGATATACTCGTCGGGAGTCCACAGAAGGCCGTAGGTGTTGTAATTCTCGTAAGGATCGTTGTCGAGGGCGGTGATGCCGACGTTCTGATATTTCGTTTTCAGGTCGTAGCCGCTGTAGTGGATATTCTGCGTTATCTTCTTGTTGAGCTGACCGCCCATGTGCCAGAAGGGGGACTCCATTATGTCCAGCTCCGCGCCCTGCAGCGCGTCTTCACTTTCATTGTGGACGTTCGAGTTTGTCATCCAGAAAGCGGACCACAGCCCCTGTCCCTTGGGCAGTATGCAGCGGCACTCATAATAGCCGCAGGCCTGTTTGAAGCTCCCGGAGGTGTCCAGACCGGCGGTGTACCAGCCGGGGCCGAACCGGCCGTCCTCTTTATACTGCGTGGTGATGATAAGGTTGCCGTCTTCCACGCGCGCCTGGTCGAGGGTCCAGTAGCCGCCCTTGCGCACGCCGCCGCCGTCGTGCTGACGCCACTTGGAGGTGTCGAGGCTGTCGCCGTCGAATTCGTCCTCGAAAACGAGCTCGTAATTTGAA
>JAILQN010000018.1 GCA_024699005.1 Clostridia bacterium
ATACAGGATATTATCCCGGCTTGTTCCGGAATCCAGCAGTTCGCCGATAACAAGATTCATGATGGAGGATTTGCCGCATCTTCTGACGCCGGTAAGGACTTTTATGATTTCGCACTCGTGATAAAAACCTCTGATCTTTTCGAGATACTTTTCCCTCTTGTATAAATCGGTCCTTAATTCAAATTCCATAACACACCTCCAGTGACAGTATGATCATATCACTTAAGGAGGCTTTTGTCAAGTTAAGGGGGTCAATTTCACAAAAACTGCATAATTGACCCCCTTAATACATGTTTTACCCCCTTCGGAACCGCGCCGGAGGGGGATGCGAAAATTATGATCTGCGAACAAAAAATGCTCCATGGAACATTTTTTGTTCGCAGTTGCCAGACCTAATGTTCAGCCGTCAGCGTGATGACTCCTCCGTCGTCCACGGGCGTATCGCCGTCGGAGTTCGACAGGGTAAGGCGGATCGTATCGCCGTCAAATTCAACTGTGCCGCTGCCGTACGTGTAACCGGACGAACTGCCGGTATAATTGCTGTAAGAGAAATTATATCTTCCTTCGTCTTCGTAGCAGTTCGCCTCGAAAGCAACGCTCTTTTCGCCCGTAACGGGATAGAATATCAGGTCAGCGTCGGCGTTGTATATCGTTTCCCTTTTCAGGATGAGCTCAAAGCGGTCGCCTTTTTCGTTCGTTCCCGAGTATTTTCCGCTTGTGAATCCGATGTCGAATTTCACAAGCTTCGCGCCGGGATCCGCAGGCGTAAGCGTCTCCAGAGCGGCGTTGATGCCTTTGTTCATAGCGTCGTACTGCTCCATCCACTGGGGTTTGACCTGCATATCGCTCGGGAACTGGATGCAGATATATTTTTCGCCTTCATCGGTGACAAGTCTTCTGAACGGCGTCACAAAATCATACGCTTCTCTCTCTATATCCGGTTCGCGGACCGAAAGGGCGAAAATGAACCCGCCCCAGTCCGCTTTGGATTCCGTGTGGTAGAACCTGAGCGAGTCGGCGGACTTTTCGCAGGTGTAAAGACCTTTCCAGCAGTCAGGCAGAGAGAGCCCGAAATAATCGCAGCTTTCTTTTATTACGCCGGAAACGTATTCGATTTCCTCCGGGGCGGGGACGGGTTCCCTGTCGAGAATGACTCCGTTTTCTATATTGTACCGGAGGTCGTCTCCGCTGCTCATGCTGAAAAAGATCTTATCGTCTCCGGTGAATTCGACCGAGCCGGATCCGCTCGGGGCAAAGGTCATGTCTGTATAGTTGTCCACCCACGTCATATAGCCGGAATCGCCGTACATGCGGACCGTGGCGTCCAGGTTATCCCAGATCCCCTGTTCATCCGCGTTATAGACCACGGTCGCATATAAGAAATTCGCGGTGACGCTGTTCACTCTGAACTTATAGAGCTTGCCTTCGCTGACTTCGCTGAACCAGGCGGCGCCTGCAAGACCGCTGTAATCGAGCGTTTCCGTTTCGGCGCCGTCCTTCGCTCTGATGCCTGCGCCGAGCTTTTCCGCGAGGTCGATCATCGCGCCTGCTTCGGCTCTGTCCTCCGGGCTGAACATGGACGCCGCAGAGCGCTGCGCGGAGATATACTTTTCTTCGCCGCCGCGGATAAGCTTCGCTATCTCAAAAGTCTCCCATTGGTCGCCGAAAACCGGCCTGTCCGAAAAGTCCGGAATATCGGAAAGACAGAGACTGAAAAGCCATCCGTCCCCGCCGTTATAGTAATCGGGCTGTCCGTATGCGTCGGCGAAATAAAACTTTGTGAAGCCGTCTTCCGTTTCGGTGACGAATCTGTCCTTCCAGCTCTCCGGCACGGACACGGAGAACTCGCCGCAGTCGATTTCTATGCCGGTTTCTGCCGGGTCGGGTGTTTCTTCTTCGGCTGTAGTGCCCGTATCGGTTCCGGTCACGGGTTCCGTTGTGTCGGAATCGGCAGGAGCGTTTTTCGCGCCGCAGGCGCAGAGCGACAGGGCAAGAATGGCGCAGAGCAGCGCCGCTATGATTTTTTTCATGAATTTGTTCTCCTTTATTCCGGGGCGTATAAAAACGCCGTTCTGTGTAAAATGTAACACAGAACGGAATATAATACAATACTGATTTGCGAAACTGTTGATTTTGTTCCGTTGATGAATATTTTCCCCTTCGGTGAAGTGCCGGAGGGGAATGGATTATTAAGCTAAAAAATACATTTTTCAGTTTTTTATGAAAATGTCAATATTCCACTGTCGCAAGCTTACCCAATACTCTGCCCGTGACTTCAAGATACAACGCCGCTTCGGCGTCTGTCATGTCGTCGTCATCCATGTCGTCTATTTTCTCCATCCACTCGGCATACTCTATCATGAGCTCGGAGTATTTTGTCAGCATGGACCAGTCACTTGAATCGTAATTTTTCATAAACTCGACGTACGAGTCCATGAAATCCTCGTAGCCGTCCATTACGGCTTGGAATTCCGGGGATATATCTGATTCGCTCCGTTTTGTTTTCTCTTTCTTCGTCGTGGTTTCCGGGGCTTTTGTCGTAGGTGCGGCGGTGGTCTTCTCTTCTGTTGTTTTCTCTTCGGTGGTCTTTTCCTCTGTTGTTTTCTCTGCAATCGTCTTTTCCGCTGTTGTGGTCTCTTCGGCTTTGATGGCGGGGGCGGTCGATTCGGTGATCTGCGCTTCCTCTATGGCGGCAAGGCGGCGTTCGTAGTCTGCATTTTTGCGTTTGTCGTTTATCGCGCCGCGGATGTTGCCTGCAACGATTGCAACGATCACTATCAATCCGATAACAAGTATTGCGACAACTCCCGTCTTCGGACCTTTTTTGTCTTTTTTCTCTTTTGTCTTCTTTGCATTGGCAACTGGGGAGTAAGTGAATTCTCCTTCGTTCGTGTTGTCGGCGGGCTTGAGCCTGACCGTTTCCGTATTATCCGGGACCGGTATTTCGTTAAATACCGGTGTGAAGTCGGAAAGACCGCATTCGGTGCAGAACTTTGCGCCGTCGTCAAGCTGCTTTCCGCAGTTTATGCATTTTTTCATGTGAGCAGTTTCCTTTCTCTGTAATGTTTGCTTTACTTCATTTTCTCAACTTTCTGTTGAAATCTTTGCAGTTTTTTATTGGCGCCTTCGCTGTCTCCGCTGTATAATTCACCGCGAACATCGGAACAAAAACTGTATAGATCTCCGCGAGTATCAGCCCATGCGCTATAAACTCCACTTCGTGCATCTGACCACCAGCCGTATGCGTCGCTACGCAGTTCGGACCATTCATTGTATGACACACTATCTTTGCCTTCTTTTATTATGCCGTCATAGTAATATTTCTGAACATCTTTGAGCAGATCTTCGTAGATTTCGTCTTTGACAATACTGCAGGCATCTTCATAGATGCAGTCTCTGAGATCTTCAAAAGCGTTATACTGCTTTTTTGTGGAAATACCGGAATTCAGAATCATTTCTGCGTACTTTATCCCGTAGTCACAGATCATTACAAGTATCTGCGAAGCGGAATCTTCAATATGCGTGTGGAATTCTTCGATTGTGTTTGTGTTCTTCCGGTATTTATCAAACGTATTGATGTCTTCGGAGAGCGCTTGCCATTCATTTCGTAATGCTTGAACACATTCGGAAACATGTGATTCTACTGTTTGTTCCAGTTCTTCTGTTGTGTTCGTAGTGTGCAGTGCAGTATTAAAAACGGCTTTGGAATCAGTGTGATCTGTATCAAGCCCTTTATCTTTACCTATTTGCTGAAGGAATCTTTCATATTTCTTTTCGGCTCTGTCGGTATCTCCGTCGTATAACTCGGATGCCATATCAGAATAGAATGAGTAAATATCTGATGCGGTATCATAATATATATCATAGACACCTGAGGATGCGTCATACCATTGATCGTATTCATTTGAAGATATATCGTACCAGTCATCCCAGTCTACATTGTCAGGTTGATCATCTAAAACATCGTTATAAAAATGGTTTGACATTTTTTCGAGAATGCCATCGTAAATTTCATCAAGGATTTTACCGCAAGCGTCCTCGTAAATTGCATCTTCGATCCCTTCTATTGCATTATACTTTTTTTGATTATTCAAATCTGAATCTAAAACCATACGGGCATACGCAGCCGTATATTCTTTGAGCATGATGCACATCTGCTCGGTGTTTGATACTATGGTCTCATAGAAATCTGAAACTTTATCCGCATTTTTGCGGTATTTTTCATATGTATCAATTTTAGTGGAAAGTGTATCATATTGTGAACTTAGATTGTTTATTGTATTGGATAAGTCTTCATCTATGCGGTCTTCAAGTTCTTCGAGTGTTGTAATACCTTCAAGATTGATATCGTATGAAAATTTTGCATTTTCTTTCGTGTTGGATTCCGAAATCTGTGATGCGGTTGTTTCGACTTTTTCCTCTTCAACAGCCTGAACAGTAGTTTTAGGCGTTTCAATTTCTTTGGGATTGTTATCCTTTTTTGTGAAATGTATTACAAGGAAAATGCACCCTGCCACAAGGGCAAGGACGAGAGCGATCAGAACCGTTATTACTATAAGTGCGGTTTTGTTTTTCTTTTCGGGTTCAATGACTGTATGCTGTTTTGATTTCTCTTCTTTGGGTGTTCCTGGGGCATTTTCGGTCGCTTTGGTTTGAATCGGAATATCCGTCTTGAGCTCTGGGGCGGGAGATGGTTCTTCTGTTATGAAATTGCTCTTTCCGCATTCTGAACAGAATTTTGCGTCATCCTCAAGCATTGTGCCGCAGTTGATGCATTTTTTCACGACTGATCTTCTCCTTTAATTACAATTATTAGGCGTGACCTATTTTCCTCATATTATAATGCAAAACAAATGCAATTGCAATTGTAAAAATGCTAAAAGTGGGTAAAATTTGTCAAAGCAAAGCGCGGTATCGGTATTCCGGTGCTGTTTTCCTTGTGGTTTTACGACAATTAGATCAACTGATCAAAACCTTAAATATAAAAACTAAAAACTAAACACTCAAAACCACTCCTGCCCTTTCGTTTTTCTGTTTTATTGACAAACGCCTTATGTTTATGGTATAAAAAAGCCGTAAGAGCGACTGACCCCGATACCGGCCGTTCCGGTATATGCGGAATGACCGGGTTCAATAAATCCGACAGGAGCGCGAATATGAAAAAAACACTTATACTTTTTGTTTCTCTGCTGTTGATGCTGGGCATGATCCCCGCGCACGCCGCCGGTACTGTCGCGTCCGGTACGTGCGGCGATCATCTGACCTGGACCCTGAACGCCGACGGCGTACTGACCGTAAGCGGGACGGGGGAAATGATCAAGTCCAATGAGTGGGGGACCACTTACAGAAAAGACATCAAAGAAGTGATCATTGAAGTCAACGCTTCAAGCGTCGACGCGCACGCTTTTTACGATTGTCCGAATCTCAGGAAAGTCACGTTCCCGGCCAGCCTGAAGGAAATCGGGCGGTACGCTTTTTACAGATGCGTTTCCCTTGAAGAGGCCAGGATCCCCAACAACGTCAGCGTGATAGGAGAGTACGCCTTCCTGGGCTGCACATCGCTCTCGCACGTCGAGCTGCCCGTATCTCTGGCAGTGGTCAGTGATTATGTGTTTGATGCTTGTATAAATCTGACAGGGATCACCATCCCACCGGGCGTGATAAGCATCGGCAACGACGCGTTTTACGAATGCTACAGCCTGACGAGCGTTGAGATCCCGGGCCGCGTCGGGATCATAAAAATCAACGCTTTCTCAAAATGCAAGGGCCTAAGACAGGTCCTGATCCCGAAGTCCGTGGGCTCCATCGCACTGTACGCTTTTTCCGGCTGCGGTAATCTCTCCGACGTGTATTATACCGGCACCGAGGAGGAGTGGAACCGGATAGAGATCGACAAAAGCAACGAGGAGCTTCTGAACGCCACGATCCACTTTGAGTGGAAAGGCGGCTTGCCGAAACTGCTTGCCCCCGGCGATCTTGACGGCGACGGTCAGGTACTCGCGGGCGACGCGCGTGTTGCCCTCCGGGCGTCGGCCGGTCTTGAAACGCTTGGAGCCGCTCAGACAAAAGCCGCCGACGTGAACGCAGACGGACGGGTGCTTGCCGACGACGCGAGGCAGATACTCAGATTCTCCGCGAAGCTGCAGAGCAGTTTTGAAAAGAAAGTATGATCGCAATATCTACCTGGGCTTTTGCATTTAGAGAGCTGTAAAAAAGTCCATACCTGTAGCACGGCAGGGGTCTGCCGTGCTACAGGAAGACAACTTCCGTTCATCTCTGATATAAAATCCTTTATACCAACATAATACGGATTCTTGACGCAAAAAATCAAGAATCCGTAATCATTTTGGGTTTCTTAATGCGGCATCCCCGGTAATTATTGATCAGCTCAGTATTTTGTAAAGTATCCTGTAAAGCTCCGCGGCTTCCTCCGGCGTAAGATCCGCGCAGGACGCCATCTGAGCGGGGATGGTTGCCGCCTTCTCACGCAGGGCCATGCCTGCGTCCGTTATGTGCACGGTCACGACGCGCTCGTCCGCGCCGTCACGGCAGCGGGTGATTTTGTTATTCGCAAATATACTTAAGGCTTCTGCCTGTTCCCGTTGATTTGATATATCCTCTGTTTACCAGTTCCTTTAAGATGCTGACAGTTTTTGTTTTTCCGAAACCGCACCCTTCGGCAATTTCAGAACTTGACAACATGACATTGCCTTTTAAATACGTGTATATGGTTTTTTCATTTCCTGTAAGCTTGATATGCTCTTCAAATACAGGCAGTATCACGGAAATGGAATTGTTGAGCAGTTCAAAAACAGGCTTGCTTTCGCTCTCTGCATATGCTTCGTTTATTCGTCTGACTCCGGTGCCGAAGCGTTCGATCAGGTGAAGTCTGAAAAAAACGTTGCCGATTATGGGATTTCGCAGTATTGACAGCTTTCCTTTAAGATATTCTTCTTTGGTTATTCCATGCGGAAGCCCGCCGGGGGATACGATCTCTATTTTGTCTTTAAACATGGATATTCTGATGTTTGCGTTAACATCCCATGTTCTGTGAACCAAGGCGTTGACAACTGCCTCCCGGAAGGCTTTCTCGGGAATAATCTCCTGTTCCTTACGGAGCATTCCGTCAATCTTTTCATATCGGTAGTACTTTTTATATATTTCGCATGCGGTATCGAATTGAGCAAGACAAGAAACTTTTTCACATATTTCTCTGTCAAAAATAATATCTATACTATCGCCGAAGCGGATAATATCTATGCCCGGGAAATCGTTTTTATCCGCGAGGATTTCTGCCGCGATATTATAACTCTCATTGTCAGATATTAATTCCAAAGTCTTCAACACGTTTTTATCAAGCGCGTCAATTGATATTTGTTCCTTCAGTTTTTGTTCGAGAATGTCAAATGTTAAATTCTGTCGTTTCGCGGGGAGATTTTCAAATGATTTGTGCTGTCCTTCAAGCAAAAGCCGTCTCAGTTCGATCGCATCAACTTCTGTTGTTGACGTGTCGTTTCTTACATATGCCTTTGATTTATAAAGATAAGGTTTATTCAATCCCTCATATACCGTAAGGGTGATTACATTTAAACTGTTAACCGAAAGAGTATATCCCGGTTTTGGAGAAATGCTGTCGTTGATCTTGTTCTCTATATCCAGACAGGCGGCTTTTGTGTCTTTGACCCCCACGGATTTGCCGGAATCTGTGATCCCGAATTTGATTTCTCCCGTTCCGTAATTTGCGAACGCGCTGACGGTTTTTAAGAAAGTATTTGTGACTGTTTCTTTGTACTCTAAAACCTTTGATTCTTTCATTTTACACACCTTGAAATTTTTTTCGTTCGAATTATAACGCAAATCGAACGTAAATGCAACCGCAAAATTTTGCGTTCGGTTTTGCGTTCGGATCTGAACGCAAAAATAATTATCGTTCGGTATTATCCGGATGACAACGGAAATGAATCAGAAGAACCGGGACTCACAATCAAATGTGAATCCCGGTGAATTATAGATCATTCAAGTATCTTATATAGGATCCTGTAAAGCTCCGCCGCTTCCTCCGGCGTAAGATCCGCGCAGGACGCCATCTGAGCGGGGATGGTTGCCGCCTTCTCACGCAGGGCCATGCCTGCGTCCGTTATGTGCACGGTCACCACGCGTTCGTCCGCGCCGTCGCGGCAGCGGGTGATATAGCCCTCGCTCTCCAGCTTTTTAAGGACGGGGGTCAGCGTGCCGCTGTCCAGAAGCAGCGTCTGTCCAAGCTCGCGGACCGTTGTCTCCCGCTTCTCCCACAGCACCATGAAGACGATATACTGGGTATAGGTTATGCCCAGAGGCTTCAGGAGGGGAGTGTACGCCGAGACGACTTTGCGCGAGGCGGCGTAAAGAGGGAAGCAGAGCTGGTTGCTCAGCTTAAGCGATTCGTATTGTGCCTGTCCGCTCATACGTTTTCGTCAAGCCAGGCCTTCAACTGCGCTTTCGGGCGGAAACCTACCGCCTGGGCGACCACTGCGCCGTCTTTGAGGATGAACAGGGCGGGGATGGAGCTTACGCCGAATTTCTGCGCTATCGCGGGATTCTCGTCCACGTCCACGCTGTAAAAATCGACCTTGCCGTCGTATTCGTCCGCCAGCTCGTCCACCACGGGTCCCAGCATCCTGCAGGGGCCGCACCATACGGCGTTCATGTCCACGAAAGCGATCTTTGAAGCGGCGATCGCGCTTAAATCATTGTTTTCCACTGTTGTCATCATGTTAAAAACTCCTTTGTGTTTTTTTCCTTTTGGTTTTTCAGTGCAGACTGCGATGGAATAATGTGCAATTAGCAATGTGCAATTATGGTTCATTTTCGCAGGCGAAAATGTTATATAGACGCGTCGTAAATAATTAATACCCTGGAACTGTCTTCCGCGCAGATTAATACTCGCTGAGACCGTTTTTCGGGGCGGCGGCAAGTTCGCGAATGCGTAATGTGTCAGCGCAATTGCACATTGCTAATTGCACATTGCACATTACTCTGCGGCGCTGAGCGCCGCAATATTCCCCTCTCCGGCGGCTTTGAGCAGCTGATACGGTCTGCCGGTTATATCTCCGCAGGCGAAAAGCCCCGGGATGTTCGTGCGCATCTGCCTGTCGACCTTTACCGAAGCTCCGTCCGTTTCCAGCCCCGGCACAAGGTTGGAGGGCGCGACGCTGTCCCTTAAAATAAACACGCAGTCAACGGTATACTCGCCGTTCTCCGTTGCGACCGCGCGCTCCCGCAGTCCCTTTGCTTCTACCGATGCAGGTATTTCGCGGATCACTTCCACGCTGTCCGGCAGGTCCGGCTCCGCTTTATAAACGGGGAAGTACAGGACCTTTGAGCAGACCTCGGAGAGGAACCTCGCCTCCGCCTCCTCTTTGGGACTGTATCCGATAACGGCGACCGTGCGGTTCCGGTAAAGAGGGGCGTCGCAGGTGGCGCAGTAGCTCACGCCCCTGCCGAGAAGCTCGTTCTCGCCGGGAAGGGGCCTGACGCTTGTCACCCCCGCCGCGAGGATCACCTTTTTTGCCTCGTACATGTCGCCGGACACGCCCTGAAGGGCAAAGTATTCTCCCATGGCGTAGACGGAGGTGATCCTGTCCTCCGTTATTTCCACGCCCATGCTTCCTGCGTGGGTGCGGAACTTCTCCGCCAGTTCCGCACCGGAGACCGCAGGGATCCCGAGGTAATTCTGAATTTCGTGCGAACGGATCACCTTTTCGCTGCCTTCGGATCTGCCGAAGACGATGATGTCCTTATTGCGCACTTTTGCGGTTATCGCCGCCGATAAACCCGCCGGGCCGGAGCCGATGATGGCTATGTCTTTCATCGTTTAATCAGCTTGCTCCACAAGTCCTGCCACGCACTTCTCCACTTCCGCCATATCGTGGAAGGGCTCGAAACGGGCGACGACGCTGCCGTCGCGGCCGATCACGAACTTTGTGAAGTTCCATTTGATATCGTCGGGCTTTCTGGACTTGCCGTTGGCGGCGGAGGCGAGTTTCAGCATCTTTGCGCCCTTGCCTTCCCAGCCGGAGAAGCCCTTCTGACTCTTGAGCCAGGCGTAAAGCGGCAGCTCGTTCTCACCGTTGACGTCGGATTTTTTCATCTGCGGGAATTTCGTGTTGTAATGCAGGGTGCAGAAATCCGTGATCGCCTGTTCGTCCCCGGGAGCCTGATGCATGAACTGGTTGCAGGGGATGTCCAGGACCTCGAAGCCCTTGTCGTGATAATCCTCGTACATTTTTTCGATAGGCTCGTAATGCGGGGTGAAGCCGCAGCCCGTCGCGGTGTTGACGATGAGCACGACCTTGCCTCTGAAGGCTTCAAGCGAAAAATCGTTGCCGTACATATCCTTAACGGAATAATCGTAAATTGTCATTGTGGTGTCCTCCGTTTGATTTTGTTAAATTAAATTTAACACAATTTAATTTGAATGTCAAGAGGAATTTAAAAAAATATTTGTTGATAATTCCATTATTATGAGTATAATATACTGGTCTTACTTTATTTCGGAGCGGAAAAATGCGGGATGTCAATGATAACGGCGGGGAATACGTCTACCGGGAACAGAAGCTTCCGCCGGTAACGGTACCCGTGCAGCCCCGGCAGACGGGCCGTTACACGTCTGCGCGTCAGGTCTTTCCGTGGCAGACGGATCCCGGCGCCTTGAGATCCGGGCGTTTTGTCTCCGATATGCGTCTGTTCGCCGGGATAGAGAACACGAACGAAAGCGATCTGAACGACAGGATCGTCTTTTACAGGATGTTCCCCACCTACGCCGATATGGACAGACAGACGAAGGACGCATACTTCGCTTTCCGGACTCTCGCCAGACGCGGCGATATACGGTCAGACGCGCCGGTATCCTTCGCAAGGGTGTTTGCCTATGAGCTTTTGTCCGTGTCGGGCGTGGCTGATCCCCTGACGGCGTACGGTCTTCTGAAACGGTTGGGCAGGGAGTTCGACGATCCGGTGTTCAAAGCCGATATCGCGGTATGGCTCAGGGATTTCGTCGTCGTTTATAATCTGGACGAGTCCTGCGCCGCGGACGCTTTCGGGGATATAATCCGGCTCGACCTGCTCAAGCAGAAGCTGCTTTACTATAAAACCGTATCGGACGCGGAGCTTTTTTCCGCGATATGCGAGTTTTCCACCTACGGACCCGAAAAATCGCCTCTTTATAAAGAAAAGCCGGAAGTATTCGCATCCGCCGTTGCCGCGGTTTACAGAAAGATGGCGGAGTATTACGCCGGCAGGCACATGGGCAGGCTGTCCCAGCATATCGTCGGGGTCAAAATGCTCTACGACGTCGATATATTCCGGAACGCCCTGTATATCGACCCGCCCCGCGAGTCCGGCTGCAGATACACAGTGGACGCGGCCCGCAGCTATTATTACATCAGCAATCGCTGGCGTGTGGACAGCATAGGAAACTATCCGGTTCCGCCTAAAAGTTCGCTCCTGGGTATCATCATACATGAGACAGACAGACTTACAAGGCAGAGTTACGGTATCGGCAGGCCGATAAAACAGCGTAAAACGGAACCGTGGATGGCCCAGATCATCGCCGGCGCGGTCACCGGTTTCATAAAGGAGCAGAGAGAGGCTTCGAGACCGAAGATCAGTATAGATACATCTGTTCTCGACAGTATAAGAGCGAGCGCGGACGTCACGCGCGACAGGCTGCTGGAGGGCACGGAAGAGGAGTACGCCCCGGACGAGGCGGATATCTCCGGGAGTGTTCCCGCGCCGGAGCAGGCAGTCTCCGGACAAAAACCGGACGGTTCCGTCTTCGGTCTTCTTGATGAAGACGAGCGCGAATTCCTGCGTCTGTGTTTAAGCGGAGACGACGCCGCGGCTTACGCGAAGAGCAGACAGCAGTTCCCGGCTGTTGTCGCGGATTCGATAAACGAAAAGCTGTTCGATCTTTTCGGCGACACGGTCATAGAGGAGGTCGATGGCAGATTTGAGTGTGTGGAAGAGTACAGGGAAGAGCTGGAATAATTATCAATGTGCAATTACAGGATAAGAGAACTGTTATTATGGACGTAACCTCACCCAGACCGGCGGTCCCGAGAAGGATCGCGCAGGCGATAATAAACTCCCTGAAGGGCGGCGTCGTGCCGCGCGTCGGGCTGCCTTATATCGCCGTGGGCAGGGCGAGCGAGATAGAGGCTCTGCTGCGCGATATAGAGATCATCGGCGAGGGCGGCGCGTCTTTCCGTTTTATCGCGGGGCGCTACGGCAGCGGCAAGAGCTTTCTTATGCAGACAGTCCGCAACTACGCCATGGACAGGGGCTTTGCCGTCTGCGACGCCGACCTCTCGCCCGAAAGACGTCTGCAGGGCACCCGCGGACAGGGGCTTGCCACCTACAGGGAGCTGATCACCAACCTCGCCACAAAGACCCGCCCGGAGAGCGGCGCTCTGGGACTGACCCTCGACCGCTGGATAGGCAACGTGCAGACCGACGTTGCGGGGGAAGGACTCGATCCGGTTTCGCCCGGGTTCTCCGCCGAGGTCGAAAAACGCATCTACACCGTGATACGCTCCGCGAGCGAGCTGGTGCACGGCTTTGATTTTGCCCGGCTGCTTGCGGAATACTACCGCGCATTCATAAACGGCGACGACGATACGAAAGCAAAGGTATTAAAGTGGTTCCGCGGGGAGTATCAGACCAAGACCGAGGCGAAAAACGAGCTGGGCGTGAACGCGATAATAAACGACGACGACTGGTACGATTACCTTAAACTGTTCGCTCATTTCCTTCGGCAGGCGGGATATTCGGGCCTTATCGTTTTTATCGACGAGCTTGTGAATATCTACAAGGTGCCGAACACCGTTACACGCAACAACAATTACGAAAAGATCCTGACGATGTATAACGACACCCTGCAGGGCAAGGCGAGGAATCTCGGGATAATCATGGGCGGCACTCCCGAGGCGCTGGAGGACAAGCGCCGCGGGGTATACAGCTATGAGGCTCTGCGTTCGCGCCTGGCGGAAGGCAAATTCTCCTCCGCCGGACGGCGTGATATGCTGGCTCCGGTCATAAGGCTGGAACCCCTGACAAGCGAGGAAATGCTCGTTCTTACCGAGAAACTGGCGGACATACACGCGGGACTTTACAAATACGAAATCACAATCACCCAGAACGAGCGTATAGACTTTATAAAGCTCGAATATGGGCGCATAGGCGCTGACACTCATATCACCCCGCGCGAGGTCATCCGGGATTTTATAGAACTGCTGGATATCCTTATGCAGTCGCCCGGCGAAAGCGCCGCGGATATTCTGGGTTCGGATAAATTCACATACGCGAAATCTCAGGCGGTAAGCGACGACGCGGACGCGGAGTTTTTTGAGTTCACCGTATAAAGGAGAGGCATTATGAAAATCATCATCTCGGTCTTATTGGCTTTCGCTCAGGTCTTCGGATTCTTCCAGGCCGCCGTTCTGCGTCTTTCGCCCCTTCAGGAGGGCGGAGAAAGGTTCGCTTACGGCGAGGGGACCTGGCAGAATCTGGACATATTCATCCCGGAGGACGCGGGCGACTCGGCTGACGTTATGTTCTTTATCCACGGCGGTTCCTGGATATTCGGCAATCAGACACAGTCCATGACGCGCTTCGCGAAAACGGCCCGCGACCGCGGCCTTGTGGGCGTGTCCGTGGATTATTCTAAGCTGGGCCTTAAGACCACCGCTGCTGATATGGCGGAGGAGATATATTCGGCGGCGGGTTACGTCAGGGACCTGCTTGCCGGAAGAGGAATAGAGGCGCGCAGTCTCGCGGTCTGCGGGCACTCTTCCGGCGCGAATACCGCCCTGCTGTTCGCTTACAAACACTATTCCGACAGCCCCATTGAAATAAGCTACGTCGTGGCGGCGAGCGCTCCGGTGGGGTTCGAGAACTACGGCGACGGCACCATGGTGGAGACAGGCGGCAATTTCCTCGCCTCTCTGCTGGCGGGCGAGTATATAAAAAAGTCTGACATGAAGGCAGATAACGAAACTTACGCATCGATATCGCCGCTTATGCTGGTAAATCCCGACGTGCCGCCTACGTTGCTCATCCACGGCGACAAGGACAAAATGGTGCCTTATACGGGCTCCGTCAGGCTGTACGAGGCTCTTGAAAACGCGGGCGTGAAGACCGGCTTCGTCACAATCCCGGACGGCGGGCATTTCATCTACGGCAACGCCGGTTTCGACGCGGTGGCAGTCCCCGCTGTGGAGGAATTCGCCGCCGGATGCATGAGCTGACCGATCAATGGACACAGACAGGCAGAAGAAAGCCCTGCGGCAGAAAATGAAACGCGCGAGAGCAGAGCTTTCCGATGAACAGCGGGAGGCTGCGGCCCGCAGGATCCTTGAGGCCCTGAAGGCTTTGCCCGGATTCAGACGGGCGGAGACGGTCTATCTTTACGCCGCGCTGCCGGACGAGCTGCCGACGAAGGGCATAACGGAATACTGCCTCTCCCACGGGAAGATCGTGGCGCTGCCCAGGGTGGAGGGAGACGTGATCCGCTTCCGCAGGATCAACGCCTTCTCCGAGCTGCATCCGGGCGTCATGGGCATACTTGAGCCTTCGGAACGCGCGCCGGAGCTGAGGGCCCCGGGTCTTATGATCGTGCCGGGGCTGGCGTTTGACGATGATAATAACCGACTGGGCTACGGAGCCGGTTTTTACGACAGATATCTGGCGGATCATCCCGGCATGTTCACCGTCGGCGTCGGCTTTGAGTGCCAGAGGGCCGACGCTGTGCCCACGGATTATTACGATAAACCTCTGTCGGAGGTATTATTCGGTTAGATCGGAGAGCGGAGTGCAGAGAGCGGAGATACGGTCCGGCAGTCGGATTCCTGCCGTTCCGTGTTTGTCAGAATAATAATCCGCAACCGTATTCATCTCCGATCTCCGCTCTTTATTTCACGCTTTACTTTTATATAACGGAAGAGTAATATTATTACAATAAATTCAGGGGGAATGACCTATGTCCGATAACGTCAACACCAAGGCTCCGGACGGCGCTCTGGGAACGAAAGACGCGCCCGTGCAGGAGGTAAAGAACGTAGGCATCGGGGAATTTATAGGCTATCTTGTAGCCGTATTCTTCTACAGCAATATGACCGGCATGGTAGGCTCTTACAGAAAGGCCTATCTTGTGGACGTCCTGCAGATCTCAGCTGATGAGAACTCGCTTTTAAGCACGCTGAGCAGCGTTATCCCATTTGTGCTCAACTTCTTTATCGCTATGTATATCGACAGGCGCGGTACCGGCATGAACGGCAAATTCAAGCCGCTTCTTATGTATACGGCCGCTCCCATGGGCGTTATTCTGTTCCTCCATTTCTGGACTCCCGCGGCTTTCGCCGGGACGATACTGATGATCTACCTTGTTGCCGTAGCAGTACTCTGGGGCGTGCTGGGAAGTTTCGGCAACAGCGTCAACATGATCTCCAACGTCATGACTCCGAACCTCAAGGAACGGGATAAGGTCATTTCGTTCAGAAGCATATCCTCCGCTGTCGGCAATTCCGCTCCGCTGGTCATCGTGCTGGTCATAGGGCTTATCTTCAGGGACGAGGGCACGCAGTATATCATCGGCGGCGCGATCTGCGCGGTGGCGGGCATGCTGACCATGCTTTTCGGCATAAGGAGCGTGAAGGAGCGCGTTGTGCTCCAGCCCGCTCACAGCAATCCCGTCAAGGGTATAGGCCACGTTCTGAAAAACAAATACGCCTGGATAGTCATTATCTCGGAATTCCTGAAGAATTTCCGTCAGATAGCCACCTATATGGGCGTGTTCCTTGCTGCGGCTCTTCTGGGCTCCACCTCCAAGTTCCTGCTGTTCGGTCTGCCCACCGGCATCGGTACTGCCGTCGGTATGCTGGTGATAAACTTCCTGCTCAAAAAGTTCAACTCCCGCGTGCTGTACATCGCCAGCGGTATATATTCACTGCTTATCAATGCCGTCGCCTTCGGTATAGGCTATGCCTATTTCAAAAGCGGCAACGGTATTCTGCAGATAGTTTTCATCGTTTTCCTGTTCCTTATCGGTCTGCAGTTCGGCGCATCCAACCTGCTGCCCACCATGTTCCAGGCGGATGTGCTCGAGTCCATCGAGGTCCAGTCCGGCTCCCGTCTGGACGCGACCCTTCCCTTCGTCGTGGGCGTCGGCACCATGATCAGCGGCACCATAGCTCAGGCGCTTTCTCCGCAGATACTCTACAGAGAAGACTTTATAATCAATTATATCCAGCCCAGCGACGCCGTTCCCGATCCCGAGCAGAGCCTGAGGACGAAGATCCTGCTTCTGTTCTTCTATACCATATTCCACGGCATCATGATGTTCCTTGCCGGCGTGCCTTATTTCTTCTACGGTCTGCACGGAAAGACCAAGGACGACATCCACGAACAGGTGCTTGCCTTGAGAGAAGAGAGAGCGAGTAAGGCGGAAGCTGATTGAGAGTGAAGATTGGAGAGTGAAGAGCGGAGTTGCCTGATATCCGGGTTTCGGTTTTATCTTTTTTTAATTGATAAGGAATAACATCTCTTGCCCGGAACTCCACTCTCAACACTCCATACTCCACTCTGAATTATACTTTCCGTATACCCATAAAACTGTTCAAAAATGTTCAAAACTCTGTTCAAACTGTTTAAAACCCGCTTAAAAAAGCACTTTGTGATTCCCTGGATCCGGGTTTTGGGTGTTCAAAACTTTTTTGTGCACATTTTTATTTATATACAGTTTGTTTTAAAAAAACAGAAAATATTACAAAATTGAGATGAAAACTCGGCTTGATATTCTGCTTACACAATCCGGACTTGCGCCGAGCCGCGAAAAGGCCAAGGCGTACATCATGGAGGGCATAGTTTACGTCAACGGTCAGAAGGTCCAGAAGGCCGGAGCGGAGTATTCCGGGACCGATAAAATCGAAGTCCGCGGGGGAAGCGAGTTCGTTTCAAGAGGGGGATACAAGCTCAAAAAAGCGCTGTCTGTCTTCCCGATCGACCTTGCCGGAAAGATATGCATGGACATCGGCGCCTCCACCGGCGGCTTTACGGACTGTATGCTCGGGCGCGGCGCGGCCAAAGTCTACTGCGTGGACGTGGGCTACGGCCAGCTCGCCTGGAAGCTGCGCACGGACGAACGGGTCGTCAATCTGGAGCGGACCAATATAAGATACATATCGGACGAGCAGGTTCCGGACAAAATCGATTTTGTGTCCGTTGACGTATCGTTTATTTCCCTTAAACTGGTGCTGCCGGCATATTTCCCGCTTTTGTCGGAAAATGCCGAAAGCGTCTGCCTGATAAAACCCCAGTTCGAGGCGGGCAGGGAGAAGGTCGGCAAAAAGGGCGTGGTGCGCGATATCGCCGTGCATAAGGAAGTTATAGAGAATTGCGTCGGATACGCCCGCGACGCGGGCTTCACGGTCCGCGGGCTGGACTTTTCGCCGATCCGCGGTCCGGAGGGCAATATCGAGTATCTTATGTATCTGACGAAATATCCCGGCGGAGATTATACGCCGGATATCAGCGCAGTTGTCGAAAGGTCGCATGAGGACTTATGAATGCATTGATATATCCCAATCTCACCCGTGAACGGGCGTTCGGTATAACGCTGAATATACTTGAATATCTCAAAAGCGCCGGCATAGGCTGCCTGATGCTCGACGATATGGCGGCGACGTTCGCGGATCACTGTTCCCGTTTTATCCCTGCGGATCAGCTGCCGGGCAGCGCCGACGTGCTTATAGCCGTGGGCGGAGACGGCACCATGCTCAGAGCATCCCGTCTCGCTTATGCTGCGGACATCCCGGTCATCGGGGTCAACGCCGGACGGCTTGCTTACCTTATGAGTCTTGACGAGGGCGAGACCGGGCTTCTGAAACTGCTCGGCAGCGACAGCTGCAGCGTTACGGAGCGCATCGTTCTGGAGGTCGAGGTGCGGGACAGCGACGGGAACGACGTCTTTTCCGACATCTGCGTGAACGACGTCGTCATCGCCAGGGGACCGGAGATATCCCTTGTGGATCTGGACGCCTATTGCGGCGACAGGCTTATAAACCGTTACGTGGCGGACGGTCTGATCGTCTCTTCTCCCACAGGTTCCACCGCGTACAATCTTGCAGCCGGAGGTCCGATCGTGGATCCGGACGTGTCGGCTGTCATACTTACGGCGATATGCCCCCATTCGCTTATGGAACGCCCGATCATTTTCGACAGGCGCTCCGTGCTGAAAATCATCAATTCGGCTTCCTCAAACAAGGTGGTCAGGCTGTCCTGCGACGGCGGCGATTCCATCCCGTTCGGCAGCGGCTGCGCGGCAAAAGTAAAATGCGCGTCCCGGAGACTCAAATTTCTGAACGTCAAGGACGAGACTTTTACAGACGTACTGAATAAAAAGATGAGGTTTTATAACTGATGCAAAAAACCAGACGCGAGACTATTCTCGAAATAATCGAAAAAGAGGAGATCAAAACTCAGAGGGATCTGCTGGAAAGCCTCAGGAAGCGTGGTTTTGACGCTACTCAGGCGACGGTTTCCCGGGATATCAAGAAACTCAACCTTATCAAACGACCCGTGTCCGGCGGCAGCTATAAGTACGCCAGAACGGTCGCAAGCGAAGAGAAGTTCATAAAATACCGCTCCATTGTCTCCGAGTCCATAATCAAGATAGATCACGCCGTGAATATATGCGTCGTCAAATGCCGCCCCGGCACGGCGAACGCCGTCTGCGCGGCAGTGGACGCCATCGATATCAACGACGTCGCCGGGACTCTTGCGGGGGACGATACTATCTTTATCGCCTGCCGTTCCGAGCGCTCCGCCCTTAACGTGGAGAACGAACTTCAGAGTCTTCTGGAGAGTTGAATTAATTTGCAATTTGCAATGTGCAATTGCGCCAACATATTGCGCATTCGCAAACTTTTCGCCGCCCCGCAAAAAAACGTTCATCGCGCGACTGCAGCTGCGCGGATGACAGCTTCCGGATTTTTATTATTATCGACGTGTCTATACAGCATTTTTGCATTGCAAAAATGAACCTTAATTGCACATTGCTAATTGCACATTGATACTGAATCAGGAGGTGATCACTGTGCTTTCAAATCTTCTTATCGAAAATATCGCCGTCATAGAGAGCGCGGACATCGCCTTCACGCGCGGGTTCAACTGTATGACGGGTGAAACAGGCGCGGGCAAGTCCGTGATAATCGGCTCGCTCTCCGCCATAATGGGCGCCAAGACCCCCAGGGACCTTATCCGCACCGGCGCGGACAGGGCAGGCGTGCAGGCGTATTTTGAGGATATTTCCGACGCCGTTGCCGCCGCTCTTGCCGACGCAGGCATCGAATGTTCCGACGGAACACTCACCCTTTCCCGCGTCATGTACCGCGACGGCCGCAACACCTGCCGCGCGAACGGTTCGCCGGTCACCGTTGCAACGCTCAAGGCCGTGGCGCCGCTGCTTATCAATATCCACGGGCAGTCGGATTCAAGCCGGCTCATGAATCCGGAATATCATCTCGGAGTGATAGACGCCGTCGCTCTCGATCAGGAGCGTCTCGCGGAATACGAGTCTTGCTTTGAGCGGCTTCTGACAGTCAGGCGCAGGATAAAAGCCCTTACCGCCTCCGAGAAGGACAAGAGCGAGCGGGCGGAGCTTCTGAGGTATCAGATAAACGAGCTTCAGAACGCCGCGATCACCCCGGGCGAGACCGAGCGGCTCCGGCAGAGGCGCAAAGTCATAGAGAATTCCCGCGAGCTGTCCAATCACCTTACCAGGGCGCTGGAAGCTCTCAGGAGCGCCGGCGGCGCGGTGGAGATCCTTTTTGACGCCGCGGGGAGCGTAAAGTCCGCCGCAGGGATCGATGAGGGGCTTGCACCGCTTAATGAAAAGCTCAACGATCTGGCATATGACGCGGAAGACGCAGCGAGGGAATTGCGTTCCGCCCTCGGCGCCGTGGATTTTCCGGAGTCCGAGCTTGCCGATATAAACGCGAGACTCGGCGAACTGTATGAGCTTTCGGCAAAGTACGGCGCGACCGAGGAGGCTATGCTCGAACGCCTTGAAAACGCCGTGAAGGAGCTTGAGGACATTGACAATTCCGAAAGCGCTCTCACGTCGCTCAAAACCGAGTATGAGACCCTGCTGCGCTCCTGCGCCGAAAAGGCATATGCGCTGTCGGATATAAGGCAGGCCGCGGCGGAGAAATTCTGCAGCGATATACGGGAGGAACTGGAATTCCTCAACATGAAGGACACTGTTTTCACCGCGGACTTCACCCGTACGGCGCTGCGGCGCACAGGATGCGACGCCTGTGAGTTCATGATCTCCGCCAATCGCGGGCAGAGCGCGCGTCCCCTTGCGAAGACCGCCTCCGGAGGCGAGCTTTCAAGGATAATGCTGGCGATAAAATGCGCGCTGGCGGAACGGGACAGCGTGGAGACGCTCATTTTTGACGAGATCGATTCGGGCGTCAGCGGCAGAGCCGCCGGGCAGATAGCGAAAAAGCTTGGCGAGGTCGCCCGTTCGCGTCAGGTGATATGCATAACCCACCTGCCTTCTATCGCCGCCTTTGCCGACAATCATCTGAAAATCGAAAAATTCACCCGCGGAGACGGGACCTATACAGAGGTGTCAAGCCTTGACGCGGACGGAAGGATATACGAGATCGCCCGGATAATCGGCGGCGACGAAAATGAAAAAATACACCTCGAATCGGCGAAACGGCTGATAGAAGAGGCGGATGAAATGAAGTCGCGGCGACAGTAAACCAACTGCTGTCCGAACCGGATTTCTTCCCTGAATAATGTGCAATGTGTAATGTGTAATGTGTAATTGTGCTTAAGATTGAACATCAGTGAGATTGCTGCCGCCCCTTAAGATGTCAGCATGCCAATTGGGCGGTGGAATGTCTGCGGTTTTATCCCGGTTCGACGCAATTACACATTACACATTGCTGATTACACATTAATAACACCGTTCTCTTCAATGAAAAGAAGAAAGGATCAGATATCATGAAAATCAAGATAGGCGTATGCTGCGGGCCGGATAATTTCAGGACCGCGAAGGAGTGCGGCTTTGATTACGCAGAGGTCAATTTCCGGGTTTTCACCATGAACGACGGCGAGTATGAAAAGATCCTTGCGGCGAAGGACGCCGTCGGTATCCCCATAGAGTCAGCGAACTGCTTCCTGCCGGGCGAGCTGCCCGTCAGCGGTCCGGACATCGACTGCGAGGGTCTGCGCGCCTTTCTGGAAAAAGGCTTTGAGCGCGCTCACAGGCTCGGCATAAGCATGGTGGTATTCGGCTCCGGCGGGGCAAGGCCCATTCCCGAGGGTTATACTTATCATGAAGCGGCGAAAGATATTATAAGGGTCACAAAACATTACATCGCGCCCGCCGCGGCGAAATACGGCATAGAGGTCGCATTTGAGCCGCTCGCCTATAACGAGAGCGACACGATAAACTCCATCGCCGAGGGCTGCGCCCTTGCCGCCGCCGTGGATGAAAAGAATATATCCTGTATCGCGGACCTTTACCATATGTACTGCGTGGGCGATACATACGAAGAACTGCGCAAGCTGGGCCCCTCGATCACTCACGGACATCTTGCCAATCCCACCGTCAACAAAAACGGTATCAAACGGTATTATCCGCTGGATATAAACGAATACGATTACGAGGGATTTTTCTCCGCGCTGATCTCCTGCGGCGTCGAAAGGGTATCGCTTGAGGCGCGGACCGACGATTTTGACAGGGACGTCCGGATATCTGCTGAAATAATGAAACAGTTGGCAGTTATCAGTTCCTGATAATCAACTGTTCACTGTTTACTGTCAGCTTAACATACAGAAAGGAACATAAAAATGAAACTGTACGATGAACTGGTGGCCCGCGGACTTATTGCGCAGGTCACGGACGAAAAGCTTATAAGAGACCTTATCGACAACGGCAAGGCGACGTTCTATATCGGCTTCGACCCCACGGCGGACAGCCTTCACGTCGGGCACTTTATGGCGCTCTGCCTTATGAAGCGCCTTCAGAACGCCGGCAACAAGCCCTACGCCCTGGTCGGCGGCGGCACCGGTATGATCGGCGATCCTTCCGGCAGGACCGATATGCGCCAGATGATGACGAACGATATCATCGACCACAACTGCGAATGCTTCAAACGGCAGATGGAGAGGTTCATCGAGTTCGGCGACGGCGAATCCCAGGCCAAGATGGTCAACAACGCGGACTGGCTGCGCGACCTGAACTTTATGGAGTTCATGCGCGAGATCGGTTCGCAGTTCAATATCGCCACCATGCTGCGTGCGAGAGCTTACGAAAACCGTATGCAGCGCGAGGGGGGCCTGACCTTCTTCGAGATGAGCTACATGCTCCTTCAGGCTTACGATTTCTACAGGCTGTATCTTGATTACGGCTGCAATTTGCAGTTCGGCGGCGACGACCAGTGGTCCAATATGCTTGCCGGCACCGAGCTCATCCGCAAAAAGCTGGGCAAGGACGCTTCCGCCATGACGATAACGCTGCTTACCAAGCACGACGGCACCAAGATGGGCAAGACCGCCGGCGGCGCGGTATGGCTCGACCCGGACAAGACCAGCCCATACGACTTCTATCAGTACTGGCGCAATGTGGACGACGCGGACGTGCTCAAGTGTCTGCGTATGCTCACATTCCTGCCCGTCGAGGAGATCAACGAAATGAACTCGTGGGAGGGCAGCAAGCTCAATACCGCGAAGGAGATACTCGCTCACGAGCTGACCGAGCTCGTCCACGGCAAAGAGGAAGCGGACAAGGCTCAGGCCTCCGCCAGGGCGATATTCACCGGCGGCTCCGCCGACGCGGATATGCCCACGGTGGAAATGTCCGACGAGGACTTCACAGACGGTTCCGTCGCCGTGACTGCGGCTCTTGTGAAGGCGGAGATCGCGAAATCCAAAGGCGAGGGCAGAAGGCTCATCGAGCAGGGCGGCATCACTGTCGACGGCGAAAAGGTGACCGACGTTTTCGCCTCCATCGCTTTCGACGACGTCAGACGCGGAGTCGTTGTCAGGAAGGGAAAGAAGATATTCAAAAAGCTTGTTTTGGGTAAAAAGTAATACGTAAACAGAAAACGGCGCGCAATCCGGATTTCAGGATCGTCAGGAATGGACCGCGCGTAAGTTGAACGGCGACCCGTGACTTGTTATATTAACAGATAACTGTCGACTGATTTCCGACCGAGGTATATACAATGATCAACACCGACAATCTTTCGATGCTCTGCGATTTTTATGATCTGACCATGGCTAACGGCTATCTTGCCTCCGGGAACGGCGGCAGGGTCGCCTGCTTTGACGCGTTTTTCCGCTCTGTGCCCGACGGCGGCGGATTTGCGATCGCCGCCGGTCTCAAGGATATAATCGAGTATATCCGGAACCTGCGTTTCGACGACGGGGATATAGCGTATCTGCGGGGAAAAAACATTTTCAGCGTAGAATTTCTTGACTATCTCAGAAATTTCAGGTTCACAGGCAGTATATGGGCTGTGCCCGAGGGCACTCCCGTGTTCCCGCTTGAGCCCATACTTACGGTCAAAGCGCCGGTCATGGAAGCTCATCTTATAGAGACTTTCGTGCTTCTGCAGCTCAACCATCAGTCGCTTATCGCCACGAAGGCGAACCGCATAGTGCGCGCGGCTCAGGGGCGTCCCGTTATGGAATTCGGTGCGAGGCGCGCCCACGGCGCGGATGCGGCGGTCACCGGCGCGAGGGCAGCCTACATCGGCGGCTGCGCAGGCACGTCCTGCGCGCTGACAGACTTGAAATGGGGCATACCCACGATGGGCACGATGACGCACTCCTGGGTGCAGATGTTCGACACCGAGTACGAGGCGTTCAGGACCTACTGCGGACTGTACCCCGATAATCCCGTTCTGCTCATCGACACCTACAATGTCATGCAAAGCGGACTTCCCAACGCCATACGCGCATTCAAAGAGGTCCTGCTGCCCCGCGGCCTGACAAAATGCAGCGTCAGGATCGACAGCGGAGATATATCATATCTTTCCAAAAAGGTACGGAGGATCCTGGACGAGGAGGGACTGTTCGACTGCAGGATAATCGCATCCAATTCTCTGGATGAGTATATCATACGCGATCTGATGATGCAGAACGCGCGCATCGATTCCTTTATAGTGGGCGAGAGGCTCGTCACCGCCGCGTCAAGCCCGATGTTCGGCTGCGTGTATAAGCTGGTTGCCGTCCAGAACGGGGACGGAGAGCTGATCCCGAAGATCAATCTGTCCGAGAACACAGGCAAGATCACCACTCCGCATTTCAAAAGGGTCTGCCGCTTCTTCGATAAAGAAACAGGCAAGGCCGTGGCGGACGAGGTCATGCTGGCGGACGAGACGTTTGATCCGGAGGAACCGCATAAGATATTCGACGAGAACGCAACGTGGAAGATCAAGGTGCTTGAGAATTACACCGTGGAGGATCTGCTCATCCCCGTCTTTATGGACGGAGAGCTCGTCTATACTTCTCCGTCGGAAGAAGAGATACGCGCCTACTGTTTTGACAGGATCGATACGCTATGGGACGAGATCAAACGCTTTGAAAATCCGCATAAGTATTACGTCGATCTGTCGGAGAAACTGTGGCAGATCAAGAGGGAACTCATAGGGGAAAAACGGAGTCTGGATTGATCCCGCGATAAGAATACGATCTTACTTATGAAAATACTTGTAATAAACGGTCCCAATATCAATATGCTCGGCTTGCGTGAGCCGGGCATATACGGTAAGCAGGACTATAATTATCTTGTGGGAACGATAATTGCCGACGCCGCCGCCCACGGCGATACCGTCGAATGTTATCAGAGCAATCACGAGGGCGATATCGTGGATAAGATACAGAAGGCTTACGGCAGATTTGACGGCATAGTCATAAATCCCGCCGCCTACACCCATACCAGTATCGCCATATTGGACGCGCTGAAAGCCGTCGGCATCCCGGCGGTGGAGGTGCATATATCCGATATCAGTAAGCGCGAGGATTTCCGCCGCGTCTCCTATGCCGGCATGGCGTGTTTCGCGCACGTGACCGGCAAAGGGCTTGAGGGGTATATCGAGGCGATGGAGCTGCTTCGAGAGCGGAGAGCGGAGTTCAGAGAGCGGAGATAATGCCGTCGGCCTGACAGCGTAGGAATATATTAATCACAAATCAAAACCTTTTTCATCTCCGCTCTCCGAACTCCGCTCTGTTTCCGCAATGGTATCTGAAAAATGATCAGATCTAAATCCTTCTACACCGGCTTCCTCAAAATGTTCCTTCTGCTCGTGCTGGGGAACGTGCTCACGTTGTCCGTCAATCTGGCGGACAATATCATGCTGGGCTCCTTCAGCGAAGTATCCCTCGCCGGGGCGGCTGCCGTGAACCAGATCCAGTTTGTATATCAGTCA
>JAILQN010000035.1 GCA_024699005.1 Clostridia bacterium
CTCCCCCTCGCTGTTTGTGCGCCAGACCAAAACCAAGGAGGGCATCGTTTCCGACGAGTTCTCCCGCGGGGCGGTCGCCATAGACATAACCCTGACGGATGAGCTTATCCGCGAGGGTACGGGACGCGATACGGTGCGTCAGTGCCAGCTTGCCAGGAAGGAAGCGGGCTTTGACGTGGACCGCCATATAGAGATCTCCATCACCTCGGATTCAGCATCTCTTATCGACGCGCTCAGAGAGCAGAGCGATCATATGGCGTCCGAGCTGCTTGCGGACAGGCTTCTTATCGGCGAGCCGCTCGGCAAAGCCGACTACGTGAAGGAAGCCGATATCGGAGACGATAAGGCGGTCATCTCGGTAATGGGAGTCTGACGAAACTCTTGATCAGTCTTTCACCAAGATTAAAGGCCGTCGCGGATGCGGTGCGTCCGGGAGTCAAAACGTGCGACGTGGGTTCAGATCACGCCTATCTGCCGGCTTATCTGTATCTGAACGGAGTATCCTCCGATATCTGCGCCGCCGATATCGCCGACGAACCGCTTGAAAACGCCCGCAGGACGCTTATCCGTTATTCCCTGACCGATAAGATCGGGCTTGTAAAATCGGACGGACTCCGGAATATCGATCCGGACACCCGTGAGATCGTTATTGCCGGCATGGGCGGCGATCTTATCTCGCGCATCATCGACGCCGCACCGTGGACGAAGAACGCCGACGTCCATCTGGTCATGCAGCCGATGACCCGCGCGGCGGAACTGAGGCGATATCTTTTCGAAAACGGATTTGATATCCGCGAAGAGCGTATCGCGCGCGAGGGCAGACGGGTGTATCTTATAATCAGCGCTTTTTACGACGGGATCGTCCGCGGATTCTCCGAAGAGTATTATTATTTCGGTCTGATCACGCCGGACACTCCGGACGGCGCGGCGTTTATTGAAAAGCAGAAGAAAATCATCACTTCAAAGCATATGAACCCGGAAGAGAAGGAGGCTGACGAATGAAAAACCTGAAACAAGCGCTTTGCATTATGCTTGCGGCGGTTATGCTGCTGACCTGCGCGGCGGTGCCCGTTTTCGCGGCTGTTGATTTTGAGTATCACTATTCCGACGAACAGCACACGGGCATCGTGATCGACAAATTCACAGGGACCGTGCCGGCGGACGGCATGGTGGAGATCCCCGCGACCATCGAAGCTTTGCCTGTGGTGCGTATAGCCGACGGCGCGTTTGCGGACAACGCGGCTCTCAGGGCGGTCATCCTGCCCGTATCCACAGTAGTCGTGGACGCCGGAGCCTTTACCGGCTGCGCGAACGAGATCCGTCTGCTTGTCGCGGCGCCGTCAAACACCGGCGACAAATACGCATCCGACGTTTCCGCTTTCAATATGAACGGCACGAGGCTTATGTCCTATACGGGGCTTGAAGCTTCCGTAGCCTTGCCTTACGGCTGCACTTCGATCGCCCCCGGCGCTTTTAAGGGCAATACCGCGATACAGACCCTGCGTCTTACTACCGACGTCACGTCCATAGGCGAGAGCGCGTTTGAAAACTGCGTAAACCTTAAAGAGATAATCATCGACACCGGGCGGCAGACTTATACCCCCGAAGTAGGCGTGAACGCCTTCAGAAACACGCCCGTTCAGAACAATAACCCCGAATTTTTTATGATAGGCTCCACGCTCGTCAAATACACGGGCAGCGACGCGAGCGTCACCGTGCCCGCGAAAGCCGTCAGGATATCGTCCGAGGCGTTTGTCAACGAGGCTGCGGCGGGCATAGCGTCCAGAATAAAGATACCTGCCACGGCAAAGATGTTCGACAGCGGCTGTTTCCTGACGTATAACGGCTCTATAAAGCTTATTGCCGCCCTGACTGTCTATGCAGGCAGCGAGGCGCAGGCCTACTGCAACCGGCTGACGATGCCGTACTCGCTGCTTTACCTGCCCTGCGATGCGGACGTTGACGGCACAGTCACCGCCGAAGACGCAAGGTTCGCGCTGCGCGTTTCCGCGAAGCTTGAAAAAGTCCCTACGGCATACCCCTTCACCAAGATCTGCGATATGGACGGCGACAGCCGCATAACCGCCTCCGACGCGCGGTTCATCCTGCGGGTCTCCGCTTCGCTGGAGCGCGCCCCGTCCGAAGATATCACAAGCGAGTCCGACATCGTGACAGAGCCGAGCGGCACGTATGACGCTCTGCTGCTTCTGGCGCAGGTAATAGGCAATACGCGCAATCAGGCGCAGTCATATATGCTCTACGAGTATCAGGAGTTCACAGAGGCGAACATGAACAACACCACGCGCATGTATCTCAGCTGGTTTGACGAGCAGCTCACGCATAAGGATGCCGCGGAAAACAAGACCTATATCATGAATTCGCCCGACGGCATGTCCAAACTCAGGGAAATGAAACTGAGGGACACTACCATAGTCAAAGACTGCCGGCTTTCCACCAATCCCGACGGCACGGGCAATATCCATATAGAACTGTATGACGAGCGCCTTGATATGCGCGACACATACAAGAATCCGCTTACGATGGAGATGTTCCCCGTCGAGCCTGTCGGGACCTATACCGACCGTGTACGCAAGCGCTGGTGGTTCAACGATTCCGGCACGAACCTGCATTTTACCATGACCTATACGGGCTGTACGCTGGACGCCGCGTTCGACCCCGCGAACCGCAGGCTGATCAGTATGAAGATGGATATGAAGTATTACTTCGACATCGATCCCGGTTCGATACAGAATTTCCCGATCCTCGACGCTTCCTACGGCAACGACGGGGCAAACGCCACAAGACACGACAGTCTGTCGTATTCGGGATTCAGGTATTAAATAGCTCTTGACAATCCTTCCAGTCATAATGTATAATTAAACAGATTAAACTCGTATTATCTACCCGGGAGTGAAACATATGGCAGACAAAGCAGCAAAGAAAGCCGCCAAGGCCGCGAAAAAAGACAAGAAGATCGAAAAAAAAGCAGCCAAAAAGCAGGCCAAGCTCGACAAAAAGAATATCGGCGCGGATATTGAACAGCAGACTCCGGTGTCCGAGAATCTTGATATGCCCGATGTGCCTGTAGCGAAGACCAAAAAGGAGATCGCCGCAGAGCGCAAGGCTGTCAAGAAAGAGAAAAAAGCCGTCCGCAGAGAGGCTTTTGAGCACAGCGCAAAGTACAACAAGGGGCAGAGGATCCTGCTCAGCGTGCTGAGTTTGTTTATCATAATCATGATAGCGGTCTGCACCGGGCTTATGATAGACAGTCTTTCCAATCTTTCCAAGACAGCGCCCGATCACGTTGCCGTGCTGTCTGAGACCAAAGAGAAAAAGGGCAAGACGGCAGAGAGCAACGCCACGCCTGCTACCTCTGCTGCTGCTCCCGCAGGCACGAAAAGCGCAGCACCGGCCGAAGCCGGGTCCGGCGCTTCGTCCGATGCCGGCGCTGTCGCGGGCGAGCTCAATATGACCGACAAGGCGAGCGTTGTGGAATACTACAAAGCCGCGCACGCAAAGGCTCTGGCGAATGCGTCCAAGGTGACGAGGGTCTACGATAATTCGACAAACTATAACAGCGTGCTCGAGATCGGCAACAACTCCACCCTTGCCGGCATTGCCCAGAAGCTGATGGGCACTTTCCTCAAAGAGAATACGGAAGCTCTTGAGTTCACAGGCAGCGATATAGGCGCGAATTTCCCGCCCGCAGGCGGCAACTCCAACGGCCTGACCGCCGACATGATCAGCGACTTTTCCTGCACCGAGGACGGCTCCAATTACATCATCAGTCTGACGATCGACAGCACGGAGGACAACCCGGACAAGGGCGAAAAGACCGGTAACCTCTGCACAGTAGTCGACGAAGCGGGCGTCAAGGAAGCCGCCGGCAGCATGGTCAAGCTTGAGGGAATGGAGAACCATTACATCGGCGCAACCGCCACCGCCACGATAGACAAGGCGACGGGCAATCTTATCCACCTGGAGACCGACGTTCCCTCCTACATGATCTTCGCCAAGGCTTCGGTCATGATAGTCAGCGTGGAGAACGCGAGGATCGGCCTTGAGTTCCAGCAGAAGTGGGATGTGGAGTATTGAGTTTTTAGTGTTGAGTTTTAAGTTTTGAGAATATGATGACCGGGCTGCATTTTGCAGTCCGGTTTTGCTTCGCTTTATTTCATTGAGCCGCCCCGGAATAAAGCTTGAAAAACAGCAATTATCTGTTTGTATACATATCTGACGTATTGCAGATTGATTTGTGTTTGCCTTATATGTTATAATCCCGGACAGGACACAGTGCCGTGTCCCTGCGCACTCTCAATTTCAAAACGTCACTTAAGAGGTGTATCATGAAAATCAGAAAGCTCATATCCGTACTGCTTGCCGTGTTTCTGTTTGCGCAGCTGTGTCTGCCGGCGGTATCTGCCGGGGGAGAGGAGATCCGGCAGACTCCGATCATCACTGTCCCGGGCACGTCCAACTGCCATATCGTGAACGGTAACGGTGACGTGATAATCCCGAACAGCTCAAATGACTTCGGCGAACTGATCAAAGACCGCGAATTCATGGAACCGCTGCTGAAGCAGTTTGCGAAAAGCGTTGCAACGAATTGCTGGGACAAATACTGCGATATGCTGGTCGGGGCGCTGACGCCCATTTGGGAGGATCAGCTCTTTGACGGGAACGGCGAGCCGACCCACGGGGATGCCCCGCAGAACGTGGACTGGTCTGCCGTTCAGCATAAGACTTCCGGTTTTACCGTCAATGATTTCGTCTTTAAATATGACTGGAGGCTGGATCCGTTTGCTGCGGCGGCTCAGCTGGACGGGTATATAGACAACGTGCTTGCCGCCACGGGCGCGGAAAAGGTCGCGCTTGTCGGCAGGTGTTACGGCGCCAACGTGCTGAGCGCTTACCTTGCGGAATACGGCACGGAGAAGGTGAGCGACAGTATATATTACTGCTCTCTGGCGAAGGGGAACGAGCAGGTGGACGCTCTGTATACAGGCAGTATAGCTCTTGACGCTGATATCCTGGATATGTACGCGAATTATTTCCTGAAAGTTCAGAAACCGGTCGAAGACGACGATCTGACCCTCTTCCTTGCGTCGCTCGTGACTCTGATGAATTACACATGCTCGCTCGATCTGACAGCCGCTGCGCTGGAGAAGCTCATCGGAAAATTCAAAGACAATATCCTTCCCCGTATATTGAGGGCGGGCTACGGCACCTATCCCGGTTACTGGTCTATGGTCTCGTCCGAAGCGTACGAGAGCGCGAAGGAGTATGTTTTCGCCGACAACGCCGGCGATTATGCCGGACTTATTGAAAAGACCGACCGCTATCATTACGAAGTGCAGGAAAAGCTTGACGATATCCTTGACGGCTGCATCGCCGACGGTATGCGGATAATGGTCATCTGTAAATACAATGAGCCCGCCTATCCGTTTTTTGAGGGCTGCGATTATCAGTCGGACAATTCCTGCTCGCTGGGTAAACAGTCCTTCGGCGCGACTGCAAGCAAAATCAATAAGTTCCTCGGCGACGATTATATAGCCGGCAGGACTGCGCAGGGCTTCGGGGATTATATTTCCCCTGACAGGAAGATAGACGCCTCCACCGCGAAATTCGCGGACTGCACGTGGTTTTTCAAGAACGTGGATCACCTGGATCACGACGGTTTTCTTATGAGACTTATTGAGCTGGGCACTCAGTCGCAGGTACAGTTTACCGTCCGGGATACCGGAACGTATCCGCAGTTTATAAAGAAGCTTCCTGACGGCAGCTTCGGGGCCGTCACGGCGGACGACGAAGAGGACGCGATATGGGCGAAGACACCCTTCTTCACGGCGCTGAAAAACCTTTTCTCTTCACTCTTCGCGCTTTTGCGGAAGCTGATGTCCGGTGAAAAATAAGATTCTGCACGGAATTTCGAGGGATAATGGTTAAACGCATCTTGTCCCATTGACAAGCAATGATTACTGATAGGCATATCAACAGCATGGCATACCATATCGATCAATCTGCTTACTACGGTGAAGCATTGCTGTTTCGATTCCTTCGCGTAGCGCGCGTTCTTAACGCGCCTCAATACAGACAACAACCATTCATCCCGTATTCGTCTGCGACTTATTTGGTTGAAAAATACAGTTTTACGGTAATCTGTATAACTATAAATGCGATATACGTGAACATTGTATAAGGTTATTGATTATATGAGGCGCGTGGGGCACGCGCGCTACAATCGTGGCAATAAGATGATATATAAACAATCTGATTTGCGTCAAAACTGAACCGGATTATTACATGAAAATCCGGAAAACCGGAAACATAAACGGTCCGCCGGAGCAACGGCACAATTATACGTCCCCGCCTCTCATCCGGGCGGGGACGTGGTTTGTGTATAGGCGTAAAGGCTGCGGGGACCTGCCGCCGTTAGCTTATTACGCCTTGTCGAACGTCAGCTGAAGTTTAGCGGAGAAACGCAGTATCTGCCGTGCGTCGTCGGCGAGCACCTGCCCGTTGCCGTCCACGTCGGCTGCAAGCTGCTGCGCCTCACTGAGGTCCTCAAGTTTTGCGGAGAAGCGGAGGGCAAGGCGTGCGTCATCGGCGAGGATCTGTCCGTTGCCGTCGATATCACCGATGATCAAAGATTCGTCCAAAGTGAAAGAACAGGTCTCTTCAAATCCGCAAACGATACATGTATGGATCTTCAGACCTTCTTCCGACAGAGTCGCGGGCTTTTGTATTGTCCATTTGCTGAACGTATGAACATGACTGTCTCTGTCAGGCCCGAATATCAATGCTGTGGCTCCGGGAATTTCCTCACTCAGAACGTAATTGAACTTCACAGTTTCTTCGGTTGCAGTTATCTGATCTATATAGAGCAGATTATCATCAATAAACAAATCGCCTTCTGTGGCATCTCTTACGACCAGAAGAACGTATTCGGCGCCGACTAATGCTTTGTCATATTCAGCGGTATATATCAGTTCGTCCCGAAGCGGAGCTTTTGTCTTTTGATTATTAAGTATATTGTTCTGCTGAGGTTTTCGATCCCATTCACAAATAAGACCATGCTGTGTTAATCTGCTTGGGGACGATCCGGCTCCGTCGTGCTCTTCATCATTCCATTCGCCGCTTCTGTAAAGCTCAATACTGTCTTCGTTTTTATATTCTCCATCCGGATAGAGAATTGATTTCGGTTCATCCTCTGCCCAATTGGTATACGTCATAGCCGAGCCGGGCTCCGTGATCCAGAACCATTCCCGTTCTACACGGTAACCACCGATCCAATAGAATTCTTTTGTTCCGTCGTTAATCAAAGTATTGACAAATTCCTGTTCGCCACTGTCTTCAATACAAAGAAGATGACCTCCAAGATTCTCACAGAATGATTTTGCCTCCCCCCATGGCAGAGTGACGTCAAAGACCTGATAATAGTGACCCTTATATTGCCTCAGTCTGTTCGTGTTTTTTTTGATTTTGATAATACCCGCATCCCAGGCATCACTGATATATGAATCAATTACTTTCGATTCATAATTATTTGCATAGAACTCAAAATGATAACGACCTTCTTCGACAAAAAACCTGAAGCCTCCGCCATCGTCAGTCGTAGTTGTTTGTGAAGTTCCGTCCGAATCACGGATGATTTTAACGGTCACACCGGAAAGCGCAGTCCCGTCATCCTCATCGACAACCTTGCCGGTTGCGCTGTATCCGCTTTTTTTCATTTTGATATCGATCGTTTTGGTGTCCTGTAAAACATGGATCGATACAGTCTGATCGGGATAGCCCTCCGCGGAGAACGTGACGTTATGCACTCCGCTCGGGAAATAAAAGACCGTTTTACCGTTTTCGTCCGTAACCGTTTCGGTTTCCTCATATTTATTATTGCCGTCCGCATCACATAAACCTGTTGCCGCATTGACCGATACGTTTTCCAGCGGATTATCATCGGTATCCGTTACCGTAATATCGCAGCGATATGCAGTATTCGGACACAGGCTGAGTGAAAATTTAAACGGGACTATTTTAAGATTGCAGTCGCACAGCTTCCAGGTGCATTCCGGGGCGATCTTTATATCTTTGCTCTTATTGAATATTCTCCCTGTTAAGTCACATGAAAGATAAAGCCTGATATCTCCGTTGAAGCAATTGAGATATGCGCAGGTATGTATGGAATCCGGTTTTGTTATTTTCAGAAGTTCGGCAGGGTCCAGAGTATCGGCGTTCAGCGTTAATTTTGCGCCGCCTTCAGGCTCAAGCGATATCTCTATAACCTTGACGAAAGAAATACCCGGTCCCAGTTTGACGCCGACCTTTATTTCCGCGTTTCCTTCCAGCTTCGGCAGGAGTTTGATCTCGGGACCGGAACAAAGGTTCCGGAAACCGCTTTCTTCGTCATATCTGAAGCCTACTGTTATCGTAATAAAATCAATAACGATCGAAACGGACAAAGACGCTTCCACATGCAGATTTACGTCTACGTCGATAATGATCCCGGCGGGTGTGACAAAATCGATCTCACCGAGTTTGAAATCATGTGCGACCGCTCCGGTCAATGTGACGGAACCGGTTATTTTGAAATCGATTCTGACCTGGCAATAGAAATAATCACTGTATGAATTCCAGAAATCCCATCTCCATTCCCAGTTGGCATCATAATATATGCGGATATTGAAATCCAGCGCCGCTTTTATTTCGCCGCTGACCTTCACGCTGAAATCGGAATCCTCATCTCCGACAAGATATTTTTCCAGAATGGTCCATTTCAGTTCCGAAGACCATGTATCATCAACATCAACCAGTTCCGCTTTCATTTTGGGATTGAGGGAAGCCGTCTCCTCATTGTCCCATTGCGCGATCCCGTCATATACGATGTTGTCATCCGCATTTGTCATATCGACCGTTATATCCGACCCGTCCGGAGCAGAGCTTAAATCAATGTCAATATACTGAAAATAATCGGAATGTGAAGCGTCCTGATCTTCCGTTACGGTCACGGTGGATCCGCTGACTTTTACGGATTTGACTTTCAGAAGATACAGATCATCATCTGTCCCGAACTCCAGAACATCCCCCTCGGACAGTGACGTCAGCGAATCATCACAGTTTGAGAAAACGTATTTCCCGGTCTCTTTATCATAGGAGACCAAAGTGTTATTATCTGCGGAAGATACCGTTTCTTTTGCACCGTCAACAAGCACGGCAAAATTCTCATCTTCCCGCTCGTCAAAATTAATGATCACACTGTCATCGAAATCATCAACTGTTTTCCGGTCGAATATCGCAAATTGTTCGGAGTATTCAATGACCGAAAAAGGCTTGCATAAAGCCATCATGTTCTCATCCAGCATAAAAGCCTTTAATATGAAGTATTCCGGCATTTCATCGATTTTGATCTCAACGGTTGTTTCAAACGTATTTGCCGCGATCTCTTTATTGCCGCTGCCAAGCATCTGACCGTCTTCTTCAGAATAAACAGCGACAACGAGAGTACACGCTTCCGAATTATTCAGACCTACCGACGCGGTCTTTCCCGTGACCGAAAGATATGAAAACGAATAACTGACGTCGTCCGGCTCCTCGTCTGCGGACGCCGCTTTAACAAGGACGTTTCCTACGCCGTCGATACCCGATAGATCATAGCTGTCGGTATACATCGACGCTGCCGTGTCGTCGCCTTCCGCCCCGGCAAAAACACTCAGAGGCAGGGTCGCGGTAAGGATCAGCA
The DNA here is from genome assembly GCA_024699005.1 of Clostridia bacterium. Next base: position 9,737 of record JAILQN010000035.1, read on the forward strand.
GAGCCAGCAACACAGAAATAACTCTTTTCATGGATATATGTCTCCTTTTCCTTCCGGAATATTGTCCGGAAAACAATAGTAATACTATCGGTTTTTCAGCTGAATGTCAATACCCTCCTGTCCCGCCGCCCGGAGGGATAATTCCGGAAAAATCATGACCTGATATATAGGGCGATGCCGCAGGCAAACTTAATCGGGACTGTAAAAACCCAGGTTTTTACAGTCCCGTTGCATATGCGTTATTTGCAGGTTAAAGCGGTAAATTTTGATAAAACTTCAAAATTTACCGCTTTAACTTCATTATTTCTCTTCGATCTCTCCGGTGCAGATCGTCTCCGCGCCGCCGGTCATATAAACGTTGTTGTCCTCGCCTGACCACCGGATCGTCAGGTCGCCGCCGCGAAGGTGCACGATGATATCCTCGTCCTTATCGCAGTAGCCGTTCAGTATAGACGCGACGGTCGCAGCGCAGGCGCCGGTGCCGCAGGCGAAGGTCTCGCCGGAGCCGCGTTCCCATACGCGCATCTCAAGAGTGTTCCTGTCGATCACGCGGATGAACTCCGTATTGACCCTTTGGGGGAACATCGGGTCGAACTCGAACTTCGGGCCGGTCTTTTCTATATCGAACGTGCCGTACAGGTCGCCCATATAGACCACGCAGTGCGGGTTGCCCATGGACACCAGCGTCGCGTGCCAGTCCTGTCCGTCGACAAAAACGGGGATCGCCACAGCCGGATTTTCCGGATCGGGAGTGATCGCGGGGATATCCGCGGGGCGCAGTATCGGTGCGCCCATATTGACGGTCGCCTCGACGACTTTCCCGCCGGCAGCCCTGACTTTGATCGTTTTTATCCCGCTCAGGGTCTCTACGGTTATCTCGTCCTTCGTCGCGATGCCGTTGTCGTAGGCGAATTTCGCCACGCAGCGCACTCCGTTGCCGCACATCATCGCCTGCGAGCCGTCGGCGTTGTAGATATCCATTTTACAGTCTGCGACTTCGGACGGATCGATGACTATAAGCCCGTCGGAGCCGATGCCGAAGTGGATATCGCTGACCTGCCGCGAGAAGGCGGGTCTGTTTCTGATTTTCTCCTTAAAGCCGTTTACGTAGACGTAATTATTTCCGGCTCCGTGCATTTTTGTAAAAAACATATGTCAATCTCCCTGTTTCTGAAGTTTTGAAACGATATCGCAGAATTCGTTTCTGAAATCGTCGTCCGATACGCTTTTAAGCATTTCCAGAACGGCGTTGTAATCGGTCGTTCCCTTGTATTCGGAATCCCTGATGAGCATGGCGATCTGG
>JAILQN010000041.1 GCA_024699005.1 Clostridia bacterium
GTCTGGCCGTTTGACGATACTCCCAACACGTTCGCGCTGCCTACGTATGAAGAGAATTACAATTACGTCCGGAATTTCCTGATGACAAGGCACGGCGATATCCTGCCGCAGATCGCTGCGTGGGAGACTCCCGACCTTGCCGCTCTGCGGAACTGCGCCGCAGGTGAACACACGCTCATGACGCTCGGCAAGGCGCCGACCTGTACCGAAACCGGACACAGCGGGACAAGCTGTTCCGTGTGCGGAAAAGTGATTGAGGGCGAAGGAACGCTGCCGGCGCTCGGGCATACCGATGCGAACGGCGACAGGCTCTGCGACCGCTGCGACGCCTATATCGGCGGCGGTCCGTCCTGGCTCCATCCGCTGCTGCGGTTCTTCGCGAAGATCATCAGCGCGTTCATGAGAATGTTCGGCAGGTGAGAGAAAAAATACGGGTTGCCTGAGGTTATTCATTCTGATAACGGCTTAACCTGCATTTTCGTGACAAAACCGGCTCTCTGAACTTGCATTTTCGTGACGATTTGAGTAATTTTAACTTGCATTTTCGTGATAAACAGGGTATAATCAACTTGCATTTTCGTGACGGACGTGTCGGAAACAACTTGAATAACCGTGATCTGAAGCAGGAGACCTGTTTATGCTGAAACGAAAGATCTACGATGAATTGCTTGCGTGGAAGGCAAAAGGCGGCAAAACCGCTCTGCTTATCGACGGAGCCCGTCGTGTAGGGAAAAGCTATATCGCTTCCGCTTTTGCAGAGAGGGAGTATAAAAGTCATATCATGATCGACTTCGGCAACGCCCCGCATGACGTTCTCGACCTTTTTACAAACGACAGCGCCGATCTTGATCTGTTTTTTGCCAAGCTCGGCGCCTATTACGGTACCGCGCTGCACAGACGGGAGTCGCTGATCGTTTTTGACGAGGTTCAGCAGTTCCCGCAGGCGCGGCAGCTTGTCAAATACCTTGTAGCCGACGGCAGATACGATTATCTTGAGACGGGGTCGCTTATCCGCCTTAAAAAGAATACGGAGAATATCATAATTCCGTCCGAGGAGGAGCATATCGAGCTGTTTCCGCTGGATTTTGAGGAATTTCTCTGGGCGATGGGGGATGAGGCGACAGCTCCGCTTATCCGCAGATGTTTTGATTCGAAGCAGCCTCTCGGGGCTGCTCTGCACCGCAAGATTATGAACGACTTTCGTCAGTATATGCTTGTGGGCGGGATGCCCCAGGCAGTGCTGGCTTACGTTGACGGCAAGGATTTTGCCGCCGCGGATGAAGCAAAAAGGCAGATACTCAGTCTTTACCGTGCCGACGTTTCCAAATTTGCCGCAGGGTATGAGGAAAAAGTCTGGGCGGTGTTTGACGCTGTTCCGGGGCAGCTTTCCAAAAAAGAGAAGAAATACACGCTTGCCGCCGTAAGCAAAAACGCCCGTTTCCGGGCCTACGAGGATTCCTTTATCTGGCTGAACGAGGCGATGATCGTCAACGCGTGTTTCAACGCGACCGATCCGAACGTGGGGCTTGCTCTGAGCGCGGATCACGCCACGCAGAAATGCTATATGGCAGACACGGGGCTTCTGGTGACGAAGACCTTCATGGACCGCGCCTTCACTGAAAATGAGCTTTATAAAGCGATCCTTTTCGATAAGCTCGATATAAACAAGGGCATGATCATGGAAAACATCGTCGCGCAGATGCTGCGCACGAACGGTCACAGGCTCTATTTCTATTCCCGCTCCGATCCCGGCAACCGTGAAAATCACATGGAGATCGACTTCCTGATAACGGAAAACAAAAAAGTCTCGCCGGTCGAAGTCAAATCAGGCAATTACCGTTCGCACTCCTCACTGGATAAATTCAGAAAAAAATTCTCCCGGAATACCGGCACGCCGTACATTCTTTACACAAAAGATCTGATGGAAAAAGACGGAATACTGCATCTGCCGCTGTATATGGGGATGGTTCTTTGATGGGAGAAAACAGGAGTAAACAACACAAAATTCTTTGGAGATATAAAAATGTCATACGGAAAAGCTATTGAATTATTTCTTGTAAACGGGACCGCCGAGAGTCTGATAACAGCCGAACTGTCAAATTGGAACGGCAAAGCGATCAAGATCCCGAGAACTGAGGTAAGCGGATGCAGCCGCGATGATATAAAAGGAGTCGGCGTCTATTTTCTGATGTGTCAGGAGAATGACGGGACAGATTCCGTCTATATCGGAGAGGCTGAAAATATATTGGATCGTCTTGCGCAGCATCTCCGGGATTTTCAATCCGGAAAGGAAATGTATTACTGGAATACTGCGGTCATTTTTGTGGGCAGGGATCTGAATAAAGCGCTGATCCGCTATCTTGAGAATCGTTTTGTCGAGATTGCAAAAGAATGCGGGCGATATGCAGTTCTTACGAAGAATACGTACAAAAAAACCGTGTTGAAAGAGTCTCAGATCGCAAGCATGGAAGAGTTTATCGACAATGTAAAAATCCTTATCAACACGTTAGGTTATAAAGTGCTTGTTCCGGTTCCTGCAGCTGCCGATGATACGGTATATCTGTTTTGTACCGGTTCGGGAGCTTCCGCGAAGGGATTTGTCAGCGGCGGAGGTTTTACGGTGCTGGCAGGGTCAACAGTATCAGATCATACCGTTCCTTCTCTGGAAACAAGAGGAAAATCATATTATAATTTGAGAAATACGTTGATTAAAGAAGGAATAATTACAGACAGGGTGTTTGTCAGAGATTATGAATTCAACGCTCCTTCGGCGGCTTCCGCTGTCGTTTTGGGGCACACGTCCAACGGGAATGTTGATTGGAAAACGTCAGACGGCGTAAAACTCAAGGATTTGTGAACGATGATATAACGGACGGCAGCGCTCGGCTGCCGTCCGTGTTTTCAGTTCCGGGTCTTGGAACTATGAACTATGAACTTTGAACTTTGAACTAATCTCCACCTTATCTGCCTGATGACGCACGGGCCGCCGGCTTCCTCCTCCGCATAGAACACGGTCAGCAGAGAGCCGTCCGCGAGTTCCATGGTGGCGGGGTAGCCGAGGTCGGCTGAAAAGCCCTTGTCCCAGAGCACGATATCCTTTTTCCAGGTCTGCCCCAGGTCTTCGCTCAGCATAAGACGCACGCCGTAAGGCGCCTGCCGGTAGCCGTAGGCGCAGATCAGAACGCCGGAGGAATGCAGCAGAAGGTGGGGCGGCGAGCCTCCCATATCGGGCAGAAGCTGCTCCGGCTGGGTCCAGGTCGCTCCGCCGTCGGCGGAGCGGGTCTCAAAGACCGTGAACGTTCCGCTCTCGCCGCGGTAATGGCACAGCAGCGCGCCGTCCGGCAGTTCGATGGTATACGGTTCGCTCGGCGCGATCCAGACGCCGTTTCTGTAGACCGGCGGGACCTCGCCCACGAAATCCATCGTGCCGTCCGTGTTTATCTTCCACGCCTGTATGCGGTCGCTCTCCTCGAATTCGTCGTTCTCGTCAAAATTCCTGCCGACCCAGAGCAGCGTGCCGTCCCTGAGAGCCGTGGGACCGTGGGGCGAGGTGACGGGGCTGATATGGATATCACCGAAGGTCTCTCCGCCGTCAGAGCTCAGGCGGAAGGTGGAGCCGAGATACTTCGCCTCATCCTCGTCCGTTACCGTGTCAATGTACGCCAGATAATCGGGGCTGTTCGGGTTGGTTCTGCGCTGGAATTCGCGGGTGTTGTTGAAGGACGTTACGATAACGCCGTTCTCACCGAAGGGGACCACGCCGGCGTCCCGGTCGTCCAGCGGGGTCTCTATTATCGCCCGCGGCGCCGACCAGGTCACGCCTTCGTCTTCG
>JAILQN010000048.1 GCA_024699005.1 Clostridia bacterium
AGGTTCTTCTTTGAAAAGCGTGGGCTTCACCGAGTGATCGACAAAAGCAGTCAATAAATTAAAGAGCACGGAAGCATCCGTGCTCTTGTTGAATTGCGACGTCAGACGATATAGAGCAGGGAAGACGCTATAAGGAACTGAGCGAGGTAATAAGTGATGTGATTCGCGATTATGTTGCCCTTTGTGTTCTTATCGTCGCCGAAGTAGATGCTGCTGAGGATAAGGTCGGAAATGAGGAAGAGCAGGCTGCCGGAGAAGAGCAGAAGGCTGCGGGTGTTGCGCATCTCAACGAGCGCGCCGAGGCAAACGACTGTAAGGTAGATCAGCAGGCCGCTGTAGATGCAGACCATAGCTTTGAATCTGCCGTAAGTGACTTTGAGAACGCGTTCTTTGAATATCTCGAACAGAACGACCGCTCCGCCGATGACAACGCCTGCAATGGTGAACCAGACGTTGAATTTCATCGTGTTATATATGGCGATGAGATAGAACAGATGCCCTGCCATGAAGAAGGCAAATCCGCCGAACGTGAAGACGTCGCTCTTTTCTACGAAGCAGTATTTGAGATCAAGCCAAACGTCGCCGAGCATGCCGCAAACAAGGCCGAGTATGATGAAAAGCGACCAGCGGTTGAAGGTGTGGTTGAGAACGATGACCGACGGATCCTTAAGGCTGACAAAGACGGAAGCTACAGCTACCGCGATAAAGCAGAAGCTTGCGGCGGCTTTTGCCGTAAGTCCGTAGATGCCGCCCTTCTTGACACGCAGGATCAGGAAAACGACTGTCGCTATAATGCCCGCAACGAGCGCAAGTGCGTAGATATACATGCTGACCTCCGATGATTCACAGATCGGTTTTACGGAAAATACTACGATCCATAATTTATACTCTATACTATTATAATACCTAAAATTAAAAAAGCAAGAAAAATTTAGAATTTAAGTCAAATTAATGTATCGCGAAATGAAAGATATGACCGAATCCCAATACAGTTCGGGATGAGTAGTCGCGGAGTTCGCGTGGGCGGCGTCCGGAATGGACACGCGTTCCTTTTCCGCGGAGCAGTTATCGTAGCATACGTCGCGCATCCAGTACGGTACAAAATCGTCCTGAGTGCCGTGCAGGAAAAGGGTAGGGGTCTTTGATTTCTGAATCTGTGTAAGGCTTGAAGCGGTTTTGATATCATAACCTGCGCGCAGCCTTATGACCGCTCTTGCCGACTCGATGATCGGATGGACCGGAAGACCTATCATATATCTGAGCATTTCGACACCGATATCCCAGACGGTAGTGTATCCGCAATCCTCGACGGCGCATTTTACGTTGTCCGGCAGGTCTTCGCCCGTGGTCATCATAACCGTAGCCGCGCCCATTGAAACGCCGTGCAGTATGATTTCGCAGCCGGGATCGAGCGTGACCAGGTGGTTGATCCAGTCGACAACGTTCAGCCTGTCGCTCCAGCCCATGCCTGCGCGGTCCCGTTCGCTTTTTTCGTGACCGTCAAGATACGGAACAAGTACGTTGAATCCCAGCTCGTAGTACTTCTTTTCGTAGAGCGCCATTCCTTCGGGCCAGTTCGTCCATCCGTGACAAATGAGCGCCCAGCGCGAGACAGGCTCTTTCTGATTGAAAACCTCGGCGTGAAGGCGTTCGCCCCTGCCGGAGATAAGTATCATTTCTTCGTGTTCGATACAGTCATACCAATCGGCAGGATCGGTTATCAGTCCGCGGTCTTTAACAAGAGCCGCCCTTGTCGCGGGTTCGAGCTTGCGCGGACGGTGTTTTTTGTTGACCGCCTTTCGGGTTATGAGCTGATTGTAAAAAACATTGCCGACCGCAGCGCAGCCAGCTGCTCCCAGCACAGCCGTGACTGCCGCTCCCGCGGTCGCCGCTTTAAGTAGTTTTGCCATATCTTTTCCTCGCTGAGTATATCGTGTGTTGTTTTGCCATATTTCTTTACCATTATAGTATATCACGATTTTTTATGCAATAGTTTAATATGAAGCATTCGTACTCGGGACAACAGATATGTACATCCCGAATTCTTTTCGCAAATGCAAAAAAAGTTCTTGACTTTTACTTCGTTCGGATATATAATGCTTTCGTTGCGAAGAGGAATGGTGTAACGGTAGCACTACAGACTCTGACTCTGTCAGTAGGGGTTCGAATCCCTTTTCCTCTGCCAGAATTAAAAGTATTGCTATTTTAACATAAGTAGCAATATTTTTTTGTCTTATGACCATAAACTATTCCAGCCTTTCGTGAACACAGATACTGAATTAAGGTTGGAATAATCTGAATGATATTATTGACAATATCACAGTATTCATTTATAATTCAAGTATGAAATTTATAATTCAAATATGAATAGGAGGAAATGAATGATGAACACCCAAACAAATAAAACGGGCAACGATCGCGCGGTGCAGTCCGGTACTTCAAAAAAGACTGTATCTGTGTCCGTACTGATTTGTACGCTTCTGGTAGGCATATTGGCGATTGTGAACGCCTGCGCCGTCTTCTTCTTTGAGACCGGGATCACGATCCGGTACATCGAGCCTCGGATCAGCGCGATCCTCTCCGCTGTGATCGGCGTCGTTCTCCTCGTCATATTCGTGATGCTTCTGATCAGGAAAAAAAAGACAGAACCTTGAAGTTGTTAAAATAGCAATCTTTAGCCATAAGCGAAAATCCTGTCGCATTGTCGATGGGATTTTTTGTTAATTCTTTATTCGCGGTTGAATCTCGGTCCGATCCGATGTATAATATTTTAAACACTTTCTGATGTGAGGAGATAACCATGAAGGGATTAAGAACGGTAGTTATCGCTATAGCTCTTCTTTTCGGTCAGCTTTTCGGCGCCATACCGCGCTGCGCGCCGATCTATTACACCAAGGATGAGATCGTAAGCTTTACCGAAGCGGCAAAGGACGCCTGCGGCAGGGGTATGGTAATAGCCATAGGCGGAGGATTCGATTACGAGGATACCTTTCAGCCCCTTATAGACCGCTGCATTGCTCATACGGGAAAGGAGCATCCCAATATGCTCTACATTCCCACCGCGCACTATGACGACCCGAACGATTCTCTTGAACAGATGATCTGGTTCGGCAATTCCGGCTGTCAGACCGACGTTCTTTTCGTGTCAAGATCGACCGAGCAGGAGGTTAGGGATAAGATAGCCTGGGCGGATATCATTTACGAGACCGGCGGGGACCTGAATTACCTTATGGATCAGTGGAACGGGAAGGGCGTAACGGACGCGGTAAAGCAAGCGTTTGACCGCGGCGCGGCTCTTATCGGCGTCAGCTCCGGGGCTATGTGCTGGGCAGAGAGAGGCTGGGACAATTTCGGTGAAGAGGTCGAACGTCCTATCGGCACATTCCCGTTCTACGGCGTCGCGGGAGCCTATGAGTTCAAGGATTGCACAGGCATACTTCCTTTCTGCGTTTCTCCTCACTACGATAATTTCGGCTGGCGTATGTTCGCGCTTGAAGCGATGAAACTCGATATCCCGTCCATCGGGATCGAGAACGGCGCAGCCGTGGTATTTGAGAACGGCTGCTACGATATCATTTCCGACGTCAAAACTCCGCTCAGGACCGCGTTCCTGTTCGATCCGGCGAGAGGGCTAAAGCTTATCGATATCAGGACGAACGGAAAACTCGCCGTACTCGCTGACGGCGACGGCCGGGTAAATCGCGGCGCCTGATCTGAAACAAAGAACTATCTTTTATAGATTAAACCTCCGCTGCCTTATTCGGGCAACGGAGGTTTTAATAGTATTACGACGTCACGCGGGCTCGGCGTTCGCGCGCCGTTTTTTGATCTCCTTATTCAGAAGCAAGAACGACGCGGCGATGAGGTAAATTGCGGACAGCGCGAGGGTAATGGTTATGGCCACGGAATTTCCGATGTTGATGATATTATTCAGAAGAAGCGCCGTCAGGAAAAAAACCAAGTCGACTACACCGAAGCCGATAACATACCGGATAACCGTTTTCTTTTTGTCAAACGGACCTGATCGTAACAGGATGAAAGGGACGGCGGCAAACAGGCAGAATACCGTTTCGCAACAGGTATAAGGCAGAGGAGCCCAGTTGATAAACAGTGATCTTACCGCGAAGCTCATCGCGGCGCAGGCAAGCAGAACGCCTGCCTGGATCAGCAGCTTGAAATTCTTATGTTTGATCCCGAAACAACAGAGAATAACTATCATTACCGAATATAATCCGAGGAAAACATAATTCACTGTTGATGAAACGTCGGTGCTGCGCTCGGCGTAAGGGATATGCTCGGCCTGTTCGTTGTATGACGTCCCTCCGCCGGCAGTGCCGAGTCCGAGCGTTGTTCCGGAGATCGTTCCCGCTTCGCTGTAATCCCAGGGCTTGAAGCCGGCGGACAACGCGGGAGAATCTTCTTTGAGAGTGAAATCAAAATTCATCGGATCGTTAAAACCGGGATCGGCGATGATGTTTTCCCCCAGCAGCTTTTTTCTCTTCGCGGATTTGTATGTCATACGCGCGTTCGAGCCGCCGCCGTTAACGTACAGTTCGTCGCCGTTTGATATGTCCCAAATGATATTGTTCTCGGCGGTGAGAGCCTTCGCGTCCTGAATATGGCTGAAAGCGGGTGTCTTCCCGTCGGTGAGAATGATATTGTTCGTGAAATCAGCGGTCTTGTGGTCCTCGTAGCGCGATACGACGCGTACCTGAGAATCTCCGCTGAACGCGAAAATATTGTTTCGCACCGTATTATCCGCGCCGTAATGCAGATGGTAGCTGTCGCTTCCGCAGCAGTAAACAAGATTGTTCTCGATCGTTATCTCCGAACTGCCTTCGTCCGGGTATATTCCCCAGCCGCCGTAACCGTCAACGCCCGGGTCGGACGCTACGTTATGTATGATGTTACCTGAGATCACCGTTCCGGGCTGCTTGCCCAGAGTATAGATCCCGCCCATATCCGAGAGCATGCCCTGACCGATATTGTAGATAAGATTGTCGCAAATACGGTTGTTGTACGTTACGGAATAATCATATCCCCAGACCCAGCCGACGGATACGGCAGAATAATAACCGTCTGAGATCTCGTTATGCGCAAGCTCTACGCTGTTGGCGTTTATTACCAACAGGGCGACAGCGTTGAAACGTGTCCGGCCGAATTTGTGAATCAGATTATTGACAACGTGGATATCCTTTGTGACTTTCGGATCATCCACGGGAATGTTATTTCCCCGGATATAGACCGCTTGTTCTCCGATATTCTCGAATACGCAGTTTTCGATCCTCGCGTCACTCACCGCTTCACCCAGATATACGCCGGCGGAGCCGAGATCGCGGAACTCGCAGTTTGTGATGCGTATACCTTTCGCGTTCGAGAAAGAGATGCACGGACGGGCTTCGTACGCGGCCTGCGTTGATTCCCTCGTATCGTCGATCGTATATCCGTTGCCGCGAAAAACTATATTTTCAAACCTTAATCCGTCGCAGCCGTTGTCGAGGATGAACGTCTCAAGATCACTGACCCATAACGAGAGCTCTGCTGCAGTCTCGTTGTCACGGGGGATATAGTAAATATCCCCGCTTTCGACGTCATAACACCATTCGCCCGGTTCATTCATCCCTTCGGGAACGTTTTCGAGGTAATATCTGTCGGTCGTGCGTATGGTCATGGCGCTCGGACGCGTAAAGACGATCTTGCCGGTCTCCGCGTCATAGCTTTTTACCGGGAGATAATCGTCCTTCCACCAGTGCAGCATACGAACCGAAGCGGATAAAGAGTTTTTGATCTGAGGAATGTCTTCCGTTTTGACCGTCATTGAGATATACGGCTTGAATATATCATTGTAATCCCCGGGCTCTGACAGATCTGAATCGCTGACGGAAGCAGGATATAAATATCCGCTTTCGGGAAAACGGGAAACGGGAAGCGTTTGAGTATCGTTCAGCAGGGCCTTTATCTGTCTTTCGGAACCGACGTTCGCCCTGAGGGCAGATACTCCGTTGATCTCGACGTGTTCCCACTCAGTGACAGGCTCGCAGGCAGTAAACACCACGCGTTCTTTTTCGTACGACTTGTATGTTACGCCGGACCTGTCGTCGGGACCGAATACGACGGTATCGTCGAACGTGTAAACGCCTTCTCTGAAAAATACGGTAACGCTGCCGTCAAGCGATTTTGCTTTTTCTTTAGCGCCTGCAATCGTCGCAAGCGGCGCAGTTATCGAGCCCACAGCGCGGTCGTTTCCGTCCGGCGCGACGAATAGCTCAAAGTCCGGATCTGCAGCGGACGCGCAGATCGGTAAAGACATAATAATGGAAGCGGCCATGATCATCACCAGTATCCTGATTTTCATATTACCAACCTTGCCCTGAATAATATAATGACAGCGAAGCAAAAAACTTCGCTGTCCGTCGTATTGTCAAACCTCGCCGAACTCGACGATCACGCTGTCGCCGTCATCCGGGCAGGCTTCGGAAAGATCGATACCGCCGTTCATAAGCAGCGCGCCGGAATAAACTCCGCCGTCAAGAGAACACTTATAATACTTCTCGGGGCAAAGTCCCTTCATCTTCAGGAAGAACAGAGTGTTTTCGCTCTTACGCATAGTGACGACGGTAAGCAGCGCCTGAGCTTTGTCGGCGGATACGAACGCCCAGGCGCAGCGATACGGATCGTTAAGCGGATTGATGAGCCTGTAAAGATCGCCGCTGCGGATAAGGTCGTAATAACGGTGATAATCGGCGACGCTCTGCCTGACTGCTGCGCGCTCTTCTTCGTTGAGCTTTACGGGATCAAGCTCAAATCCGCCCGTGCCCCAAAGAGCGACGGCAGCCTTTGTTTTGTATCCCGTGCGCGGATTGGCGGAAACGTGAGCGCCCATCGAAGAAGCCGGATAGCAGTATGACGTGCCGAACTGTATCGGGAGTCTCTCTATCGGGTCGGTGTTGTCGCTCGTCCAGATCTGCGGAGAGAAATACAGCATGCCGGGATCGAAACGTCCGCCGCCGCCGGAGCAGTTCTCAAACAGGATATCGGGGAAGGCTTTTGTGAACCTGTCCATAAGATCGTAAGTGCCGAGTATGAAGCGGTGGAAAAACTCCTTGGATCTTTCCGGCGGGAGCAAAGCCGAACCCGCCTCGGAAATATTGCGGTT
>JAILQN010000051.1 GCA_024699005.1 Clostridia bacterium
ACGATGGAGGTCGGCGAAGTCAGCACCATCGTGCCGGAGCTGTTCATCGACGCGTTCAACTGGGCGAAAAAAAGAACGGCTTACCTCAAAGAAGCCGAACTTGAAATGATCATCATCGAGGGCAGGACCTATTGCAAAAACTGCGGCGGGACCTATAAAACCACAGAATTCGGCAAAAAATGCCCCCACTGCAGCAGCTTTGACACCTATCTCCTCACCGGCGATCAGGTCGTCATAAAGGATATCGCGGCGGTTTTCAATGAGCCGGGTGATGCGGAAGCCGAATCCGGCGCGACGTAAAACTCTGGACAATACCAAATTATCCCGCCGGGGCCCCGGCGGGATTTTGCGTTTGAAAATCGGATGAAATATCAAATCCGTTGAAGAAAATTGCTTCTTTAAGCAAAAATCTTCATTGAAGATGTTGACTTTCACGTAACGTATCACTATAATATCAATGAAGAAAATTGCTTGTTGAATCAAAAATCTTCATCAGAGGCCTGCTGTATGGAAATAAAAAGAGATTTATACCTGAAAAAACTGGTTAACGGAAAACACAACGGACTCATAAAGGTGATCACCGGTATCCGCAGGTGCGGTAAGTCGTATCTGCTTGACCCGATATTTAAAAATCATCTGTCTGAAGCGGGCGTTTCTGAAGATCATATCATAAAGATAGAGCTGGATCGGATCGCTAACAGGAAATTCTATAAGGATCCCGAAGCGTTCGATCTGTACGTGCGTTCGTTTATAAAAGACACCGGTCAGTATTATTTGCTGCTTGATGAAATCCAGTTGATCGAGGGGTTTGAATCGGTCCTTAACGGCTTTTTGTATGAAAAGAACATCGACGTATATGTAACGGGAAGCAACTCCAGATTTCTGTCTTCCGATATAATCACGGAATTCCGGGGGAGAGGCGATCAGATTCACGTAAGACCGCTTTCATTTTCGGAGTTTTATTCCGCTCTCGGCGGAGACAAATACGACCGCTGGAATGAATACCTGACCTTCGGCGGGATGCCTCTTGTTTTGTCAAAACACAGCGATGCCGAAAAAAGCGGATATCTGCAGGAACTGTTCAGTCAGACGTACTTTACGGATATCGTAAACAGAAATAAAATAAAGCGGGTCGATATACTGGACGCACTTGTAAATATGCTTGCTTCGTCTGTCGGTTCGTTGACAAATCCGCAAAAAATATACGATACTTTCAGAAGTCACGGGGAAAAAGAGCTGTCATTAAATACAGTAAACTCCTATCTGACGTTTTTGGAGGATTCTTTTATTGTAAACAAAGCGCATCGATATGATATCAAGGGCAAAAAGTACATAAACACCCCTCAGAAATACTATTTCGCGGATACGGGTCTGCGCAATGCGAGATTGAATTTCAGACAGCAGGAAGAGACGCATCTGATGGAAAACGTGATTTATAATGAGCTTCTTTATCGCGGATATAACGTTGACGTGGGAGTAGTGGATATTCAGCGCGGCGGCAGACATATTCAGACCGAAGTTGACTTTGTCTGCAATATGGGCAGCGACAGATATTATATCCAATCTGCGCTGCGTCTGGATACCCGCGAAAAGACTCAACAGGAAAGTCGACCCCTGAATCACATCAGGGACAGTTTCAGGAAAGTCATTGTGGTGAAGGATAACGTCAGATCATGGCGAACCGAGGAAGGTATACTCGTTGTCGGCGTTATTGATTTTTTGCTCGATCCGGACAGTATGTTCAGATGAAAAACAGCCGGAACGCCTGTTTCCGGATTTGCGCGCCGGCATGGAATTATCAGAAGGGATGAAACAGAAATGATCCCTTTTTTGATATAATTATAAAGGGTGGGTGGCTTCGTGAGTGAAAACAGAAAAAAAGGGACGGAGATACTCGATATATTCTGTTCGGGGTGCGCCGCGCCGGCAGAATACGATATCGCAGGCGGGAATTACCGCTGCCGTTACTGCGGCTCTGCGACGGGAATAAAGGAAGCGCTGGAAAATAAGAACGAGTACCGCCGGCTTATCAGGGACCGCGTGAACAACGCCGCCCCGTCGTTCCGCATGCAGTCCGCCGAGTGTTCGGGCTGCGGAGCCCGGATCGTTTTCGCCGAGAACGAAGCCCTGACGGACTGCGCTTTCTGCGGAAGGAAGCTGGTACGCAAAGGATACCTCGGATCGAAAGATTTCCCTGAGCTGCTCATCCCGTTCAGGATCACGCGCGAGGAGGCAAAACGCCGTATTCTGGACTGGTGCGCCGCCAACAAACACCGGAAAGAGGCTAAGATCCTTAAAAAGAATACAGAAAAAACGGAGGGCTTCTATCTTCCGTATATGATCGTCAAAGGCCCCGACGTCTGTACGGTCAGATGTCAGAATACACAAAGAGCTTATCACTGCCGCGGATTTGTCGAAGGGAAATTCGTCAATACGTCCACCAATCTGGACAACAGCGTCCTTGACGGCGCGGAGCCTTACGATACAACCGACCTGCGCGAGTTCGATTTTTCTTATCTCGCGGGGCAGAGGGTCAAAATCGCAGATCTTAAGCACAGCGACGCGCTTGAGCGTGTTCGGGATGAGATCGCCGCGGATTACGAGCCCTGCGTCGCGAAGACCTTCAGGACGAAAGCAGTCACCGTTACGCCGGATATCGGCGGGATGATGGCGATGTCTGCCGTGCTGCCCGCTTATTACGTCAGCGCGGACGGGGTCATAGCCGCCGTGAACGGGCAGACCGGCAAGGTCGCCGTCCGGGAGAACCGGGAGAGATTTATGCTTCCGTGGCAGCTGAAGCCGATCGCGGTGATCCTGTTCCTGATCGTGGCGTCATTCTTCGGGACTTACCTTATTTCTCACGATATCGGCACTTCGGGATTCATTACCGGCGTTCTCGGAATGTTCTTTCTCATAGTCGTGTCCGTGGCATATCACGACGACTACGGCGGCTCCGGCCGTTTCAGGCTGCGGCAGCGGATCCTTACGTCGGATGACTCAAGGCCGGAAATGACCGAGCCCGTCTTCTACGAAAAACTGGACGGGAAGGACCGCCCGGTAAAGCTGAAATTCGATACGCCTTTCCGGACGCTGCGCATGGCGACTCTCACAGTGCTCGTCACGTTCCTTCCGCTGGTGATCGCGTTCGTTCTCAACGGCTTCTCCTCTGAGGGGCTGACTTTCGGGGGCGCTGCCGTCTGGCTGTGTATCTTCGTGCCCGTCGCGCCGATCTGTTATTTCAAGATAGGCAGGATACAGCTGCACGAGAGACCGATCATCTATACGCCTAACAAAAAGGGAAAAATGCGCCGGTACAGGCATTTCCCGGGGTTCAGAAAGGCCTGGGAGTCGTTTAAGGATACGTTTTTGAATCCGGTCACTATCGGACTTCTGCTGGTCGCGCTGCTGATACTTTTCATAAACACCGGTCTGGTGCTCGACTGGGACGGTTTCGGCAAAGTCGGCGGCGATCCCACGGAAACGGCAACGGAGGAGAACAGCGTCACTGCGGCAGCCGTTCACGGGACCGACGCATCCGGAAGAACGCTGTACCGCGTTGACTATGACGGGCGCAAAAACTTCTTTGACAACGCGATGGACGAGTATCGTGCCGGTGAAAAAGTGGAGATTTATTTCTATATGGTCGCCACTGATACCGATTATCATTTCGAGCTGGAAGGTGCGGAGCTGGAGACCGGCTTTGACTGGGAAAAAGGATATATCCTTTCGTTCACCATGCCGGATCATGACGTGAAGCTGACTGTGACAAGCAGAAATTCGATGGCGCCGGATGATTAGGTAAGCACTGATTAATTCTTGTGCATACATCTTGCCGGCTCTTTTTCCGGCATCTATCACAAAAATGCTCGTTAATACACAAAGTATTGCCTGCGCTTTTTGTTTCAGCTGCCGAAAAAATATCCCGGCAAT
Organism: Clostridia bacterium; assembly: GCA_024699005.1. The sequence goes on from JAILQN010000051.1 coordinate 3,931, forward strand.
CTGCATACACCGAATT
>JAILQN010000054.1 GCA_024699005.1 Clostridia bacterium
GACCGTGCCGCTCTGGATGTGCGTCGTCGGCTCCGCCGCCGCGATCATCCTTGCAAAGCAGCTTTTCGGCGGCATCGGTCAGAATTTCGTCAATCCCGCCATAGCCGGCAGGATCGTCATGCTGGTCTCCTTCTCGTCCGCAATGACGAACTGGACCGCCCCTTACAACTGGCAGACAAAAGTGGACGCCACATCCACGGCAACGCCGCTGTCTTACCTCAAGCACTTTGACGGCGCCCTCGCCGGAGAACTCCCCTCTCTGAAAGAGATGTTCTTAGGACTTCGCGGCGGCTGCATCGGTGAAGTCTGCATAGCGGCTCTTCTGATCGGCGGGATATACCTTTGCATAAGGCGCGTGATCAGGCCGGTCGTCCCGCTCTGCTTCATAGGCACGGTCGCCGTCGTCATGCTGATAGCCGGCAAGGGCAATCCTGAGTTCCTCGCATACGAGCTGATGGGCGGCGGTCTGTTCCTCGGCGCGATATTCATGGCGACCGATTACTCCACAACTCCCGTTACGACGGCGGGCAGGATCGTGTTCGCAATTGGATGCGGGCTTATCACTTCGCTTATAAGGCTGTTCGGCAATCTGCCAGAGGGCGTCTCCTATTCTATAATCATCATGAATCTTCTGGTCCCGCACATCGAGACGCTTACGCTCCCGAAGCCGTTCGGCACAGTAAAAGAAAAAAAAGATAAGGAGGCGAAAACGGCGTGAAGGCAAAAGATATAATAAAACCGGTAGTTGTGCTGTTCCTTATCAGCGCGGTCGCCTCCGGACTGCTGGCGCTTACGAACGCCGTGACGGTCGACAGGATCGCCGCCATCGACGCGGAGAACAAGGCGAAATCCATGTCTCTGGTAATGGCGGACGCGGCTTCTTTCGGCGAAGAGACTGCCGACGGCGATATAGCGTACTCCCCCGCCCTTGACGCCTCCGGCGGCAGGCTCGGCTATGTGCTGACGACCACCGTCAAAGGCTACGGCGGCGATATAGACGTGATGGTAGGCATAGGGGCCGACGGCGTTATCACAAACGCGACCATCCTTTCCGCGGACGACGAGACCCCCGGCCTCGGGCAGAACACCAAGAAGCCCGCCTTCATCGGGCAGTTCGCCGGGAAGTCGGGTCAGCTGACCGTTGTTAAGGGAACGCCCGGCAACGGCGAGATCCAGGCCGTTACAAGCGCCACGATCTCCTCGACTGCCGTGACTAAAGCGGTCAACGCCTGCCTCGCTTATTTCGCGGAGAACTTACAGGGAGGTGAGTCCGATGGCTGAAGGCAAAGTATCGTTAAAACGTGAGTTCACAAAAGGTATACTCAAAGAAAACCCGACCCTGAGGCTGGTCCTGGGCACCTGCCCGACCCTCGCCGTGACGACCTCGGTCACGAACGCCATCGGCATGGGCATAGCCGCCTCCATAGTCCTTATCTGCTCTAACATAGTAATTTCGGCTCTGCGAAAGGTCATTCCGGACAAGGTCAGGATACCCTCTTATATCGTGGTCATTGCCGCGTTCGTTTCCATAGTGCAGATGCTGGTCAAAGCTTTTGTGCCGGCACTCAACAACGCCCTGGGCGTTTACCTGCCGCTTATCGTCGTCAACTGCATAATCCTGGGCAGGGCGGAAGCCTTCGCGGGCAAGAACCCGGTTCTCGCTTCCGCGGTGGACGGCCTCGGCATGGGCGTGGGCTTCACCGCCGCGCTGATCTGCATGAGCGCGGTCAGGGAGCTGTTCGGCGCGGGGACTTTCCTCGCCGGCATACAGGATCTGCTGGTCGTGTTCGGCGACAAGCCTCTCGGCGGATGGCCGGGCTTCGACTTTACCGACGCTCTCGCAAAAGCGGGGCTCGCACCCATAACGATGTTCATACTGCCATGCGGCGGATTCCTGGTGTTCGGGCTTCTGATGGCTCTGGCGAACCGTATCGCGGAGGGCAAGGGGTTGAATAAGGTCGAAGCTGTGGGCTGCGAGGTCTGCCCCATGGCGGACAAGTGCAATTCCCGCCAGCACGAGATCTGCCCGGATAACACAAAGAGTCCGGAACCGCCTGTCAAGGCGGTCACGGAAGGAGGTGAGACGGCATGAAATTCCTGTTTGCTCTTGTAATAATGGGACTGCTCACCAACAACTTCGTGCTGTCCAAATTCCTGGGTATCTGTCCGTTTTTAGGCGTATCGAAAAAACTGAACACAGCAGTCGGCATGAGCGCCGCGGTCATAGCGGTCATGGTCATAGCCACTGCGGTAACGTACCCGATAAACACCCTGCTTGTTAAAAACGATATGGAGTATCTGCAGACGGTGGTTTTCATCCTCGTTATCGCCGCTCTGGTGCAGATGATTGAGATATTCCTTAAGAAATACATAAAATCGCTCTACAACGCGCTTGGCATATATCTGCCGCTCATCACCACAAACTGCGCGGTGCTCGGCGTGGTGCTTCTGAACGTTCAGAACGGCTACACCTTCGTTCAGTCGATAATGTCCTCCTTGGGCGGCGGCCTCGGCTTCATGCTCGCCATGGTCATGTTCGCCGGCGTACGCAGAAAGCTTGAGAGCTGCGACGTGCCGAAAGCCCTTGAAGGGCTGCCGATCACTCTTATCGCGGCGTCGCTGACCTCGCTCTCGTTCGTCGGTTTCTCCGGCATCATCGAGGGAATGGGACTGGTGTAATGAGTAATGAGTAATGTGCAATGTGTAATCGCGCCTAAGATTTCACGATATGTAACTTACTGCCGCCACGGCAGATTCAGATGTTACCGCTGACGTGGCGGCAGACTGTCAACCGTTGCCGTATTGTCCGTCGCAATTGCACATTTCACATTGCACATTAGTGTTTTCCCTCTCTCCCCTTCAAACAGAAAGGAACCAACATGCAAATTCTATATGCTGTACTGATCGTCGGCGGTATCGGCCTCGTCCTGGGAGCGGCCCTTGCGATAGTCTCCGCAGTGATGGCCGTGCCGTCCGACAAGAAGGCTGACGATATCACAGAGATGCTGCCCGGCGCCAACTGCGGAGCCTGCGGCTTTTCGGGCTGCTCGGGCTACGCCGCCGCCCTTGCCTCGGGCAAGACGGACAGCACCAACCTGTGCAAACCCGGCGGAAACGACGTCGCTAAAAAAGTAGCGGCGTACCTCGGGGTAGCGGCGGACGAGGTGGAACCCTCCACCGCATACGTCATGTGCCGCGGCACCCGGGACAACGCGCAGTTCAAGATGGATTACTTCGGCGAAGGCAGCTGCGCCCTCGCCAATCAGCTATACGGCGGGCCGAAGGAGTGCCTCAACGGCTGTCTCGGCTTCGGAGACTGCGCCAAAGCGTGTCCGTATAATGCGATTACGGTGGAAAACGGCGTCGCGAAAGTACATCCCGAGCGCTGCCGCGCCTGCGAGACCTGCGTCAAAGCGTGCCCCAAGGGACTTATCGAGATGGTTCCCCTGGGCAAACGCAAGGCGGTCGTCTCCTGCCATAATACCGAGAAGGGCGGAGTCGCGCGTAAGCAGTGCACGAACGCCTGCATCGGCTGCATGAAATGTCAGAAAGCCTGCCCGGTCGAGGCCGTCACGGTCACGGATTTCCACGCCCACGTGGATCAGTCAAAATGTATCGGCTGCGGCAAGTGCGTAAAAGAATGCCCCGTAGGGTGCATCAACGTCATTTACCTGCCGGATTATCATACTGCCGTCTGATATCCTTACAACCATAAGGAGAAAACGGAATAAATAACAGGAAACTCTGTCAGTATTGCTCGCGGTCTGTATGATGATATCTCTGTTCGCGGCTGGTCCAGACGCCACGGAGCCGGCGTGAACGTTTCAGACGGCGGCGTTTTCACGCTGGAGGGCGGCAATATCTACGATAACGTCACCAAAACGAAATAATAGGTGTCATTTGCTGAAATATCGTCGGGGAGTCCGGAACCGATCCACATGTCGGCAAACTCAGCCCCGATTGCATGATCTGCCGTTTCTCTGTCTGCGAAGATGCAGGGATTCGCATCGCTGAGAAATTCACGCATTGTCTCGTTCTGTGATTCTTCATCAAGACAGTCGAGTGCGCAGCACATGACGATGAAGGTTAGTTTTTTTGTTCAAGAAAAACGCAAAAGAAATCCTTGCCGATATCAAAGAAGATACCGACAGGGAAATAAGGAAAAACGTCTGCCTGGTCTCGCCGCTCACGCAGTCTTTCAAATCAGTACCGGCAAGTTGGAATGGTTCAGCAACAAAATCAAAGTCGCCGAACGAATCGCTTATGGATATCCGGATGAGGATTACTTTTTTACTCTGATTCGATTCCTTTCTTTACCATCTGCCAAATCTCAATCCCACAACTTCCGTGAAGAACAAAAAAAACAGCCGGGGCCCGTAAAGGACTCCGGCGTTGTCATATTCCGTGATCAGCTCGGCTGTCAGGCGACGATACTGCAGACGACGGTGATCATGTCCGCAAAGCGTGCAATCAGCTTGGCGTAGAACGCGATGACCCTTGCGAAAAAGCCCATGGCGTTGTTCATCTCCGGCTTGTAATCGTCGGGGTTGATGTCGTTGGGGTTCGTTTCCTGCAGCGGATCAAACCCGGAATGGTCCGGCCGCGCGTTCAGGTACTGCGGATAGGCAGGATCGGTGAAGACGGTCATATTCTCCGTCCACGCGATGGCCTTGAACAGCGCGATCACGTCCTGCCCGGAGAACTCATGCCGCATATTCCGGATAAACCAGGTGTTGTCCGGGAACAGACAGGTGGAGGCATCGATCATTTTATCCGGGGAGATGTATTTGCCGAAGCCCGCCGCGGTGCGTTCCGCGATATACCCCTCGTCCAGCGTGTTCGGATAAAACGGCACCGTGGCGCCCATGGACTGGTAGCAAGCGTCCGTCAGCTCGTCGCCCACCAGACGGGTACGTTCACCGTTGACATTTTCCGAGGGCTCGCCGTAGACAACGACGAAGTTGACGGGAACGCCCCCGTCACGGGCGGCGGTAAACAGCTCGCCAAGCTTGCGTTGCACGTTGTAGTGGTATTCGTCCGTCTGAGCCAGCAGGACGGCGTATTCCTGCTTCAGTTCGTCGGTGGGGAAGATGAAATCCCGGTAGTCCTCGTAGCTGTCGTTGACCGTCGCTACGAAGTTCGGGCAGATGGCGTAATAGCTGCGCAGGAACGGGCTCACGAAGGAATCCTTGATCTTGTCGTAAACACGCAGCACAAGGCGGATGACGTCGTCCGCGCCGGCATTCTCGTTCAGCGCGTACAGAACGGCCTTGGCGAATTCGTTCAGGCGCTCGCTGAAAGAGGCCAACGGGTTCTGGCAAGCCACGAAGTGATACAGCATATCGCCGGGGATCACAACCCTGCCGCCCAGCATGGTATCCGCGTAAGGAATGCCCAGCAGGGAGGAAGAGAAGAAGGTCAGCGACGTCAGATCGTCTGCGCCGTATTTATACAGATACGCGGCGCCCAGCGACGTGCTGCCGCAACGGCTGATCAGCGCAACCTTGTCGGAACCGGCCTTCGCCTTCACCGCTTCAATGAATGCGCGCAGGCCGTCAGCGGCGTCCAGCGGGGAGATACGGTAATCAAACGTATAGGTATAATAGTAATCGCAGCTGACCGGATCTGCCAGCGTTTCGGGCGACCAGAAGTAGTCGATGCCGGTGTTGGCGGGCAGCGAGCCGTCAAGATTGGGGCGGATCTCGTCATAGATGGGCGTCAGTTTTTCCAGCGCCCTGCGGCTCCATTCGTCGTAGTTGTTCGTCAGCATCGCCTTCAGGAAGACGGGTACCAGCTCGCCGATGGCCTCGTTCAAGATCTCGTCAGCGTATTCACCGGTGGGATCGTAAGAAGAGCCGTCCTCCCGGTAGACCTGGATGGGCAGTTCGCCGGTCACGCAGATCACGGGTACACGCGGCGCAGCGGCGGACGCGATCATCGATGCGGCCGGCGTCAGCAGCGCCGCGGCCAGCAGCAGGCACAACCATTTTCTGAGCATATTGTTCATCTGTTTCATCATCATAACCTCCGAAAAAGAATAAAACAGCCGCGGAGGAGCTTACTCCGTCACGACAGCGTGGATACGCTTTTGAAAACAGCAAAAGAACAGACTTTCGCATGTTTGCTTGTTTGTTTGTTCAGATTATCGCATTCCGTTATGATCCTGTCAACCTTTTTCTGTCGTCTGCGACATTTTTCAAAAAAAGATTTTTGTCTGACTTTATATAATATACCATATGTTTATGGCAAACAATACACAAAAATCAAAACAATTTTTGAACGACATGAATCCCACATTTTTTCTTTCATCTTTCGAGTCATCGGCCGGACAAACCGCCAATTTGTCTCTCTGATTCAAATCCCACAAATCCGTGAAGAGGCGTATTAATTGTAATTTTCGAAGGGATAAATCACAATAACGGCAGAAAACGACGTCGCGAACGGGCATCCCGTGTGCTGCCTCGCCTGCGGGACCTGCGTCAAAAGCGTGCCCAAAGGAACTTATCGATATGGTGTTCCTGAGCAGATGCAAGGCGGTGATTCCTGTCACAATACCGAGAAGGGCGGAGTCTCGTGCAAGCAGTGCACGAACGCAGCATCGGCTGCATGAAGTGTCAGAGAGGCTGCCAGGTCGAAGCCGTCACGGTCACGGATTTCCACGCACACGTGGATCAGTCAAAATGTATCGGCTGCGGCAAGTGCGTCAAAGAATGCCCCGTAGGGTGCATCAACGTCATTTACCTGCCGGATTATCATAAAAAAGAGACAACGTAAACGTATATACAAGGGGCTGTAAAAAAAGTCGATGAATTGACGCTTCGCGTCGTGAATTGCGTCGCGAAGCGACGCATTAAGGGCGGGCAAAGCCCGCACCCATATCAATATAATAATAAATGACCTTTTGAAATATGAAAAAAATGCGCGTCAGCGCAATTCACGGGGCTGTAAAAGAAGTCAACAAGCAAGTCACCCGATTCTGTTGATATTTGGGTGACTTCATATTCTGATTTTTTGTATAGATGCTTAAGGTGAAGTTTTTTATAAAAAAGTGAAGTTGTTCACAAGTTCACAGTGAAGTTTTTCACCGTGGGGTGAAAAGTGAAGTAAAGTTTGCCTTACTTCACCGTCAGGTGAAACTTCACTCATGCAATGAACTTCACTTTCAAAGAAAACTTCACTTGCCA
>JAILQN010000088.1 GCA_024699005.1 Clostridia bacterium
TTTTTCTTATACTTTTTCCTTCTGCCAAAAGTTCTTGTAGATATTTTCTTTCATTCAGTGTAAAATGTGTATAGGATCTCATAATTTCCTCCGTGTATTGTTTTTGTGGTTATTAACATTTTACACCTTGGTCTTTATGAGATCTACTTTTTTTTATCTTCTGTTGCACTTCATATGATAACCTATCTACCTCCCCTTGGCAGGGGAGGCTTGTACGGTTATCGCGCTTCGCGCGATTTTTTATTCGCTCTTCACGGAAAGTTGGGGGATTTTCAAGAAATAACTCATTATATGTAATCAGTATAACATCTTATCGGTAATCATCGCGTCAGCGATGGACACAATTCAAGTCTTTTTTTTGCGCAATCTTAATCCCCCCAACTTTCCGTGAAGAACCTTTTTATTTGTGCTGAAAACAAAATCGCCGCGGTATTATCCGCGGCGGTTTGTATCGTTATATGAGAATAATAAGTTTTATTACCGGAAAACAACCTGAACGGAAACAGACGAGGCGTCGACTTCGCCCTCGATATAAAGACAGAAGCCGGGGATACCGCTGTTCCTGCCGATGCCGGTGATCTCCGTTTCGCACGAAGTAAAAGCCTCATACGTTTTGCCTGCGACCGTGATATAAAACACCGCGGGGACGTCGGCGGGGTATCCGCCTGTCATATATCCGCAGATACAGGTGAAGCGTCCGGTTTTTTCCGTTATTATATTGACCTCGTCAGTGCCGGGCTCGACGGCGTCCGATGGCGGAACGGCCTCCGGAGCCGGTATCCGGGGCGCCTGCTCGTAGAAGCGCGGCAGATTCCTTTCGCCCATCTCGATGACTACGGCGTCGTAATCGCCGGCGGCGGTCAGATCGTATGGCAGCAGGCGGGAGAACTGCGCTTTGCCGAAGGTCTCCGCCATAAACGGGATCAGAGCTTCACCGAAGGAGTCGCGGAACATAAGCAGAGCACCGTTTACCCCGTCACAGACGGTGTCTATGATATAGTCGTCGAGCCCCATATAAGCGCCCTGCGTCGTGTATGTGAAGTCGCAGTCCGGGTAGTATGCGTAATCAGGCGGCACATCGCCGGGATAGAGCATCTGCGCAAGGTCGCCCTCATGGTCAGGGCGCTTGTCCCAGGTGACGGAGTCGAAAATGTCCCGTCTGCCGTTGTCCGGGAGCATATTCACAAGGGCGTTTCTCGCAGCCATCGCGCCGATGGCGTTCCAGTGGGAGTCCGTTTTGTAATAGACCGGCTCTGTGATCGACTCTTTGACTGCCTGCAACGTTGCGATAAGATCGCAGTATATGCCGTCACCCTCAAGTTCGGCTTTCAGCCGTTCGGTGTTGTTCGGGGTTGAAGCCGGAATATAGTTTTTCGGCATGGACTCCGGGTAGATCGTGGGCTTGTCCGGCGCCATCGTGAACACGAAGTCCGCTCCGTTTGCATCGCACCAGGCGTTAAGCAGCCGGATATTATGGGCGACGTTTCTGATAGCGGTATCTGATAACATCTCGGTATGCAGATAATCGTCCGCAGTAGGCGTATAATAAAGCATTCCGTCCGAGCCCAGGATGACGTCGGCGTCGCTTGACGTGTGCAGGACTTTTGCGAGTATCTTGCTGCGTGCTGTCACAAGCTGCGCGCGCAGAGCAAAATGCTCCGAAAACCAGGTGTCGAATTCGCGGAAAAACTCAAAGTTGTATTTGCCGTCCTCAATAAATGCGGGGAACCGCGAGAGCTGTTCCTTTGTGCTGCCGGCGCGCAGTACCGGAGCCAGCGCCGCCGGAAGAGCGCAGACAAGTATGAAGAAGACGATAAAGATGCGGAGAGGGATGGATTTTTTCATGTTTTTATCAGTTCAGAGTCTGTTGATACTGAACAGCTCAAATCTCTGCTTCGGGCAACTATGAACCCGGAACTGCCGCGGCAGCGGCTCAGAACCTGAAATATATGAACGGATTATATGACGTTGACGCCAGTTTAAGTATGCACAGTATCAGAAGGCCCGCCGCGCCGACATAAGAGATGATATTCACGCATTTCGCGGCTTTCTCCGATTTCGCAGCGACCGTATTCAAGACGTACCTGACCGTCGGGCGTGAATTGAGCGAGGCGATGATGAGCAGGAAAACGAACGCGGGACTCAGCTGAGCCGCGGCGAGCGAAAGTGACTCCGCCGTGATCGTAGCCGGATTGAACATCCTGCCGATGAACCTGACGGCGAAGGAGATGTTCTCCGCACGGAAGAATACGGTGGACACCGTCAGGAACAGTTTCGTATATACGTAGCCGAAAGCCCTTCTGACGCCGTGCAGATTTTTGAAGTACTCTTTGTTGAGCCCTTCGAGGCATATCATTATGCCGTTGACTATTCCCCAGGCGACGAAGGTCATGCCGGCGCCGTGCCACAGTCCTGTCAGGAAAAACACGACCATCTTGTTGAATACTTCGCGCTTTTTTCCTTTCCTCGATCCGCCGAGGGGGATATATACGTATTCGCCGAACCAGGAACCGATGGAGATATTCCATCTGCGCCAGAATTCGCCGGTGCTGCAGGAGATATAGGGGTAGTCGAAGTTCTTTTTGAATTCGAACCCGAACATTTTGCCCAGGCCTATCGCCATATTGCTGTAGCCGCCGAAGTCAAAATAGATCTGCAGGGGGAACACCAGAGCTCCGAGCCATGCCAGCGGCATACCGACAGTGTCTATATCCAGCGAATAAACGTAATCCGCGACCACCGCCATCGCGTTGGCAAGTATCAGCTTTTCGCCGAGACCCACTATGAAGCGTTTTACGCCCAGCGCCGTGTTCTCTGCGGTTATTTCTCGGTGATCTATCTGCTCCGCAACGTCGTGATACTTGACTATCGGACCGGCGATCAGCTGCGGGAAGAAAGTAATATACAGCGCGATCTTGAACGGATTGCGCTGTATGTTTGTCGGATCGCGGTAAGCGTCGATCACGTAGCTCATTGCCTGGAAGGTATAAAACGATATGCCTACAGGCAGGGCGATATGAGGTACGGGAAGGTTCACGCCGGGTATCAGGTTGACAGTCTCCGCGGCGAAACCGGCGTATTTGAACACGCCCAGAAGAGCAAGATTGCATATGACGGATATTACAAGGATCGGTTTTCTCGCCTTGTTTTCCGCTCCCATGCCGAGGCCGAACAGGTAGTTCATCACCACAGACACGAGCATCAGCGCTATCGCTTTAGGCTCTCCGTAGGCGTAAAAGAATAAACTGAAAACGAGCAAGAGGGCGTTTCTTGCTCTGTGTGAGGGGATTATTCTGTAGAGTATGAATACCGTCGGCAGGAATATGAACAGGAACGCCGCGCTGCTGAATACCATATGAGCTTTGAATTCTGAGCTTTGGGATCGGGTGACAGGTCTTGTGCTGCTGCATGCCGGCTGTCACCTGATCTGAGCGTATATTATATAATACTAATCGTCTTTTGCCCGCAGGCTTATTCCCGTGATGACGCCGTTTGAATTGACGGAGATCATCATACAGTAGGGTTTATCCTGGTTGTAGATGAGCATATCCTGATTATTTACATCCGGCGTGCCGTAGAGCTGTCTGGCAGACTGAACGCTGTCGCCAACGCTGAGGCCTTCAGGCGTAGAGTAGGTGTTGTCTTTGATATCCACTTCATAGATGATCTCTTCGGGATCAAGGGCCGTGTAAACAATAATATTTGCGGACGCATTATCGCCGTAAGTATAAACCGATCCGGGCTTGAGATTTGTGCAGCCCTGAGCCTTGGCAGTGTTGTACAGGGTGTTTGTTGCTTCCAAGGCGTTCAGCAGTTCATTACTGGATACGTATCTGTTTGCCGACGATATATTTTTCCACGCGGTCTGCACGGCGCTCAGAGTTTTTGCGGTAGTTGTCTCCGGCGCCTTTGTAGTCGGAGCAGCGGTGGTCGGTGCAGTTGTTGTCGGAGCGGCGGTGGTCGGAGCCGCTGTGGAAGACGCAGCAGTAGTGGGCGCCGCCGTTGTCGAAGCAGGCGCTGTCGTTGTCGTCAATGCAGTGGAAGACTCAGACACGGTCGCGGAGGTCGCCTCCGCCGTCGTCGGTACCGCAGACGCCGAGGTCGCTTCTGTCCCGGCGGTATTGTAAATGCGCACGGTCCGGCTTTCTTCCTCGCCGTTTCCTACAACGCGGTTAAGGTCTATAACAATGCTCTCTGCGGCGTCGGTGGTCGTCTCCCCGTCGTCCGTTTTTGTGCAGGCGGCAAAGAGCGAGGCGATAAGCAGAAACGCCATACACAGGGAAATAAGCTGTTTTGTTTTCATGATATGATAAACCCCTCTGTAAGTTTATCAGGAGCAGAAGCAACGGGCAAAAACCTGTTGCCTGCAGCCTGTTTCCTATCTGAATACCGGATAGATATACTCTCCGAAGGTATAGCCGTCTATACCCTCGTAACGGTTGTTGATGATGCACGCTTTCTTCAGGTAGTCGTCGGTCACGTCGTAATAGCCGTTGCAGGCATCGCAGTTGGTCCATTCGCCGTCGATCTTTATCTGATTCCAGTAATGCTCGGAATCGTAATGACCCGTGCCGTGCACGATACGGTTCTCTATGCCCATGGCGTCAAACAGAATGGCGCATTCCGCAGCATAGTAGTAGCAGATCGCGGCGGTGTTGTCAAACGCGTAGGATGCAAAATGAGTCCAGCCTTTTTTCTCGATCTGAGCGTGGGAGTATAACGCGCCGTTTTCGACTTTATATGTAAAAACGTGGCGTTTTTTGACATATTCGTAAACGTCTTTCGGCGTTTTCAGATCGTTTTTCTTTATTACCTGCTGAGCGCGCTTGTAGATATCGGAGTTCAGGGTCTCGGCCGGCGGAGTATACTTTTCCGGTTCCGGATCAAGGTCGCCTCCGATGACCGCCTTGCCGTCAGGTCCGAAGAAATAATCCCCGATCATTTCGTTTTCCGCCATGATAAAGGTATCCGGATAGAAGTAATACAGATCGTCGCCAAACCAGGTAAGACCGGATGCGGCGGCGTTGTCCGCGCCGAAATAGTACGTATTTCCGTCGATTGTTTTGAATTCTTCACACGCGGCGACGCCTTCAGCGTCAAAGAAATAAAGCGAGCCGTCTATGGTCGTAAGACCGGTCGCAGCCTTGCCGTCCGGGTGGAAGTAATAGGTCCTGCCTCTCAGATCGATCCAGCCGTCGGCGAACATCTCACCGTTGTCGGTGTAAAAACGGATCGCGCCGTTCTCTTTGACGATCCCGGTCTTTTTCTCGATCCCGTTTACGAAATTGCGGGTCTGTCCCTGATATGCCTCGGTTCCGGTGAACAGAGAGCCGTCGGCGCGGAAATAATACAGTTTGCCGTTTACTGTCGTTATTATGGTGAGAGCCTCGGCGGTCTTCGGATCGAAATAATATCTTTTGCCGTCCGCCTCGTAAAGGCCGGACGCGATGGAGCCGTATTCGGTAAATGCGTAGACCTTGCCGTTGTCGCCGGTATATAAGCCCGAAGGACGGTTGTTGTCGGCATCGGTATAGATATTGTCCAGTTTTGCGGTATATCTGAGCGCGATCCTGGCGTCGGCGGCGTCGAGAACGCCGTCGCCCGAGATGTCAAAATACTCAGGCTGCGCGAAATCCTCCAGCTTGGCGGACAGTCTCAGGATATAGCGTGCGTCGCCGGCGTCGAAATTGCCGTCGCCGTTGGTGTCGGCAAAGACGTCGGTCAGAGCGTACTCCGTGCCGCCGAGCGTGATCTTCTGATCGAGACGGGTAAAAGTAACTGTGGGCTCCGCGGCTTGCGCGCATATAAGAAGAGCCGCCGCCAGAACAGCGGTCAATAACATGCTGATTAAGATTTTTTTCATTGTCTTTGCCTCCTGAAACAGAAGTGATTTTAACACATATATATTGTTATGTCAATGAGTTCGGGATAAAGTTCCAAGTTCCGAGTTCCGAGTTCCAAGTTCCGAGTTCCGAGTTCCAAGTTCCAAGTTCCGAGTTCCAAGTTCCGAGTTCCAAGTTCCGAGTTCCAAGTTCAAAGTTCTGAGTTCCAAGTTCTAAGCTCTAAGTTCCAGGTTCCCAAGGGAGGGGCTCAGAACAGTCTTCCGTCCGAGGTATAAATGCCCGTGCGGACCGCGTGTTCCGCGAATATCCTTCTGCCGGTATAAGCCGAAAGCGCGTCGTCCAGATTGACGGGGGTGAGCGTCTTCGTGTCGCCGCAGGGCATGGCGATCCGGAGAAGAGTCATGCCGCTTATCCCGGCAGAGATCCCGCTTGACAGTATGTTATCGGATACGCTGACCTGTTTCATGACTCTTCTGCCTTTGACTTTGCCGGGCTTTTCGCAGATCAGTTTGCCGGATCCCAGCGCCGCGGCAAGCTCGTCTGCGGTGATGACGTCCGGGGAATATGTGACCTCGTACCGTCCGAAGGCTATTTCGGAGCGGTCGATCGGAGCGTTGAGTGTTGGGTGCTGAGAATCGCGGGCGCGTTCCGGACAAGATGGATCTTCGCTTTTATCCGTATATTGCACATTGCACATTGCACATTGCTCATTGATTCTGAGTCCGTCCGGCAGCACGGCGTTGAATTTATCCGTCAGCTCTTCGTCTGTAATATCGCCCACAAGGCGGATCTCCAGCGGCTCGCGGAGTCCTTCCACGCCCAGCGGCAGGGGAGCGAGGAAGTTGAGGTGCGGCTTGGGATTGAAGCCCTCGGTGTACCATACCGGTATGTCGGTGCGCCTTATCGCCCTTGAAAACGCGCGCATGGTGTCCAGATGCGAAATGTACCTGAGACTGCCTGTCTTGCTGAAATACAGCCTTGCGGTCCGCACGATATCGCTTGATATTATGACCTTGGGCATCTCCCGCAGAGTGGAGAGCGGAGTAGTGTTTAATTCGGAATTCGGAATTCGGAATTCGGAATTGTCATATGGTTTTTGATCGTTATTATGTTGCGGGTAAGAGTGTGCTTTAGAACTCTCACTGCTGCGAATAATTCCGCATTCCGCATTCCGCATTCCGCATTCAGTTTTCGGCATCGCTTCGCACTTTCCTCCGTTGAGCTTCGCGGCGCCGCAGGCGGAACATTTTTCGCGGCAGTTCGGGGTCGTTTTGTTCTGATGAGCGAGCTTGTCCTCGTTTATGAGAAAACGTTTGGTGACGCCGTAGTCAAGAATATTCCAGGGCAGGACCTCGTCGTATTCCCTGCGTCGGTTCGCGTAAAACGCCGGATCGACGCCGCATTTCTCAAAAGCGGCGCGCCATTTTTCTGTATCGATATACTCCTCCCAGCTGTCAAAGCGGCAGCCGGACTCCCAGGCGGCGTATATAACGTCGTTCAGGCGTCTGTCGCCGCGGCAGATGACCCCTTCCAGCCAGGACGTGTCGGTGTTGTGCATTTTAAGCGCGACTTTTTTTGTGGTAAGGCTGTTCCTCAGAAGTTCCTGTTTCCGCTTCAGTTCGTCCTGCGTGTCCTGAGGTTCCCACTGGAACGGGGTGAAGGGCTTGGGGACAAAGGATGCGACGCTGGCGCTGACGTTTACGGGTTTGCCTTTAAGCGTGTCCGAACCTGCCTGTTTCATCTCCTCGCGCACGCGGTAGTATTCGTCCACTATCTTCTGCGAAAGTGCGGCGATGCCCGCCACGTCTTCGTCCGTTTCCGTCGGCAGACCGATCATGAAATAGGTCTTTACGCTCGTCCACCCGCCGGCGAACGCCTGCCGCGAGGTGGTCAGTATATCGTGTTCGTTTATATTTTTGTTTATCACGTCGCGCAGACGCTGAGTGCCGGCTTCCGGCGCGAAGGTCAGTCCGCTGCGGCGGATATCGGCAAGTTTCTCCTGCAGGTCGCCGGGAAAATTGTCTATCCTAAGCGAGGGCAGCGAAAGGTTGACCATATCGTCGTCGCTCCAGGACAGAAGAGACGTCAGGAGTTCCCGGATATGAGTATAGTCGCTGGTGGAAAGGCTGCAGAGAGATACCTCGTCATAGCCGGAGGATGCCGTTATCGAGCGGCAGTCCCGGTCGATGATCTCCGGGGATTTCTCCCTGATAGGTCTGTATAGAAAGCACGCCTGGCAAAAGCGGCAGCCGCGTATGCAGCCCCGGAAGATCTCCGCCGTGGTCCTGTCCATGACCGTGTCGATATAAGGCACGACGAATTTATCCGGGAAAAACACAGTGTCCAGATCCGCGATGTTGCGTTTATGCACCTTTTCCGGCGCGCCGTCCTTCGGGGAGATCTTATCTATCGTGCCGTCCGGTTTGTATGAGACGTCGTACAGCGACGGTACGTACACTCCCTGTATCTGTGCCGCTCTGCGCAGAAACTCCGCTTTGCAGGCGCCGTTTTTTTTGCATTCTTTCAGAAGATCCGTGACCTCGTTGAGTACCTCTTCGCCGTCGCCTATCAGGAACAGATCGACAAAATCCGAGATCGGCTCCGCGTTGCAGGCGCAGGCTCCGCCCGCCATGATCACGGGAGTCAGGCTTTGTCTGTCTTCTGAACGCAGCGGTACACCCGCCAGATCGAGCATATTCAGCACGTTTGTATAGCAGAGCTCATACATCAGTGTGAAGGCGATAACGTCGAAATCGCGGATATAATCGCCGCTTTCCAGAGCCCAGAGCGGCACGCCGTTCTCACGCATGGCCTGTTCCATATCGTGCCAGGGCGCGAAGACTCTCTCGCACCAGGAATCTTCGCGGGCGTTTATAAGGGAATACAGTATTTTGATGCCCAGATGGGACATGCCTATTTCGTAGGAATCCGGAAAACAGAACGCGAAGCGGATATCGACTTCGTCTTTGTTTTTTATTACCTGATTGAGCTCTCCGCCGGTGTACCTCGCCGGTTTCTGCACAAGCGGCAGCAGCCTTTTAATTTCTTCCTGCATCGTTTCACCCATTGATTACAAAACTGTAATATTTTATAGTAAAATTCATTATTGACATTCGCGGAAATGCGCTGTATACTGTAAACGAAGAAAAGAGACGGCACTACATATTGTTTTTTCTTCTCTGATCAGTCAATCTTCTTTTTCATATAAAAACAATCCTTGAGAAAACAGCAGGCGGCGAGAGTCGCCTGTTGTTTTCGCTTTTTTTTGGTATATTCAACTGCGTTTCCGCAGTTTTCCGACCGTCAGAACGGCTGCCCCGGCGACTGCCGCGACAGGCAGGACGTACTTCTCGAGCACGTCTATTTTTACGTTTATCCTGTCGGGGAACCATTTTACCCTGCCGTGTATGGAGCGGCAACGCCTGCCGACAAGCTGCCGGTAGTAATACATGCGGGTATCGAACCGGTCGGGCTGTTTTTCGTCAAGATCGATGACGCGCACGCCCTGACGCATGCCGTCGCCGTAGGGACGGAAGCCCGTAAGCCTGCACTGCCCGAGGGTTATGCCGTCCACCTGCCCGACGATGTCGTTCATATGGTCGTGCCCGAAAAACGCCGCTTTTACGCATCCGCCGTTTTTCCAGGCGTCAAACTGCCCGTGATTGTCGTCCGAAGTGCAGGGCGCTTCGCCCAGATAGCCCGTTACGCCGGTCTTTCTGTCCGCGACGTATACCCCGCGGCTCACGTCCCCCAGGAAGGTCACGCCGTCCAGAGTCAGCCGCCAGAGCGGCACGCGCTTTGTCAGCCTGTACTCCTCTATGACCGGTATATGCTGGAATACCATGGACGGTATTTTCCCGCCTTCAGGCGCGAATTCGCGGTTGAGCCTGTTTTCGTTCTCCGTGAACCATTCGTTCTGTTCCTCTGACGCGCAGTCGTAACCGCCGCTTTCCGCTCTTGAGCCGGTGTTTATGAACCACAGGTTGTAAGCGGTCCTGTCACCGTCCGACGCGAGTATGCGCAGGTTATAATCAAAGCAGTCGTTCGTGCAGTCTCCTTTGCGATAGAGGCAGAACGGCATGGTCCTGTATATTTTATCATGACTTGTCAGCGCCGCGCCGCGCTCGCCGTCGTGGTTGCCGTAAATTATCGCGTAGGGGACCCCCGCTTCGACGCAGGGCTCCATGGCGTTCTCTATTACGGTGCGCAGCTCGTTATTGTCCTCCGCGTAGGCGATATCGCCCATGAATATGCACAGATCGGGGCGCAGGGTATTTATCGCCGTGTCGGCAAGGGTGCGGTAATCGAGGTATTTGTCCAGCCCCCTGCCCTCGTAGTCGTATTTCTCGTGTATGTCGCCGATCAGCATTATCCGGAATTTGCCGTTATCGTTGAATCTGAGCATATTGTCACAGTACCTCGCGTTTATACAGTCCGTTCGTGCGCCTGCCCGGGAACGGAGCGCGGTTTTCCGAAAGGGATATGATCTTTTCGCACTCCGCCCGCGTTTCGGTCGTAAAATACAGTATTCCGAAATCCGCGCCCCTGAATTCCTGATCGCACACGTAGAGCGGTACCGAATTCAGAAGCTGCTGATATCTTCTGTCCCGGCACAGCACGGTGAAACGCGCGCCGGTCCTGTCGGTGAGTATCTGCCTGCCGTCGCAGTTCCCGCATCCGTTTTTGCCCATGACGGGGCACGCGCGGAAGCTCATGAGCGGCAGATAGCCGTATGCGATGATGCCGACGGGGATATCCGCATTCAGCCCCGGTATGTCCCGGGCGTTTATCTCGGGAGAGAGTATCGCACCCGAAGCGCCCTGCGCCGCGGCGAAAGCGACGGCGTCGCGGTTCATCAGGTTCGCGCCGATGCCGGATATGACGTTGAGCCCCGATTCCTTCGCAGTGAGGAACCCGCCGGGGCCGTCGGCGATGACCGTATCGACTCCCAGTCCGGCAAGTTTTCCGATGTCCGCGGTCGCTCTTTCTTCATACGACGGAAAAACAAAACGCGGCAGTTCCGCGATGATCTCAAATCTGTCGGTCAGCGCCGGATTTCTGAGTATCTCGTTCAAAGGAAAGATCGCCTGTCCGGATCCGCTTGCCTGAGAAGCCGATTCGTAGCGGGGGATCAGCCGGTCGGGCCGGACGGTATTTTTTATTTCCGGTTTCCCGGGGGGCGTATAAGGTCTGATTTCGTACGGGACGATCTTTCCGCGCGCTTCGCTCAGCGCCGCGAGCCCGTCGCGTCTTATCGCGTTCACCGCTGACGCCGGGGGATTGAAGCCTTCCGGGATATCCACGGTTTTTACGCTGACGGCGTACGGCGTGCCTCCGGATTTGCAGAGTGAATCCGTTATCCTGCGCACGGCGTCGGCTTCTGCCCCCGTGGGGATCCTGCGTTCGACCGTAACGGTGTTTTCCCCGTCGCAGAAATCCGCGCGGATATTGCCTTCCCGGTCTGCGCTGAACCCGACGTCGACCCTGACTCCGCGGTATTCGTTTTTATACAGTTCATGCAGACGGGGGAAAGCGGCTGCCGCCGCGGCGGCGTCCTCGGCGGTCCTGGCGCCGAACATATCCGTATTCCTTCTGTTTGTGAGATATCCGTCCGAAAAGCCGCTTCTGGAAAAGACGTTTTTCAGTGTGTTTTCGTCGTACTCTTCGCCCCTGAGCGCGCATGCGGCGGCGTTCACGGCGGCTGCGACGTATTCGGGGCGCTTCAGCCTGCCTTCTATTTTCAGGGAATCCACGCCGGCTTCGGCAAGCTCCCGCGCGTGGCTGAGATAGGACATATCTTTAAGGGAAAGCGCGTAATGCCTGCCGTGAGCGTTCACAAAATCGAGTCTGCAGGGCTGAGCGCAGCGGCCCCGGTTGCCCGAACGCCCGCCGAGCATGGACGACATCAGGCACGCGCCGGAAACGCTCATGCACATCGCCCCGTGGACGAACACTTCGATCTCGCAGGCCACGGCGCCGGCGATAGCCCTTATCTCCTTCAGCGACAGCTCTCTTGCGAGCACTATTCGGGAAAAACCGAGGCGTTCGCAGGCTTTTGCCCCCGCGACGTTGTGGATCGTCATCTGCGTGCTGGCGTGGATGGGCATAGATGGGCATATGCTTTTCATAAGGCCGATCATGGCGGGATCCTGGATCAGCACTCCGTCCACGCCCGCCCCGGCGCATACGCGTATATTTTCCGCGGCAGATTCAAGCTCGGAGTTTTTCAGCAGGGTATTGACAGCTGCGTAGACCCTGACGCCCCTCACCTTGCAGTAAGAGACGGCGTCGCAAAGCTCCGCGGGCGAGAAGTTCGCCGCTCCCGCCCGGGCGCTCATGGTCTTCAATCCGAGGTATACGGCGTTCGCGCCGCTTCTTACAGCCGCGTAAAGCTGTTCCTGCCCGCCGGCAGGGGCCAGAATTTCCATAAATTATGACGCAATTGTGCTTTAAATATTAACGAAATATTAAATTTTAAAAAATATTCCGTGAATACTTGTAATTTGTAAAGAAATAGGCTATTATATAACCAAATCAATACAAACCAATGAAAAGGAGATATACAATGAAAGAGCTCAGAGACCTTTTGGAGATCCTCAGCTGGTTCATCAGCTTTGCGAAAACATTCCTCAATGCCTTCGGCATCCAGGCCGATTTCGTCGATGATGTCACCGGCTTTATCTTGAGCATTGCCGGCGAGGAAGAAGCCGCAAGCTCAGCGGGCTGATCCATCCACAGTACACTCCGGCGCGAACCGCCGGATTTTTTTGTGATATGCATCTTGAAGAAGGCTATACCGTCGAAATGAAGAAACCGCATCCATGCGGCAACAAAATCTTCAGCGTCACCTTTGCCGGGGTGGACGTCCACCTGAAATGCGTCAAGTGCGGCAGGGAAGTGGTCATGATGCGCGACAAGGCGCAGAAGGCGGCGAGGAGGTTAGTGGATAGTATATAGTGGATAGTGTATAGTGGATAGTGCGAGAATCTCATCCGCTCTTGCTTGAAATGAACGCGTTTAGTAATCTTCCGATTTCAAGACACATGTTCATCGCGTGTGCAGCGGTGTTTCGGTCGAAATATCCGAGATTGATCGCAATTAAAATCTGTGTCTCGAGTTCTGATCGTGATCCTCTTGCTACATAAAAGAATTGCAGTAATTCTTTGTTTGAATTACGGCTGAATCCTTCTGCGATGTTTGACGGAATAGAAACTGCTGCCCGCCGCATCTGATCGGACAAAGCGTATGTTTCTTCTTTCGGTAACAGGCGTACGAGTTTGTATATTTCTGTGACCAGCTCCATTGACTTTTGCCAGACAACAAGTTCTTTGTAATCCTTTACTCCCATAAACACCTCTTTGTTTTGCAATATACTATCCACTAAGCACTATCCACTATCCACTAAAATCTTCGCCCGGACGCCGCCTCAAAGAAATACTTCACTATACCCAGATCGACCTTTGCGTAAGGGCCGATCTTTGCTTTTGCTTCCAACCTGTCCCCGTTGAGGGTGATAAGGAACCTCTGCTGATTTATGGCTGTGGGTGCGAGGGCCGCGGCTTCCATGCCTTTTGCGAACCAGTCCGGCATTTCACCTTTGACTTCGCAGAGACTGTCGATCGGTTTGGATTTATGCGGTTTGCCTTCGTCTTCGCCGTAGCCGAAGGCGAGGACGTTTATTATCTGCTCGCCGTCGGCGAGGTTCACGTTGGCTGCCGCGGGCTTTTTGTTGAAGGACATGGCGCACCACACGGAATTGAGTCCCAGCTCCTGGATCCGCAGCATGATATCCGCGCCCCAATAGCCGATCTTTTCCAGAAGGTCGGGGGACTTTTTGCCGATGAACGCCACGCAGTTCGCCGCGCCCCGGATCTTGCCGTCAAAGACCTCCGGCCTGTCGTATATAAGCTGAAAGTCAAGTCCGCTTGCGGCGTTTATCCGTTCGATATTCGCCTGCAGAAGCGCACGGACGTCGTCGGGCACGGGGTGGAATCTGTAACGGCGGACGGAATGTCTCGCCCGGATGGCTTCGAGTTCTGTCATGGTATTACCTCCGTTTATTTTCCGATATTATAGTCCAAGCTGACGGAAATTGCAATATTATTCTGAAAACGAGGTCTTGAAATAAACTGACGTAAGTGATATTATAAAACAAATTACCGAAAGATGAGGTAAAAATCATGGAATTTCTTGATTTTGAAAAAAGACCCGATACTATGGATATCGAGTACGTTATAACCGCTTTCGCCTCCGGTGAGATAAAGGACGGCGACAAGGTCCGGCTCAAGGGCGTGTTCCACCGCGTGCGCGAGATGTCCGGCTTCAATTTCGTTATCATCCGCACGGCGAAGCGCACTTTCCAGTGCGTGTGGGAGCCCGATAAGTCCCGGTGCGATCTGAGCGCTTTCAATCCCGAGGAGTGCGTCATCGTGGACGGCGTTATCATCGCCGAGGAGCGTTCCCGTCTGGGCTTCGACATCCGCCTGATCGATATGGAGCGCATCTCCGGCAAAGCGGCGCCCCTGCCTGTGGAGATCAGCAACGACAAGATGATCTCGAGGCTTAAGCTCGACACCCTGCTTGATAACCGCGTCATCACTCTGCGCAACCCCAGGGTCCGCGCCATAATGAAGATCGCGGACGGAGTCATGTTCGCTTTCCGCGACTTCCTCAGAAGCGAGGGCTTTACCGAGTTTGTCCCGCCGAAGCTTGTCGGCGCAGGCGCGGAGGGCGGCGCCGATATGTTCAGCGTAGACTATTTCGGTCAGAAGGCTTTCCTCAACCAGAGCCCCCAGATGTATAAGCAGATCATGGTCGGAGTGTTCGGCAAGGTCTACACCGTGGGGCCGGTTTTCAGAGCGGAAAAGTACAGCACCAACAGGCATATAAACGAATTCCAGGGGCTCGACCTGGAGATGGGCTTCATCAACGGTTTCGAGGACCTTATGGAGCTCGAGGCGCGTATGTTCAGGCATATTTTTAAAGTGCTTAACGACGAATATCTGCCCGAACTGCAGATGCATCTGGGCAGGGACGCCCGCCTGCCGGAGCTTGAAAGGTTCCCCAGGATCAGATTCGCCGAAGCGAAAAAGCTCTTCGCCGACGCCCACCCCGGCCGCTACGGCGAGGAATGCCTCAAGGAGCCGGACTTTGCCCCGGACGAGGAGAAGTGGCTCGGCGACTACTTCAATAAGGAATACGGCTGTCCGATAGTTTTTGTGACTCATTACCCGTCTGTCAAGCGTCCGTTCTACGCCATGGACGATCCGGAGGATCCGTCGGTCACCCTTTCGTTCGATATGCTCCTCAACGGTCTGGAGGTCACCACCGGCGGCCAGAGGATCCACGATTACGAAATGCAGGTCGCCAAAATGAAGGCGAGGGGCATGGATATCGACGATTTCGAGGACTACCTGACCATGCACAAGTACGGCATGCCGCCCCACGGCGGCATGGGCCTGGGCCTGGAGAGGATAGTCGAAAACCTGCTGGGGCTCGACACGATCAAAAAGGCCACCGCGTTCCCGAGGGACAGGGACAGGATCAGACCGTAAGATATAATGATAACAGGGGCAGCAAAAACCGCGGTTTTTACTGCCCCGTTATGATATAAATTCCTTACGGGATTTGCGATATGCCTGCGGCGCGATATATTCTTCGGATGCGATATGTCCCTTCGGGACGTGTCACGTCCGGCGCAGCCGGACATATCGCACGCGGACAGGGTCCGCGCATATCGCATCTGCGAAGCAGATATATCGCATCGCCGCAAGGCGATATATCACAAAAATAATGCGATAAAGGTGTGTTAATAATGAGGAAAATGCATTTTTTCTGTCTTGGTTAATTTTACACCGACATTTACACCGACATTTACACCGACATGCCGAAGATAATCATGGGATTTCTGCATAAGTATGTCATTCATGACAAGGCTCTGAGTGGTTTGTCCTGAGATCGCAATTTTTGGGATCTTCACGGTTTTACGTGTAATGTGTCCATCGAAATGCGATGATTGCTGATAAGATTGTCTGATAAAACATATCGGCCGCATTGGTACCGCGCGTGCCCACACGCGCGTCGAGCTTGCCAAATTAAAGAGCAATATCAGCAAAGCAAAAAAACGGAACGGCGTTCAGTCAGCGGGCACAACGCGCGTGTGGGCACGCGCGGTACCGGTATACGGTTTCTTTTACACGGAAACCGTGAAGAGCGAATTTTTGGGCTCTCGGAAAGTTGAGGAATGAACAATTATTTCAACAAACTTCGGTCGGTACCGTGTTTTTTAAGATATATGCCATTTTGTAGGGGCGGGCCTGTGTGCCCGCCCGCCATTCGCGCGGTACTTGTAAGCGGTTTTCATGAATGCCGGACCGCGCGATCATATTGAGAAACTCCGTACAACCCTGTTGATAGCCCGGAATCGACCATTATTCAGACACACATCACGACGACTGATAATCTTCGCGCGATGCGGGCGATCACGAATCAACACATTGCCGCCGCGCGTATGGCGGGCGGATACACAGGTCCGCCCCTACGGTATTCCGTCTCTCTGTCAGCAGTCATTGCTTCAGCTACGGACATATATGAATTGTTAATCCTTGTTCTGTTTTACAGTAATACGCCACCTCTCTGTGAGGAACCATAAAAACCGCCGTCTGATCAACAAGCGGCAGTTTATTCTTCTATTCCGAGTATCCTGTCTGCGGAGACTTTGTAAAGCTCGCACAGCTTTATAAGGTGACGTATGGGCAGTTCGTTCGCTCCGCGTTCGTATCGGGCATACATGGTCTGCGACGTGCCGGGATATTCCGCGACCTCTCTTTGGGTAAGATCGCTGTCTTCCCGCAGATCCCGTATGATCCCGACGTATTTCATGTTTTCCATAACATCACCGGGGTCATTATAACAAGTAAAATTCATTACTATTGACTTTAGTAAATATCTTTACTATACTTTCAATGGGATATACAATCAACAATATCATTTTGTTCAATTCGAGGTTATAAAAATGAAAAAGACAATCAGTTTTATTCTTGCTTTGTCATTGATTATCACCATTTTCGCCTGCCTTAATATAACGGCATTTGCTTTTTCGCCGAGATTATCCGCGCCTGAAAAATCCGGCTGGTACGCGGGGTATACAAGGAATAATTGTGTCGCTTACGCAAGATGCCGCGCCAATGAGATCTTGGGATATACTGTCAGTTGGAGCTCCGGAGACGGCGGCGTTGGTTTCTGGAACACACCAGGCTTTTCACATGGAAGCACGCCGAAAGTCGGGGCAATTGCATGTTGGGATAATCATGTCGCCATTGTTGAAAGCGTAAGTGGTTCAAATATTGTTTTGTCAGAGGGACACTATTCCTTTCAACCGACAGGAGTAGGGAAATATGAAAATTTTAAAAATATTGTAATAAACGGCGGCGGAGGTTCTGCCGGTACGTGGTTTGATAATTATTACGGAACGATTCTGTCAAACGGAAGCCCAAGCGAATGTGATGACAGTTACACTTGGTATGGTTATGTGTATCTGATAGATGATGCAGAACCGCCGACAAAGGAAGTGTATATTTTTGACGTCAATGTTGACGTTGACGGAGAAAGATTCTTTTGGGGGCACGGATCAACGACGTTTGACGTGTTTATCAACGGGACGCTTGCCGCAGATGATGTAACTGAGTTTTGTAGAGAGTTTGAGGAAGGTACGACGTATACCGTTGCAGATATTAAAGTCGGTGAAGGATATCACTTTTTCGGTGAGGAAAGCTATTATTCCGGAACAGTAACTGCTTATACTGAAATTGATCTGCCCGTAACCACAAAAGAAGTGTACGTTTTTGACGTCAATGTTGACGTCGATGGCGAAAGATTTTATTGGGGGCACGGATCAACGACGTTTGACGTGTATATCAACGGGACGCTTGCCGCAGATGACGTTACTGAATTTTGTAAAGTGTTTGAGGAAGGTACGACGTATACCGTTGCAGATATTAAAGTCTGTGAAGGATATCACTTTTTCGGGGAGGAAAGCTATTCCGGAACAGTAACTGCTTATACTGAAATTGATCTGCCCGTAAGCAAGGCTAAACCGATAATCAGGACACAGCCCGTGAACGTGAGTGCAGCGGCAGGGGCGACGGCAAAATTCAGCGTTACCGCGTCCGGCGCGACTTCTTATCAGTGGCAGGTGTCGTCCGACAACGGCGTGACTTGGAAAAACTCAGGCGCGTCAAGTGCGAAGACGGCGAACCTGACTGTCGATGTGACGGCGTCGACTGTCAATGAGCTTTACAGATGCGCGGTTTCCAACGCGAACGGAACGGTATATTCCGATACTGTTAAAATCGAACTTAGCGAAACAGTCCAGTTTATTGACGCCTCCCGTATAACGCTTTCGTGGACGAGCAAAGCATATAACGGCGAAGTCCAGAAGCCGGCCGTTACGGTCAGGAATGCCGATAATCTGAGACTGACCGAGGGGAAATCTTATACGCTCGGCTGGTCGGGCGACAGCAAGCTGCCCGGGTCCTATACAGTGACCGTGACCGGAATGGGCGAAAAATATATCGGTTCCGTTTCAAAGACCTATATCATCGGCAAACAGCCGCTTGACGCCTCCCGTATAACGCTTTCATGGACGAGCAAAGCGTACAACGGCGAGGTCCAGAAACCGACCGTCACTGTAAAGAACGCCGCCGGGCTGAGGCTGACTGAGGGGACATCCTACACGCTCGAATGGAGCGGGGACAGCAAGCTGCCCGGGTCCTACGCGGTGACAGTGAAAGGAATGGGCGAAAAGTATTCCGGCTCGGTCTCAAAGACCTATACCATCGGCAAACAGCCGCTTGACGCTTCCCGCGTGACGCTCTCGTGGTCGAGCAAGGCCTACAGCAGCAGCGTTCAGAAACCTGCAGTCACGGTAAAGAACGCGGCGGGCAACACGCTGACGGAGGGAACGTCCTACACTGTCAGCTATTCCGCCGAAAGCAAAGCTCCTGGCACGTATACAGTGACCGTGACCGGCAAAGGCAGCTTCAGCGGCTCTGTGACCAAAGAATATACTATCACAAAGCAGACGCTGGCGGCTTCGCGCGTGACACTCTCATGGACAAGCAAAGCCTACAACACCGGAGTTCAGAAACCTGCAGTCACGGTTAAAAACGCTGCGGGCGCCACGCTGACGGAGGGAACGTCCTACACGGTGAGTTATTCCGCCGAAAGCAAAGCTCCGGGCGCCTATACGGTGACCGTGACCGGTAAGGGAAGATTCAGCGGCTCTGTGACCAAAGAATACACGATCACAAAGCAGGCGCTGGCGGCTTCGCGCGTGACGCTCTCGTGGACAAGCAAAGTCTATAACAGCAGCGTTCAGAAACCGACGGTCACGGTAAAGAACGCTGCGGGCGCCACGCTGACGGAAGGGACGTCCTACACCGTGAGTTATTCCGCCGAAAGCAAAGCTCCGGGCACATACACGGTTACAGTGACAGGTAAGGGCAGCTTCAGCGGCTCGGTGACCAAGGAATACAAGATCACAAAACAGGCGCTGGCGGTTTCGCGCGTGACGCTCTCGTGGAAAAGCAACGCCTACAACAGCGGTATTCAGAAACCGACGGTCACGGTTAAAAACGCGGCGGGCGCCACGCTGACGGAGGGAACGTCCTACACCGTGAGTTATTCCGCCGAAAGCAAAGCTCCGGGCACCTATACGGTTACAGTGACAGGTAAGGGCAGCTTCAGCGGCTCTGTTACAAAGGAATACAAGATCACAAAGCAGACGCTGGCGGCTTCCCGCGTGACGCTCTCGTGGACAAGCAAGGCCTGCAGCGGCAGCGTCCAGAAACCGACGGTCACGGTAAAGAACGCGGCGGGCACCAAGCTGACGGAGGGAACGTCCTACATTGTCAGCTATTCCGCCGAAAGCAAAGATCCGGGTACGTATACGGTGACAGTGACCGGTAAGGGAAATTATTTTACCGGTATTGTTGAGAAAACTTACACCATAACAAAATAGTCAGACAAAACAACGGGTTGCCTGCGAAAATCAAAGCGCAGGCAACCCGTTGTTTATGTAACGGACGGTTGAGTGATATCAATAAATCATGTGTTTTCGATAAGATCCTCCATCCCGCATCCCAGCGCCTTCGCGAGCCGGAACAGCGTTTCCGCGCTCGCTTTATTTATATCTTTGCGGCGCTGTTCGTACATCTGGATCGAACGGAGGCTCACTCCGGAAAGCCGCGCCGGCTCCGAACGGGAAGATTTATATGATTACAGTTCCGTCATCAGCAAAAAATCCTCCAGACGTATATGCTGTACGTTGCTTGTTGAAAAATCAATATCGTCGTTTGTGATCAGTATTTTTCTGTCAAGCTGACTTATCCCGCGGAACGCGCCGAATTCGCGCT
>JAILQN010000134.1 GCA_024699005.1 Clostridia bacterium
AACTGGGATTTGTATAAAAAATTGTTTTAGGAGGAAAACACAATGGCAAATATTCTTATTCTTAACGGCTCGCCGAGAAAGAACGGCGCCACCGCATCATTAATGAAAGCGTTTATTGAAGGAGCGAAGGAAAGCAGCAACGAAATCAAAGAGGACTATATCAGCAGTATGAATATCAACTCGTGTATAGGCTGTGATTCGTGTATGAGAACGCATCAGGGCTGCGTTCAGAAGAATGATGATATGGCGGTTATCTATGAGGATATGTCATGGGCAGACGTTGTTGTTTTTGTCTCACCGGTATTCTGGGGAACGGTAACCGGTCAGTTAAAGGTTGTGTTCGACAGACTGTTTGCATGGTTCAACAAGGTGGGATTTGAGAATTCCCGTAAAAAAAGCGTGTTTCTTATGACGGCACGCGGTGATGATTATTCGATGGCTATTGATTTTTACGGAATACTGAGCAAGTATCTTGGCTGGGAAGATCTTGGAGCAATACTTGGCGCAGGCAAAGAAGATGAAGCAAAATTCATAGGTTCAAGCATTAAATAACCCAACAAATTCCGGTTTATAGAGATACCGGATCTGCCAAAGGATCATTGTCCGATCAGACAGTTCCCGGAACCGTCTGCATTGCCACCGCCCGGGCGGCAAAAGACAGACGGACCGTGTTGAAGGGAATTTCGGCGGATTTCCGGCTGCGGGATCTGGAACAGGGCTGAAATTCGTTAAAAATGCCCTTTGATTTTGCCGGAATAATGTGCTATCATAAACATGTTGAGCAGCACGAGATGCGTAAGTCCGAACAGGATCTGCGCGTCTTTTTTTGTTTTACGGAGGTTTCTATGCAGGAAATGAAAAACTATCTCGCCGAAGAAACGATCGGCAGGCTGATGCGGAAGTATTCCGTTCCGTGCATCATCTCTCTGCTCGTCGGCGCGCTTTACAATATCGTGGATCAGATCTTTATCGCGAACGCCGATTATCTCGGTTCTTACGGAAACGCCGCGAACACCGTCGTCTTCCCTCTCACGGTCATAGCGCTGGCGATAGCAGTATGCGTCGGCGACGGCTGCTGCGCCGCGGTCAGCGTGCTGCTCGGAGAGGGGCAGCCGGACAAAGCCCGCCGCGTCTTCGGTAACGCGATACTTGTCACGCTTATTTCCGGCGCCGTGCTGGCAGCCTTTTATCTTGTTTTCAGCGACTCTCTTGTGTCGTTATTCGGCGCGCGGGTCAATCAGGAAACCTATGAATTGTCAAAAGAGTATTTCTTCTGGATAACACTCGGGATCCCGTTTTATATGTTCGGCCAGGCGATGAACCCCGTCATCCGAGCAGACGGCAGCCCGCGGTTCGCGATGGTTTCCACGCTTGCCGGCGCGGCCATAAATATGATACTCGACCCGGTTTTCATCTTCGCCTTCAGATGGGGAATGACCGGCGCCGCCGTCGCCACCGTGATCGGGCAGATCGTCACTGCCGCGCTTGCCATATGGTACCTGTTTCATCTAAAAAGTGTAAAACTCAACAAAGGTTCTTTCACGCTCAAAGGCAAGGTCATCGGCAGGATCGTTTCGCTCGGTCTGTGCAGCTTTCTTTCCCAGATCTCACTCGTCGCGGCGATGGCTGCGATCAACAATATGATCCGCAAATACGGCGCGCTTGATCCCGTTTTCGGTCTGGAGCAATACGCGCAGATCCCTATGGCTGTCGTAGGCATCGTGATGAAGTTTTTCCAGATCGTCATCTCGGTCGTCGTCGGCATGGCGGCGGGATGCATTCCGGTCGTGGGATTCAACATCGGCGCGAAGCGTCCGGAACGCGTACGCAGGCTTTTCACCATGCTTCTGATCGGCGAAGCCGCCGTAGGTCTTATTGCGCTGATTATCGCGGAATGCTTCCCCAATGCGCTGATCGGGATATTCGGCGCCGCGAACGAGAGCGTATATTATACCGATTTTGCAGTAAAGGCTTTCCGCGTGTATCTCTGCATGATGGTCCTTGCCTGCGTGAACAAGGCGACGTTCATCTTTCTGCAGGCCATGGGCAAAGCGGCGGAGTCCACAATGCTGTCCATGGTCCGGGAGATCGTATTCGGAGTCGGCTTTGCGCTTTTGCTGCCGGTCTTTTTCGGGTTGGACGGAGTGCTGTATTCCATGCCGGTCTCGGATCTGCTGACGGCTGTCATCGGCGCGGTCATTATTTACAGAGCTTACGCAAAACTGAACGAGGAAATCGGGAATACACGAATCAGATCATCAGCTGTTCCGCAGGAGGTGAGGACCAATGCCTGAGAAAGACAGTTATGTCGTCTACGGTGACAACGGAGTATGCCATATAACGGATATATGCAGCGAAACAATGTTCAATAAAACACGGACTTATTATATTCTGAAACCTGTGAACACTCCGGGATCGATAATCCACGTACCGGCAGATAATGAAACTCTGCTCGCACGGATGCGGATGATTCCGGACAAGAACGAGATACTGAAGCTGATAGACGATCTGAAAGAAGAAAGGATCCCCTGGGAAAAGAACAACCGTCTGCGCAGCGAGATTTTCAGCGATATTCTGAACCGCGGCAACCAAAAGGAAATGCTGGTGCTGATCCGTACGATTTGGGAAAAACGCAAAAATCTGGCTGCAGAGAACAAAAAACTCGGAGCCTCGGATGATTCCGCCCTGAAGAAAGCTGAAAAAACCATTAACGAGGAATTCGGATTCGTGCTTTCCGTTGAACCGAAGGATGTCCCCTCTTTTATCGCCGCGAGATTAAGTAAAACAGACTGATTAATATACGCAAAAGAAAGCGCAAAAGTAAAAAAGAATTCTTCTCTTTCAAACGGGGCTGCCGATCCGGACAACTCCGTTTTTTTTCGTAAGTTTTTCGTAAATTTCGCTTCCGGTTTTCGGAGATGTGGGGCTGCGCTTATGTTATACTGACCTCACAAAACGAATTCAGGAGGACAAAACAATGAAACACAACGCATTAAAAGTACTTATCCCCGGGCTTTGCGC
>JAILQN010000137.1 GCA_024699005.1 Clostridia bacterium
AAAAATCCGAAAGGAGTTGAACCAAAATGGCCGGTTACAGAAAGCTGGGCAGAACGACTGATTCAAGGCGCGCTATGCTCAGAGCCATGGTAACATATTTGCTTGAGAACGGCAGGATCGAGACCACCGTTACAAGGGCGAAGGAAGTCCGCAGCGCGGCGGAGAAAATGATCACCCTCGCTAAGGACAACAACCTCGCCAATTACAGAAGGGCGCTTGCGTTCATCACTAAAGAGGATGTCGCGAAGAAACTCTTTGACGAGATCGCTCCCGCTTTCGCGGATCGTCCGGGCGGCTACACCCGCATCGTAAAGACGGGTCCCCGCAGAGGCGACGGCGCTCCGATGTGCTTCATCGAGCTTGTCAATTACGAGCCCAAACTCAAGAAAGACAAGAAATAATAAGTACAGGCAAAATCATTATCCCCCGTCCGGAAAGACGGGGGACGTTTTTTATCGTAGGGATCATTGACGTGTATCGTTATATGCCCGGATACATGAGTTGAAAAGAGCTTTTCGGTTTTTGCCGAAGCCATGATCAAAAAAAGCGCTGAGACCTGAATGCGGTCAGCAGCACTTTTTTATCAAAAGAGCGTCCGTTATGTCGTTTTGCCGCCGAGAAGTCCCCTGACGTCAACGCCTAGCGCGTCAAACTCGCTTAAAACGCTGTATTTTTCGAAGATCACAAGAATGAGTCTTTTTATGATCGTGATCAACTCTGTCAGATTCATTGCAGTCCCTCCTTTATTTTTTTTATTACCCGGATTATATCCTGTCGTAATAAAAAAACAGTCAAGTATATATAAAGGAAGAAACAAATAAAAATAAAAAAAGAGAAAAACACCCAGAGTGTCAGACGGTTGACCATCCTGACAATTGTCAGCTGACAGACATTTTGTCTGAATATGTAAAGCTTATGTTTTGAATCTGTAACCTGCCCCCCAGACCGTCTGCAGATACTTTGGTTCATTTGAGTCGTCTTCTATTTTTTCGCGGATCCTGTTAAGATGAACGGTGACTGCCGCGGTATCGCCGTATGAATCCATTCCCCAGACCCTGTCATATATCTGTTCTCTTGAAAAGACGATATTCGGATTCTTCATAAACAGAAGCAGTATTTCAAATTCCTTGCTCGTAAAACCGAGCTCTTTCCCGTTTTTGAATACCTGTCTTGCGTCCTCGTCAATCCTGAGTCCGCCGTATTCGATAACGGTTTTATGTTTTAAAGATTCATGTGAAGTAAGTCTTTCATATCTTTCTATATGCGCCTTGACTCTTGCAACAAGTTCAGCCGGATCGAAAGGTTTAACGATATAATCGTTTGCGCCCATGCCGAATCCCTGTATTTTATCGTAGGACTCTTTTTTTGCGCTCACAAACAGCACGGGTGTTTCCTTCTGCTCCCTCAGCCGTTTACAGATGGCAAAACCGTCGGTCCCCGGAAGCATTATATCAAGCAATATGAGATCATATTCATTTTCAATGGCCTTGATGATTCCTTCTCTGCCGTCTCGCGCGATCGTTACTTCATATCCGCTGAGCGTCAGATAGTCTCTTTCAAGATTTGAAATGGCCTCGTCATCTTCGACTATAAGTATCTTTTTCATGATAAGTCCTCCACGACCGGTAATGTGATCTTCACGACAAATCCGTTATTGTTCTCCGCGCTGATGGTGCCGCCGTGGGCGTTGATTATATTTTTGGAGATCGCAAGTCCGAGTCCGCTGCCTTTATGGGTGTCTTTGCGTGATTTTTCCGTGCGGTAGAATGCGGTGAACAAATACTCAAGCGATTCCTCCGGGACTCCTGCCCCGTTATCTTTTACATCTATATACACCCGGCTGCCGTCGGTACTGCAGTCAACGGAACATCTGACCGTCTGACTTATTTTGTATTTATTACTGTTGTCAAGCAGGTTGATAAGGACACGGTTCATTTCTTCTATGTCAAGATGCAGCAGCAGATCGTCCGGACAGGTGTTCGTTATACTCAGCTCAAGTCCGTTCATACGGTATTCGTTTTCAAACACGTCAAGAAATGAATCAAGATATTCGGATAGCCTTATTGAAGTAAAATGGAAAGGATATTTATTCGTATCAAGTTTTGAAAACAGGAATAGCTTGTCAACGAGCGAATCTACTTCGCAGGCCTTCTGGTAGATTACAGTGTAGTATTCGTTTCTTTTTTCATCAGTTGTCGCAACGCCGTCAAGAAGTCCTTTTGAGTAACCCTTGATCGATGTGAGCGGAGAGCGCAGATCGTGGGATATCCCGGCAAAAAGTTCTCTTCTGTTTTCTTCCGAGGCAAGTTCTTCTTCCACGGATTTTTTCAGCCTCTGTCTCATATCGTCAAAGTCTGCGCAAACGTCTGAAAACTCATCATCAGAGTCGTATGAGACTGTTGAATCGAGATTGCCGTCCCTTATCTGTCTTGCGGAGAGACTCAAAAGACTGAGCGGTGTAAGTATCATTTTTGACATTCTCTGAGAGAGGAATCGGTTGGTAATAAAAATAAGAAACAGCATCACGAAAATAATAAGTATCGCGAAAGCAAGTATTGCTCTTTTTATGTTCTCTATAAGTACCTGAGCGTCTGAATTGTAATCGGTATTTACGGCGTACAGAAGATATTCAGTCTCTCCTTTTTTAAATTTTTGTTTTATTACGGATGCTGTCCCGTTATCGATCGTCATAAAATCTTCGGACTCATAAAGCGAGTCGTCATATTTATCCATTATGATCAGATCTTCCTCGGTAAGAGAATTGTATTTTTCGGTTCCGTCCGCGGTGATCAGAAGACCGTATCCGCTCTTGTCAAGGTATTCGGTCATTGATTTATAAGAACGTTCCTCTCTTTTCAGGAATTTGTAATCTCTGACTTCCTTGAAATCTTTGATGACGCTCTGGACAGCGGCGGTGAGGATCGCTTCGTCAGATATATTCTCAAGCTGCTGCTCGTACCTTTCCGAGACTATGACAAACACGATTGTCGTTATCAGAACGATTATCAGCGCCGGAAAGAAGAACATGTAGAAATAAGACTTTTTCAGTTTTTGTTTAAATCCCATGGTGACCACCTTACAGCTAATACGTCTTAAGAGCGTGAACCGGATTACATCAAAAAAAGCGACGCGTGCGGCATCGCTTCTGTTGTATATATTCCTTTGCCCGGTTCGGGAATTACCCGATCCTGTGTCCGTTTTTGATCTTTATATTCGCAATGGCGATTTTCAGGTAACCTGACATATCATCCCCGTCAAAGCTTACGGAAGTTTCAAAACCCAGTTCGCGGCCGGCAGGGGTCAGAAGCTTGCCCTTGCCCGTTAAACCGTTTTCACCAACCTCCTCGATGCTGTCAAAGCGCAGTTTTACTTTCTGAAGCTGTTCGGGGAGCTGTATATCCACCCCGTAGTCGCCGTCAACGTCTGAAATTGTGATGGTCACATCCCCGCTGAACCTGAGGATCTGGACGTTTATGCTTCCTTGCCATTTGCCGATTCCGATCATAGTGATATTACTCCTTTCGTTTTTATCATAATACAGCAAGTTTATCAAAGAGTCAACGAAGTTAAAACAATTTATATTTTCTTTAGAAAATTTTTACAAATAATTTCTATTTGCTGAAACGATAGATGATATTATAAGAAAAAACGGGGAAGTGATCAGTATGAAATTCAGAAAACCTCTTGACGAGGACGAATTCCGAAGCTATGAACTGAAGTCGGATGACACAAAGGTAAGCGCCCGTTCGCTTATGAAGGGCGCGGGACTTACGGACGAGCAGATCGCCCGGCCTTTCATAGGAGTCTGCAATTCGTATTCCAATATCTTTCCGGGACACTCAAATCTTGACAAGATCGGTCAGGCTGTTAAGGACGGAATACTGATGGGCGGCGGAACGCCGGTGGAATTCGGAACCATAGGGATCTGTGACGGTATGGTAATGGGTACGGAAGGTATGAAGTATTCTCTTCCAAGCCGCGAACTGATCGCCGACAGTGTGGAGACCATGGCAAAAGCTCACATATGCGACGCTCTGGTCCTGGTCTGCGGCTGCGACAAGATCATACCCGGAATGATAATGGGGGCTTTAAGAATCGATATCCCGTTTATCGTCGTAACGGCAGGTCCGATGCTTCCGGGGCGTTATAAAGGCGAAAGAGTAGACGTCCAGAGTATAGCGGAGAGCGCAGGCAAGGTCATTGCGGGCACTCTTGAAAGCGAAGTATACTGCGCTTATGAAGACGAGGTCTGTCCGACCTGCGGCTCGTGTCAGGGCATGTTCACGGCTAATTCAATGGCCTGTATGACTGAGGTGCTGGGTATTTCGCTTCCGGGAACGGGCACCATACCCGCCGTAAGCTCCAAACGTCTGCATATGGCTAAAAAATCTGGCATGATATCCGTAGAACTGGCCAAATGCGATTTCAAACCGTCTGATTTTATCACCAGGGAATCATTTTATAACGCGATCAGGCTTGATATGATGCTGGGGTGTTCGACAAATACGGCGCTGCATCTGCCGGCCCTTGCGCATGAGATGGGCATCGATATCACCCTCAATGATTTTGACCGTATCGGCAGGGAGACTCCGCACCTTGTCAGACTGTCTCCGTCCGGCCCCCATCTGATGGTGGATCTTGATGCGGCGGGGGGCGTTTCGGCAGTTATAAAACAGGCGGTCGATCAGGGCGTTATCTGGGGTGAACAGGAGACTGTGACAGGTAAAACGCTGTATGCGAACGTTGAAAAAGCGGTCGTATCGGACAGGAGCGTTATCCGTCCGTTTGACGAGCCATATTCAAAGGACGGCGGTTTGGCGGTGCTTTACGGTAATCTTGCCCCGTTGGGCGCGGTTATTAAAACAGCCGGCGTCGATCCCGAAATGTTTGAGCATTCCGGTCCCGCGAAGGTGTTCAACAGTCATCAGGACGCGCTGAACGGCCTTATCTTCGGCGATATAGTCCCGGGTGACGTTATAGTGCTTCGCTATGAAGGGCCCAAGGGCGGTCCCGGAATGCAGGAAATGCTGATGCTGACCGCGCTTATGTGCGGGATGGGTATGGATAAGGATATCGCGCTTATAACAGACGGACGCTTTTCCGGACTGTCCCGCGGAGGCGTGATCGGACACGTTTCTCCGGAGGCGGCTCTGGGCGGAAATATAGCTCTGGTTAAAAACGGCGACACGGTTTCTTATTCCATCGCGAAACGCAGCATTACGCTTGAGGTCGGCGAAGAGGAGCTGGAAGAGCGCAGGAAGGAGCTTGCCGTTCCCGATTGTCCGGTAAAAACCGGATGGCTTGCGCGATACGCAAGACTTGTGGGTCCGGTCTCCGGAGGGGCTGTTCTGTAGTAATAAGCTCTTTTGACCGGGCGGCCGTACCCGCATCGTAAAGACCGGTCCTTTCGGGGGCGACGGCGCTCCGATGTGCTTCATCGAGCTTGTCAACTATGAGCCCAAGCTCAAGAAAGACAAAAAGAAATAAGTTCGATCGCAAAAAAATATCCCCTGCCGGAAACGGCGGGGATGTTTTTTTGAGCGTTGAGTTTTGAGCGTTCCATACATTAATCGTTGTTGATTTTTATCGTATTATAATGTAATATATCGAATATAAGAGGTCTTGTATATATGGCTGCAACACAGAAAGCATACTGCCGTTCTGAACGCCGATAAGTAAGATGTGGCATTTGTCCGGAATAAAAATGAGGAAACACATTATGATTGATTTCAATAACCTCAATCAGTACAGAGAAAACAACCGCATAGAGGCAAAAAAAGCTCTCGGCGGTTTGCCGAAAAGCATTTGGGAAACTTATTCTGCTTTCGCCAACACTCTCGGCGGGATCATCCTGCTTGGCGTTGCGGAAAACGACGATAAATCATTTTCCGCCGTTGATCTTCCCTCTCCTGAAAAACTGATCAAAGAGTTCTGGGATTCTGTGAATAATCCGAAAACAGTCAGTATCAACATCATGTCGGACAAGGACGTATTTATTGAAGAATCGGAAGGTAAAAAAATAGTAGTTATTAACGTTCCGCGCGCAGACCGCGCTTATCGTCCCGTGTATATCGACGGCAATCCGTTGAATACGTATCGCCGTAACGGGGAAGGCGATTACAAATGCACAAAAGAAGAGTATCAGTCGATGGTTCGTGATTCCTCTGTCAGGACACAGGACATGCTTGTACTCACTGAAATGGATTATTCGGTTTTCAATTATGAGAGCATCGGCGGATTTCGGCGCCGTATGCGGTTTTCCCGTCCCGGGCATGTGTGGGAATCGCTCGAAGATGATGATTTTCTGCTTAAGATCGGGGCAGCCGGAATAGGAAATGACGGAAAAAAACATCCGACAGCAGCCGGGCTTTTAATGTTCGGTAATGAGTATGATATCGTCAGGGAATACAATGATTATTTTCTTGATTATCAGGAACAATATGACCCTCACAACAGATGGACCGACAGAATAATATCTTCATCCGGAGACTGGAGCGGGAATATTTTTGATTTCTATTTCAGGGTATATAATAAACTGCAGCAGGATATCAAAACTCCGTTTATGCTGAACGGGATCACCAGAGTTGAAGATACTCCGGTGCATCAGGCGCTGCGTGAAGCTCTTGTGAATTGCCTTGTTAATGCTGATTATTACGGCAGACGCGGCGTTGTTGTTATAAAGAGACCGGAAATGCTTTCTTTTTCGAATCCCGGCAACCTGCGGATCGAGTTGAGCGCAGCGATCAGCGGCGGCGTTTCCGATCCACGGAACAGTGCGATCCTTAAAATGTTCAATTTTATAGATATCGGAGAGAGAGCCGGAAGCGGAATACCGAATATATATCGGGTCTGGAATGAACAAAAAATGCCGGCTCCGATAATATCTGAGGAATTTGATCCAGACAGGGTTACCTTGATTTTGCCGATTACGTCGGCGATAATCGGCGATAAATCGGCGATAACGAATAATAATGAAGGATCGGCGATAAAAACCGGCGATAAATCGGCGATAAACGCTGCTGCCCGGGAAAATATTCTTTATTATCTTACGGATCATCCGGACGGCAGGACGGCTGAAATTGCAGAATATCTCGGATTGGGAGAGTCCCGCACACGGGACTACATGAGAATCCTGACCGAAGAAGGTTTGCTTGAATCATTCGGAGCAAACAGAAACCGGAGATACAGACTTAAAAGATAAAGACGAAACATATCTGCTCTAAATAAACTGAATTATAAAAGTTTTTCGAGCAGAATACCGGCAGGACGTTATCAGATTGCTGACAGAACGCGGCATATATCCCCGACAAAACCGAAACTTTGCGATTTTCGGTCAGAATAAGGCTTCGGCGTTGTGCCGGAGCTTTTTTATAACGCTTTTGCAGGGGCGGGCATGACCGCCCGGGGCATTCCTGTTTTTATAATTTCAATCAAAGAAAGGATGATGAGAATCAAAAAAACACGGAGGCGGAAAAATGCGGACATACGGATACGTACGGGTATCGGGCGCGGACCAGAACGAGGATCGCCAGCTGCTGGCGATGCGGTCGCAGGGCGTGCC
This sequence comes from Clostridia bacterium, assembly GCA_024699005.1. Next base: position 7,562 of record JAILQN010000137.1, read on the forward strand.
GGAGGAGAACGTTTTTACGGACAAACAGTCGGGCAAGGATTTTGACCGCCCGGAATACCGGCGGCTGCTGGGAGAGCTGCGCTCCGGCGATCTGCTTTATCTTCTCAGCATCGACCGGCTCGGCAGGAATTATGAAGAGATACAGAACCAGTGGCGGCGGCTGACGAAAGAGATCGGCGCCGATATCTGCGTCATCGATACGCCGCTGCTCGATACCAGGCCTTATAAAGATCTGCTGGGGACGTTCATTTCCGATCTGTTCCTCGCCGTGCTGTCGTTCGTGGCGGAAAACGAGCGGGACAACATCAGAAAGCGTCAGGCGGAGGGGATCAGGGCGGCGAAACTGCGCGGCGTCAGGTTCGGCAGACCGAAAAAGCCTCTGCCGCCGGATTTCCCGGATATGGTGAGCCTGTGGGAGAAAAAACAACTCCCGCTGGAAGATATCCTTCAGCGGTGCGGTATTTCTGAATCGACCTTTTACCGGCGTATACGCGATTCCGGCGCTCGGTCCGGGCTTTCATAAGGTCTGCTTTTT
>JAILQN010000142.1 GCA_024699005.1 Clostridia bacterium
CTGATAGTCCCGGCCCGCGACGACGACCCCGATTCCTTCATAAGCGAAGACGGAGTCCGGGTCAAGGTCGACGCTCGCATGCCCTCCGGCGTGGAGGCGTTCTCCCGCAAGCTGGACGAAATCGTCCCCGGTTCCTACGAATCCTCCATGAAGGCCCTTGACCTGGGCAGACAGATGTTCGCGGCTTTCGCGGATCTTGAGGATATGGACAATATCAATCCGGTCGACCTGATCAGAAAACACGGCAAGTTCATACCCGACGCCGCGAGGATCGTCACCAGCACGGTCACCGAGGTGCTCGACACCCTGGGGATGCCCAAGCGCGCGCAGGATATCTTCACTTCCTACTGGTGCTATATGGGTGTGCCCAATTCCCAGTTCGATTTCCTCTACTTCATGGCGATGGATTACGGCTACGTAAAAGAGGGCGCCGCAATGCCCAGAATGCGCAGCCATGAGATGAGCCTTGCCGTAGACAAGGTCATCAGGGACAACGGCGGCGAGATCTGGTATAATTCCGAAGTCACCGGCGTTATCACGAAGGACGGCAAACCCTGCGGAGTGGTGATAAACGGTGAGAAGGAAGTCTACGCGGACTACATCATCTGCAACACCCATCCTAATTTCGCCTGGAACGACCTGTTCGAGAAGAAGGACATCCCGGCGCGTCAGCTCTCCATGACCAACGCGAGGGACATCGCCTGCGCTCTCACCACCGTATATATCGGGCTCGATATCCCGAAGGAAGAGCTCGGTCTTAAAGATTATTCCATATTCGTGGCTCCGGCGACGGATTCGGACAGCCAGTACGCCCTCGCCAAGAAGGGCTTCGGCTCCGGTTTCTGCATAATCAACTGCATGAACGTCGCGCTCCCGGATTTCTCGCCCGAAGGCACCTGCGCGCTCTTCCTGACGGGCATGACCTTCGACGACGTCATGAAGGACGTCAAGCCCGAGGATTACAAGAGATTCAAAGAGAAGGTCGCCCTCGATATGATCGAGACCTGCGAGAAGGCTCTGAATATCGACATTCAGTCCCATATCGAGGAGATAGAGATCGCTCTTCCGCCCACCTTCTCCAGATACCTCAACACGCCCCAGGGCACTCCCTACGGCTACATGCTCAACCTGTGGGACTCCATGATCCCCAGGACCGTTCAGTTCGATAAGGATATACCGTTCGACAACTTCGTGTTCTGCGGCGCGTCCCAGGAGCGCGGCGACGGCTACGGCTCCGCATATCACACCGGAGAGAAAGCAGCCGAGTACGTTTTGAAAAAGATTTCAGGAAAGTAATACGGGGGGATAAACGATGCTTAAAGGATTAAAAATATTAAAAATCAAGGATTTGTTCCCCGACAGGGTAAAACGTCTTGAATCCGCTCCCGCGGTCCTGCCCGCAGGCACCGACGGCGCCAGGCGCATAGCCCGCGCCCTGCACCCCACGGCGCAGTACCTGAAGGTCGCGGAAGTGAAGGACCTGCCCGACAACGCGAAGAGCTTCACCCTCGTTCCCGACCCGGACAGGGGCACGACAGAGCTCGCCTGGTTCGCGGCGGGCAAATATCTCACGGTCTTCGCCGATATAGACGGCATGCCCGTAACGAGGGCGTATTCGATCTCCTCCTCCCCGCGCGAAGCGCTCGGGGGCAGATACGTCCTTACCATAAAGCTCGTGGAGGGCGGACTTGTCACGAAGTATATATTCGAGAACTGGAAGGAAGGTACGGAGGTCACGGTCTCCGCTCCCGACGGCCATTTCGATTACGAGCCTCTGCGTGACGCGAAAAAGGTCGTCGCCCTCGCCGGAGGCAGCGGCATCACCCCGTTCCTCTCCATGGCGAAAGCGATAGCCGACGGCGACGAGGATTTCGATCTGACGCTGCTCTACGGCTCGCGCAACAAGCAGAGCATCCTTTTCAAGAAAGAACTGGACGACATAGCGAAAGCCTGCGATAAGTTCCGCGTCATCCACGTGCTCTCCGACCCGGACGCCAAGGGCGGCAAAGGCTTTGAGAAGGGCTTCATCACCGCAGATCTCATTAAAAAATACGCCCCGGAGGGCGAGAGATACTCCGTATTCCTCTGCGGCCCCCAGGCGATGTATGAATTCCTGGACAAGGAGCTCGCGAAGCTGGAACTCCCCCGCCGCAATATCCGCCACGAGATGTTCGGCGAGTTCCACAACCCGAAAACAAGAGCGGATTACCCGAAGGACGTGCCGGAGGAGGTCACGATCCGCGTGACCGTCCAGGACAAGACCTGGACCGTCAGGGGTTCCTCGAACGATTCCGTCATGCAGATACTCGAAAAAGGCGGGATAGCCGTTCCTGCGCGCTGCCGCTCCGGTGAATGCGGATTCTGCCATTCCACCCTCGTTTCTGGCGAGATCTGGGTGCCGAAGGAGCTGGACTACCGCCGCCTTGCAGACTATAAATTCGGCGGCTTCCACCCGTGCTGCTCGTTCCCGCTGGGAGATCTGGAGATACTGGTTCCCGTGGCGAGAAGATAACAGCAGTCGTTCACAGCGAACGCAAAACTTGACAAGCACAACGATTTGTGATAAAATACTGATAACCTATAAGGAGTGCGCGAGAGACAAGCTCGTTGACCGCACAGCAACCTGCCCACCGGGTAAGGTGCTAAAGCTTGCCCGATGGGTGGACAGATAATCATAACGCCCGTCGGACCGATGGGCGTTTTTCCGGCCTCTGAATAGGTTAATTTTATTATTCCGGAGGTTTAAAAATGGAAGTAAAAAGAACTCTCACAGGATTAAGGGACTCGCTGCCGGGACGGATCTACGTCTTTCTGAAAGACGAAAAAACGAAGGCGGAATTTCTGGCGGATGCCAAAGCAGAGGGCTGGAGCTTCGGAGATCCCGGTCTGCCGGAAGTCCTTAAAGATGATATCATCTGCGTGAACGGTAACAAACAGCTTTGCTACGTCGGTTTTGTCGGGCATACGGCATTCGGATGCGGCGGAGGAAACGATCCGGACGGTCAATTCCACCGCATTGATTATGCAAAGTATAAAAACGAGGACAAAGAATACATATTCATTCCATAGCCTTTTCCCGAACACATAAGCGGCAAAACAGAAGTATGACGCGAAGATCATTTCAGCCATCAGATACCGATGCAAACAACTATTGACAAACTTCTGGTTCTGTGATATAAAGATTATGGTTTGATAGACGTTTTTTTGAAAACTGTTTTGCAAAACAGTTTTCGTATTGGACCATATCGTCACAATAAGGAGGTGAAAAAGAATGGATAAGCTCAAGGAGATTTTCAATTACTTTATTGAAATGATCAAGAAGATTCTTCGTCTGATCGGCATCCTCAAGGATGAAACGACAGCTGCGATCCCGGAGGATAATTCCGCTGCGTAATACGGGAAAACACGGACACGCCGTCAGCATGACGGCGTGTCTTTTTTCATTATACGCGATCCGTACCTGTACAACTACCCCAGCACCGCCGTCGTCACGCTGTCGTGCGGTACGAAGATCTTATGCAGAGAATTGCCGGTGTACAGCTCTTTCAGCTTATAATCCGCCGTGCTCTGCACTACCCTGAGTTTCGTTTTGCCGAAAGAGGTGAAGGTGAAATCACGGTCGTTGCCGCGGTTTACAAGCACAACGACTATCTTATTGTCCGGCGTGCGGAACGCGGCGATCTTGGTGCGCTCCCAGACGTTCAGCGTGCCGTCTTCGTTCTTTGTGATAACGGTGTCGTCCGCGTCGGGAGTCGCCTTGACCCTGACGGAACCCGCGGGAATGAATTTCGAGAAGTGCGCCATGGCGTAATAGCGCGAGCAGACCTCTATGACCGAGCCGTCGTCGTTCATGGCGAGCAGCCCGTCGGACCACCTCTCGCCGTCCTTATAGCCTGTGGTGTTCACGCCGACCCACGCCGTCCAGGAATTGGCGCCGGTGTGGGAGAGGTCGTCGCAGATCGTCTCGGCAAGCAGCACGAGGCTCGCGTAATCCTGAGTATGGTGTCCGAGGGGCAGTTCGCACCATTCGGTCATATCCACCGTGGCGTCGAACTGCTTCTCCGCCAGGTATTCGCCGAGAGTGGTCTTGCGGGTGACGTCGCCGTCCGCCCAGTAGCTGTGATAAGCAAGGGAACCGATGACAGGCGCGATCTCGGGATCGGAGGAAAGCCTCTCAAAGTAATCCCTTGTGACGTCGCCGATCTCGCCGCTCTCGGGAGCCATAAGCTTTACGGGCAGTCCGCTCTCTTTGAGCTTTCTTGCGAAAACGCGCATAACGGCAAGGACCTCGTCCGGCTCGTAATGGCAGCCTTCCTGCCCTACCCAGCCGCCGCCCCAGGACCACTGCGGCTCGTTTATCGGGCTGATATATCTGACGGGAACGCCCTTCTCAACGAAATAGCGTGTTATAGTGATGAAATAGTCGGCGAAGGCTTCGTAATTCTCCGGCGGAAGATTGCTGAAATTCTCTGTAAGTCCGCCCGTCGCCTGGCCGGTGACCGTCATGGAATAGTGCGGCGAATTGGCGAAAAGCACCACGGTATCCACGCAGCCGTAGGA
>JAILQN010000144.1 GCA_024699005.1 Clostridia bacterium
GTATTCAACTGTTTCCGCGGTTATATCGATATCGGCAAACAAATCCGGATAAACGGTCTTTGCAAGCCATTTCAGCGTAACCGGCGTATCGACGCCCGGAGTATAACTGCGGTACATTCCCAACGGCATTTTGAAAACCCGTTTGTTATTGACGGCGTCAATTGAACTCCAATCATACGCCCCTACGGTATTGTTGTAAAGATCATCCGGATACGCTGTAGTAAAATTCGTGATAAAAATCGTATCGGGATTCCAGACGTAGATCTGTTCCATGGTTGTTTTGACGGAATTGTCTTCGGTCATTTCCTCTCCCACGTTGACAGCGCCTACAGCGTCCGCCCACCACTGTCCGAAGAACTTATTTCCGGATGTGATAATCGATTCGTCGCTGTACTGAAAAAGGAAAAACAGTCTTGCCCGTTCGGCATCGGAAATATCCGACGTACGTTCGTTTATAAAATTGACTGCTTCCTCGCTGTAAGAGCGCACAATATCCGAGCGGTCATTCGCATCTTCCGGGAATATCTGTGACAGAAGATCGAGCCATTGATTCAGAGTTTCTATACAGTTGTATTCCCATTTGTTTACAGAAATCGCAACTGCGTTGAATCCGGCTTTTTTAAGAGTTTCCCCGACGTTCACACTTGATGCGTTATAAAAAACCACCTGCGGATCGGACTTCATGAGTTCTTCAACATTTACTTCTGTTCCGTTTATCGCCGAAGTATCTGCATTCAGGATCTCAGGATACAACTCCGACAGAAGGCTGTTTTGCGCTGCTGTCATGCTTGCAGGTGCCATGGCAACTATTTTTTCAGCCGAATCAAAGAATACAGACAAAACGGATGGCAGCGGAAAAATATCCGTAACGGCTATCCGGTCTATTTTGACAGGCAATACCACTTCATCCCCGTTATGATCGATGATGGTTCTTGTTTCAGCTCCTTCGTCTCCGGTCACGCCGGGATCGGAGGATATTGATTCGGTTATCTTCGTTTCTGCGCAGCCCGAAAGCAACAGAACGCTGAATACTACGGACAAAAACAAACAAAATGCTTTCTTCATGATCTTTTTCCTTTCTTTTTACAAACTGATAAAATCGTTTATGGATAATTGTACCAAATCGGGGATAAAACGTCTCCCTATCCTGCCGGAATATGCTTCGTGTCCAAGGTTTATAAACCTCGCTTCTGCCGGGGCGACTCGTTTATACAGCGGATCCGCTATTATTATTTCTGCATCTTTCAGCGCGGAGATAATTTCTTCCTCACCGTCTTTTATTATATCAGCTTCAGTCAGGACTCCGTCAAGCTCCGGAAGGTTTTCAAGAGGATATATCACTCTTGCAGATTTTCCGGTCTCTTTATATAATGCTGCAGCGAAAGAACGGGATATGACAGATTCGCCGATTATATAAACATTGTCATTTATCCCGGGGATATAATCTGCAAACGATACCCTGTTTATTCCGTCAGCAGCAGATTTTTTCAGATCGGATATGATCTTTTCGGAAAAATTCTTTCCGACAGGCGTTCCTATAACGTAAGGCGTGCCGAAAATCCTGTTCATGGCGAGGGCTGCTCTTATTCCCGAACCGGAAACGACAAGATTCACGCCTGCCATTCCCGAAAGTCTTATATCATCAAGAGTTGATCCCATACACCAGTTTGAGATCACCGAAAAGCCGTTACTGATAAGAAGACTTTTTATGGATTCAACAGTACCGTTAACGGAAAAATCAAGAGGCGTTGCGCCTATTATATTAACGGTGTTTCCGCATTTATTTACAGAGCGTTCAGGTATTCTTTCGGCTATAGCTGCAAACGCTTTTGACAATCCGCTCATATATGAATTCATACTGTCGGTGTCGAAACCGAAACAGGGTATACCGCTGCGATTTTCAATTTCCTGCGCTACGGCATTGTGATCCATACCGGTCATCATCGGGACTGGAGTATTTGCGAATGCTATAAAAGCAGGATGCAGACGTTCGCCGGCTTCAAGGATATCTCCGATCAACCTCTCGTCATTTCCCAGGACCGCATCCGTTTCAGTAAGACCGGAGACGTAAACCATACCGTCTGTAGAATACCATCTCGGCTCGTCGTGAGTACTGTAGGTTGAATTACATCCCGAAGCGTCGTGCATCACGATAAGACCGCCCAGCTCGTAAAGCGCGGAACAAATACCGAAAACGTCAGCAGAATAAGTGGATAAGAAAACTCTTGCCTGTCTCATATGCAGCTTTCACACCCCAATCCTTTAACGGAGATAACCGATTCCGTGTCCTTTTCATTCAGCGCCGCTTCCTCTAGCATTCCGGCGAGCCTGAGTATACCGTCAAAGCCGTAAAGCCCGGCGTCTTCAATCAGGTTCACAAAATGAGACGTGCCCGTGAAATAAGCCGCTTTCTGGCCGAGAGCGAAATACTCGCCGCAATTATTCCTGTCAAATCTTCTCATGGCGGAATCAACTGTCGGATATACCTGAATATCGGGTCTTTTTGTTTTCAGTCTTTCAAAATTACGGCGGTCACTTTCGGCAAATGAATCAACAAATAAAGTTTTAACGTTAAACCCGTGATCAAGCAGAAGAGAAGCAAGCGATAACGGTCTTTCCGTAAACGTTCCGTCGATGGCGACCGGGGTATCGCCGATGATTTCCGATGCTCTTTCAAGAGCGTCTGTCGCCTTTGCTTCCGCAAGATGGTCCCCGCCGTAATCGCAGCCGAGATGCTCCGAAAGTTTTGACATTCTGCCTCTGATCTCATCGGCGTCATATGATATTGGAAGGAATATATGCGTTCTGTGAAATCTTTCCGAAAGCTCCTCTGCGCCCTGATTCGCCACAGCCTGCGTAGTGATCAGCAGGCCGGCGGAAGCAAGCTCCTGATATTGCTCGTAAGTATTGCAATCGGTTATCTGAACGGTCCGTCTGCCGGATTTATTGATTAGCCTGATGATATCGGAAGAATCCGGCAGGCTGAAGCAGTTCCCCATGAGATGAACCACCGAATCATCCGCCGGCTTTTCACGCAACAGAGAATACAATCTCGATCGCATCATTTTATCGGGATTAAGTCTGCCGTTCCTCATCGTCGGCGTCATATAACAATCCGTAAAATCAACTGTCGGGAACCGTGAACGGAGTTCATCGAAACACATGTCAAGATCGCACCCCATAAAATGATGTATACAGCTGCTGTATAACAGAACTGCTTTAGGCAGAGCCGGCAGCCGGTTCAGGATATCAGTCACTCCTTCAGTGAAGAGCTCCTCCATATCGCCGTCGATAACGTTATGTTCCTCGATGGCTACCGTTGAGAAACGGTCCGCAAGGTTCATCTCCGCAGCTGACAGCACGACTCCCCTTAGACAACCTGCGGCGCAGACAAATATTTCATGCGCTTCCGGTACGAGCATACCGACGTGAACTATCGTCCAGCCTCCCCGCGCCGGGACGGAATACTGGAGCCCCGTTTTAAAAGGGGCAGGGAAACCCGCGTCCGCTATAGCAACAGACGGTATATCAACAGGAGCGCCGATTCTTTTCAGCATACCTTCACCCCGCAATCGGAAAGCAGGATATCGGCAAGAGCTCTGTATTCACCGGCCATTTCGCTGTCAGGGAAAGCCTCTATGACTGTTTTGCCTTCTTCCTCTGCTGCAAGAACGGTTTCGCTGTGCGAGAGGACGCCGATTATCCGGCTGTTGATATCAGACGCCAGTTCCCTGACTTTTTCCTGTTCGTTTTTTACATCCCGCCGGTTAAGTATAAGGCCGCCAAGCTCTGCATAACCTCTTGATCTGAATCCATCCAGAGCCATGGCTATATTCGCCGCAGCGTGCAGAGCCATATTCTCTCCGGAGGTAATGATATAAACCTTATCTGCATATCCTTTTCGCATGGGCATTGAAAATCCGCCGCAGACTACGTCGCCCAGAACGTCGTAAAAGACGATATCGGGATCATATTTTTCATAGGCTCCCTTTTCTCTGAGCTTTTCAAGTGCGGCAATTATCCCCCTACCGGCGCAACCTGTACCGGGCGTTGGTCCTCCCGCTTCAACGCAT
>JAILQN010000176.1 GCA_024699005.1 Clostridia bacterium
CTGTTTCTGAAGTTTTGAAACGATATCGCAGAATTCGTTTCTGAAATCGTCGTCCGATACGCTTTTAAGCATTTCCAGAACGGCGTTGTAATCGGTCGTTCCCTTGTATTCGGAATCCCTGATGAGCATGGCGATCTGGGCTACTCCGGCGCACCACTTCTGATCGGGGCTCATCTCATCCCTGACGGAAGAGCCGTCCACGGGGTAGGAGAGAAGCGTGCTCGTATCGCCGTCCGGGGCTTTATAGCGGACGTTTACCGTGCAGTATTCGCCGTTGAATTCGCTCTGATCTCCGCTGGCGGGTTCCGCGGTCTGACCGTATTTCCCCTCCGGTTCGAAGATCTCGAAATCGGAGCCTGCGGGCACTATCTCGTACATCGCCGTGACCTGATGTCCGGCGCCGATCTCGCCGCCGTCTTTCGCGTCGTTTGCGAAATCCTCGGCGTTCATCACGCGGTTCTCGTAACCGATCAGACGGTATCCCTTGACCGTGTCGGGATTGAACTCGACCTGCAGCTTAACGTCCTTCGCAACGGTGAAGAGCGTTCCGCCCGCCTCGTCCACAAGGACTCTCCGCGCTTCGTCTATTGTGTCGATATAAGCGTAGTTGCCGTTGCCGTTGTCCGCCATGGATTCCAGTTTGTTGTCTTTATAATTGCCCATGCCGTAACCGAGGATGGAGAGAAACACACCGTTTTTTGCTTTTTTCTGAACCAGTCTGGTAAGCTCGCTCTCGCTTGTGATCCCGACGTTCAGGTCGCCGTCCGTAGCCATGATTATGCGGTTGTTGCCGCCTTTTATGAAGTGCTTTTCGGCAAGATCGTACGCCATTTCAATGGCTTTGGAGCCGTAAGTGCTGCCGCCGGCTGTCAGATCCTCTATGGCTTTCATGATCTTCGTCTTGTCGCCGGCGGAAACGCCGTCAAGGATGATATCCTGTCCCGACGCGTAAGTCACTATGGAGACAACGTCGTCCTCGCCGAGGGTCTCGACAAGGGTCAGGAAGGACCTGCGGACCAGCGGGAGCTTGTTGTAATCCTCCATGGAGCCGGAGACGTCGATCAGGAACACCAGATTGGACCGCGGCATATTCTCCGTATCGATATCCTTCGCCTGCAGACCGATGCGCAGCAATCTGGTCTGTTCGTTCCACGGACAGTCCGTGATCTCGGTGTAAACGCCGAAGGGCTCGCCCTCCGCCGGCTGAGGATAATCGTAACGGAAATAGTTGATAAGCTCCTCCGCGCGGACAGAATCGGGATTGACCTCGCCGTTCTGCGTTACCTGACGGCGCAGATTGGCGTAAGACGCGGTATCCACGTCCGCAGCGAAGGTTGAGAATCTGTTGGTCGCGCAGGAGATAAATGAATTTTCCTTCAGGTAATTATACTCCTCCGTATTAAAATCATAATCAGGATCTTCCGTCGGCATATACCCTTCGAAATATCCGTTCGCCTCCGCTATCTGCGCCGCATTTTTTCCGTATCCGTCGTATACCGGACCGCTTCCTGTCCTGAAGACTGCGAACAGAACGCCGACGGCGATCAGAACGACGGCAAGACAGACACAAATGATGATTATCACTTTTTTCTTCACGTACACTGCCCTCCATTCGGATTATTTGAAATCAAAGAACGATGATTCCGACCGGCAGGCTGAATATATCATTCAAATCTTGATATATCATTAAATACAGACGGAAAAGGGATTGTGATGCAAAATGTACCGTGACAGCAGGATCTGAAAAACGATCCGCCCGTGCGCAGAAGCGTACGGGGGCGGGTTTGCTGCTGAAAACGTCAGAGCGGGGTCAGTCCTTGAAGATTATTGTCTCATTGCCGGTCCGGGTGAAATACCGGCCGAAATTGTTTTTGTTGAGTACTCTGCCGTTCGCAATGACGTTGTCGAACGTGACTTCTATCTGATTGTCCACAGGACACAGCGCCTCTATCTTCTCCGGGTCTTTGACGAAAGACGTCAGCGGACGCAGAATCCTGTAAAGCAGCATGCGGATCTTTTCCCCGAAGCTGAGTTTTTTTGCCGTTGTGGGAAGGCGGGATTCTTCGGCTGCTGTGAAGCGGATGTTCCTGAATACGACCCCGGATATGACGCGGCCGGTCAGTTCTTTGTTTGTGTAAAGCACGTTTATCGCTCTGCCGTCGTCGCGGTAGATCTCTATATCCTCAAATACCATGTCTTTGATCGGTTCTCCGGCGTATTCCACCGAAACGGCGAGGGCGGACACCCTGTTGTTGTCCCACGTCGCGTTGCGGTAGAGCACCGCGCAGTCGCGGAAGGTCACGTTTTCGATCGGCGCGTATACCTCGCCAGTTATTCCGAAGCAGCGGCACTTATTGCTCCAGCCCATGCAGTTTTCCACAAGGATATTTTTCGACGGGCCGTCGGTGTTCGTGGTCTTGACGCTGAAGCAGTCGTCGCCGTTCCGCGCGAAGCAATCCCTGACTGTTATATCCTCGGAACAGCAGACGTTGACGGCGTCGGAGTTCGTGCGGTACCCGTACAGCTCCAGGTCCGAAATGCGGCAGTTTTTGCACATATGCGTCGTGACCGTCCAGCCGCCGGAATTCACGATGGCCATTCCCGAAACGTCGCAGTTTCTGGAGAACGAAATATTCACGTATTCCATCTCGTTCCTGTCTATACGGTTGAAGTCGATGAATCCCGCGCCGTCCACCACAAAACCGTCGCGGTCATATATGCTCAGGAAAGACGGACGGAACTACGACTTTGCCGCCAGCTGTTCTTCGGTTTTCAGCTCGATAAAATGCCGGACCGAGATATATGAACCGCGCCTGAAATACTGCACGTCGCAGCCGGAAACGTCGATATAGTCGGCCTCGGTATACCCCGCAGGTATGACCTTCACCCTGTCTGCGCCGTATTCGTCGATATAAGCGGCGATCTCGGCCTCTTCGTCCGCGCGCTCCTTCACGAACACCGTTACGGCGTCCGTCAGCGAGTCGTCGTTAATCAGACAGGTGAAGGAACCGTATTTTTTCGCGGTGAAGGACACGGTACGGCCGTTTATTACAGGGACGGCGCCGTTTTTCTCCGGCAGGATCACCGCGTTTTTCACTGCCGAGCCGATGCGCTCCAGAGATACGGTCAGACCGGAGGAGATATCGTCGGCGTACAGATAAACGATTGACTGCAGGACTCCGGAGTCGGTATCCCCGTTATAATTCATCACCGCGTAAACGGGAACGGACCGGCCGCCTGCCGAACAGGTCCAGTACGGGGACATATAGACCCCCTGTTCGTCAAAACCGCTGTTGCCCTGCTGATCGGGTTCGCTCGAGACCCTTGCGAGTATAGATTCGTCAAAATCGGCGATCGCTTCGTCCGGCAGTACAAGAGTTTCGAACTGCACCGCCTGTGCCGCACCGGCGATCGTTGCGATCCCCGCCGGCAGAAGCAGAAGAACGAGTATAAGGGATATCAGTTTTTTCATGGCAGTGCTCCTTTGTAATTAAGGTGACAGGTAACAGGCGGCGGGAATATTTTGCCGTCCCGACAACTGAAAAGTATCATAAGAATCTTGATTGTGTATTAAAAGCGAGGGACAGGTGACAGGGGGCAGTGATCAGGGGTCAGTTGACGGTTCTTCGACCGTGGGAAAGCGCCGTCCGGCATTCGCGCGGTACTTGCCGGTTAATGCGATTTCCTGATCCGCGCGCTGTCCGCCGTTCGCTGATAACTGGTGACAGAAATCAGTAACTGATCGTCTGTGCAACGGGTGAAGATGTGTCCGGACGGCCGATTTTTTGTTTTCGTTGCTCCAAAACGCGTTTTGGTTTCCGGGCTGTTGATTTTTTGTTTTTTGTGTGGAATACTCGTAACTGCGAGCGGGAAATACACCGAAATCCCGCAAAAATAATTACAAAAGGAGACAAAAATCATGGGGATCTTTTCAAAAAAAACATACGTCTGCGAGTGCTGCGGCAAAGAATTCGAGGCAAGAAGTCTGCTGGGCAGGACCCTCTGCAACGAATGCGAAGAAAGGGAATTGGCCAAATATGCCAACATCAGCGGTTATATTGAGTATTCCGAAAAAATGAAAATGCCCGATTATACGGAGCAGCAGAAAGAGGAGATCGCGGAGCACCGCGACGCGATACTTGAAAAGTACAGATTGACTCAGGGTATCAGCATGTCAGAACTCAGGGACGCCAGGTACAATTATTCGAACCTCAGCGACAGTGAAGCTGCCGATATACTGATGCGTTCCGCAAAATCCGCCGTCAGCGTCACTCTGGGCTCGGGTTATACAAACGATTTCTTCGTTCCCACGAAGTTTTCCCGTACGGTCATCGATACTGAGGACGTTTTCGCGGTCGGTCTTGTGAGCGATTATAAGTCGAGCGTCGACGGCGCCGAAGCGCTGATGGCCGTCGTCTTTACCAATGACCCGTACATTCCGGCATTCCCGTTCTATTATCTTGCAAAACTCGGTTTCTTCGAGGTGGTCAGGAGCAAAAAGGGCAGAGCGGCAACGTCGCTGTTTTTTGAAAGCATGTGCCCGAACCTTACGTATCCTGTCATGGATCTGAAAAAACTGAAAAAACAGATCAAAAACGAAGGCGCTGTGCGAGGAAATATAGCTTACGACAGAATGATGGATATAATACAGGATGCGAACGTACTGTCCGGAATATTCAATTCTTCAAAAAACAATTCCTCTATCGACATTCGTACCGAAAAACTACTCGAGGAATACGGCTATATCCCGGAATATGAGGTCATGAAAAACCTTGAACTGAATGAAAGAGGCTTTTGCGGTCATTTCTGGCGGAAACAGATGAAGAAGCTTGAAAAAGCCAAAGGGCTGTAAGGTAAACGAAAATGGAAAATGAAATTAATCCCGTAACGGAAAACACCCCTCAGACCGGGACGGCCGCCGGGGATGAGATAAAGCGTGAAGATCCCGGTTCCGCGCTGAATGAGATGTGCGAGGCGGCAAAAAACATCGAGACGTTCATCTGCAGTCAGCTTGAAACAAAAGACGCGCAGATTGACAGGCTTCACGCTGAGCTCTCGTATTACAAGCAGGATCAGGCTCAGCGTTTTGAGGAACAGCTTTTGAAAGCGGTCATCAAAATACTCGTGAGCATGAAAAAGACTTCGCGGACTGACAGATGGAACGACATGACCGCCGATGAAGCAAAGCGGGAATACCTTTACGCCGCCGACGATATCGCCGACATGCTTACGCTTCAGAACGTCGATGAGTTCGAATCCGGCGAAGGAGACGATTTCGACGCGTCGCGGCACCAGGCCGCAAAAGCTGTGACGACGCCGGACAAAAGCCTGGATAAAAAGATAAAGAGGAGTCTGGCGCCCGGTTTCGAAAGAAACGGCAAGGTCATGATATTCGAAAGAGTCGAAGTATTCAGGTTCGCGGAATAACGGTATACGGAGGATTATCGATATGGTACTGATATTATTCGCTTCTGTAGGGGCTGCATTGCTGTTCCTGATCTCAGTGGCTTGCAAAGCGGTCAGCGCTGTTGTTGAATCCGTCATAGAAATGGTGAACGTATGGATTGTCTTCGCAATCGTGACGGCAGGGCTCTTTTTATTCGCCGCTTTTGCATCGGGTCAGTTGCTGACGTTTATTTTATGTATTGTGGCCATAGCCGTCATCATCGGGCTCATTATATATTTTTTGGAAGGATTGCTGGCGCTGCTCGTTTCTGTTCTGGAATGGCTCTATATGGTCATTCAGGAGCTCGGGGAGATCTGTGAAAAGAAAGTTATGAGCCTTCTTGAGTTCATCAACAAAAAAATCACCACTGTCTGACGGAGGTTTATCATGGCTGAAATTGTAGATTTAGTGAGATCAAAATATGACGTTGATATCAAAAAGACCGATCTTTTTAAGCTGTATAAGATCAAATCTCCCGATATAACGGACAGCGAGCTTGAAACGCTTCTCGCGGACAGGAGAGCAAAATGGGAACAGAGCGTGGAAAGCGGAACGAACGAAAAATTCGTTGAAAGAGACCGCGCCTTCCTTGAAAAAGCTCCGGCCTTCGAAGCCATCCTGAGGGATCCTGCGCTCAGACGCAAGATATATGATTTCCAATACGGCAAAAAGGGTGCTCAGACTGACGGTGAGGTATCGAAATTCACGAAAGAATTCTTCGCCTGTGTCACAAAGACTTCAAAGCTGAATACGAAACGTGTCTCGTTCTTCTTTGAGTATTTCCCCGAAGAAAAAAAGAACAAAAAGTCAATATTGGAATATCTTAAGACCGAGTATAAATTTTACGGTTATTCCGATAAAAAATCAAAAAAAGATGAGGAAGCGGAAAACGCGGAAGAGACCGAATCCGCGGAAGACGGCGGGACCGCGCGCGAACCTTCCTTCTTCGTAGAAAACCTTTTTGCAAGAAAGACCCTGCTGTCTCTTCGGAAAAGCGAGATTTACTATGAAAAGAGCAGGGCGTCGGACGCCGTCGTAAAGCATTATCCGGCTCTGAAGGACAGTATGTACGCTTTTCTTGAACTGGATCAGTTCGATGATTATGAGGAATTCCGGACAGCCGTTAAAACAAAGCGGACCGCGATCAACGCGACCAGACAGGAATTCGGCGCGGAATTCATTCCGATCGTTGATTTTATCAACAGTATCGACTCTGTTCTGGGCAACAACGATATCAGGAACAATTTCCGGGAATTCAAGCTGCTGACGGAGTACCCTGCGCTCACACCGTACATGTACGTCAGCGCGGAGATCAGCAAGAACGGTCTTGACGCCCTGTATCAGACGGCAGGCAATAACTACCGGTTCCTCAACCTCAACGATTTCCTGCTGACCTACTTTATCCCGATATATGACAATTTCGGTCTCAGCGTACAGTCCATACGGCCGATCCTGAAGGACGCGGGCAAGAACGCCGACAAGCAGAAGCTCCTGAACGCCGTTGAAAATCTGTTCGGTTTCAGAAAGAGAAAGAGGATTAATCCGAAGCTCAGAGCGGTACATTATCTGACTTACTGGCCGATCTATATCGTGTACGGGGTTTTCCGGTTCTTCAAGCTGATCTTTGATAATATCAAAGTCGTTTCAATAGCAGTCGCCGTCGCGATAATCGGTTATTGTCTGTTCCTCGGCAACAACAGCATATTCTCTTATACCTATGCCAGCGGAGGCGGATGGCTTGCATTGGTCGCTCCGGAAGGGCTCCCGAAAAACAATCTGTTCTATATGATAATGAGATCGATCGAGTTCATCCTGAGCTTTATTTACGAGCACGGCGCGGCGGGAGTCCTTTCGGGTATTTTCCTTTGGAACGCGGTATCCATCCTTCATAAAAAGCTGGATATCGTCGGCATCGAGAGAACGGTCGATAAGATCATCGACACCTCGAAAGCAAGGACGGAAGAGATGTACGAGGATTACGGCGATGAACTTATGAAGAAACGGCTGCCCGGGATCATCCTGAATATAGTCGTGACAATAGCTGTCCCCGCGGCGATCGTATTGCTTTTCGTAACAATATAAAAAACTGTAAATAATAAAAAGAAAAAGGAGACAAAAAAATGAATTATGTATTTGGTATAGATCTCGGAACGACATATTCCTGCATCGCATATCTCGATGAATACCGCAAGCCGGTGGTTCTGAAAAACAGTGACGGAGATCACACGACGCCGTCTGTGGTCATGGTGGAAAACGGAAACAACATCGTCGTCGGAAAAGAGGCGAAAAACTCCATTGAGCTTGAGCCGGACAAGACGGTCCAGTTCATAAAAAGAAAGATGGGCAAAGAAAAAGATACGGTCATGCTCAACGGAACGAAGTACACAGCCCCGGAGATCTCGGCGTATATCCTCAAAAAACTCGTGGCGGACGCGAATGAGGAACTCCGTCAGACGAACGTGCTGAAAAACGGCGAACAGATAAAAGACGTTGTGATAACCTGTCCGGCCTATTTCGGGATGAACGAGCGCGAGGCCACAAAAACCGCGGGAGAACTCGCCGGACTCAACGTTCTGAATATCATCAACGAACCCACGGCTGCCGCCATCAGCTACGGCGTTTCCGGCAAGGATAAGCACGAAACGGTTCTTGTGTACGACCTGGGCGGCGGAACGTTTGATATCACCGTAATGGATATCAAAGGTTCCGAGATCACCGTGGTCTGTACGGGCGGGGACGACCAGCTCGGAGGCAAGGATTGGGATGAATGCCTGATGAACTACATTATCGAAAAGTACCAGGAGGAAAACGGAGAGGATCTTTCGGAGGATCCGGAAACCGTAGCCGGGCTTTACGTGCAGGTGGAGGACTGGAAGAAGTCGCTCACGTCGAGAGAGAAGATCAATATCTCGGTCAACGGCCCTGCCGGCAGATTCAGGGAAGAGCTGACCCGTGAGCAGTATGAGGAAATGACGAGCGACCTTCTGAACCGGACGAAGAATCTTCTTGACGACGTCCTGGCGACAGCGGCAAAACAGGGATACACTATGGATAAGATCGACAGAGTGCTTCTTGTCGGCGGCTCTTCAAGGATGCCTCAGGTCGCGGCCATGATCGAACGCGATTATCACGTCGTACCCACGCTTGCCGATCCGGATGAAGCGGTCGCGAAAGGCGCCGCGATCTTCGCCGGCACGGAAAAGGAATTTGACGATTTCGTCGAAAAAGAGGCCGCCGCCACGGGCAAAAGCGTGGAGGCCATCATGGAAGAGAACCTGAAGACCGGCGAGCTTGACAGAAAGTATTCCCTGGCGCACGGAGCGGGCGGTTCGGGCTCAAAGATCAGCATCTCCAACGTTCTGTCAAGAACGTACGGCCTGAGCGTTATGGAGGGCACAAAAGAAGTGATCGTCAATATGCTTCTGATAAACAGCAAGCTTCCGGCAACGCACAGAGAGATGTTTTCCACATTTGCCGACCGTCAGTCCGGCGTCGATATCGATATCTATGAAAGCAGAAGTACGGAAGAGTCCATGGAGATCGAGGGCCGGACTCCGATCACGAAAGTATACATGCGGTTTACCCGGCCCGTTCCCAAAGGCACCGAGATCGACATGACGTTCGCGCTGGACAATTCCGGAATACTGCATATCATCGCGGAGGAACTTATGTACCATTCGAAACTCGACACGACGTTTGAGCTTTCAAATCAGATGACGGCGGAAGAAAAGAAACTGGCGCAGACCAGGATGCTGAACTCGTCCGTGGAATAACACAAAATGTCTCACAGTTATTCGACTGCTTCCCGGCGAATAACTGTGAGCGGTCTTGCCCTATTTCACGGGAGACCGGTACACCCGATTTAAGTACACATTTTTGCATATTTTTGTCGGTACTTCTTTAAGAATCTTCTCAAATAAACCATACGGCGAAATATAACTTATTCCGCAATGTTGCAGCAACGGGAAAGTCTTACACCTCTGGCTTTCCCGTTGTGTTTTTTTCGGGTTTTTGCGTTATTTTTCATTACTGCGGCGACGGATACAAGACAAGTGTTGAATCATATCGGAAATACTGCGATTTCAGGTTTTCGTGAACCATAAAAATCAATGATTGACCGGCTGAGCAACGGGCAGATAAGCGTACGGACGGCCGATTTTTTGCTTTCGTTGCTCCAAAACGCGTTTTGGTTTCCGGGCTGTTGATTTTTTGTTTTTTGTGTGGAATACTCGTAACTGCGAGCGGGAAATACACCGAAATCCCGCAAAAATAATAGCAAAAGGAGAAATAATCATTTCTGAACGGAGGAATTACAATGAAAAATTTAAAAATCTTCAGGACTGTTTTTTCACTGCTGCTTGCGGTGGTCTTACTTGCCGGAGTGTTCGTCTTCGCGCCGGCTTCGGGTGCATGCGATCATTCCCAACCCCCGGTCGATGAGGACCTGGACGGCTGCTGCGATCAGTGCGGCAAAAAGGTGTATTATGACCTTTATGTCGATTCTGCAACAATAGTTGACTTCAACAATACTTCAACCCTGTGGCTTCGATTCATTCCCGAAGAGGACGGCTATTATAAATGGCATACAGATGGCGGAAACAACTACTCTCTCGGTAATTTTATGGAGTTGGACGCCGGTCTGATATATGTTCGCAAAGTAAACGGCAATGGAACAGCGACTTATAAAATGGTGCGCCAATGCCGTCATGCAGAGGAGTTTGCTGACCTTAACAACGATTATATCTGTGATGATTGCGGAGAAAGAATAATTTATCCGTTGGAACTCGATGAAAGTATCAATGTGACACTCGCTCCTTATGACACTGTCTTCGCTAAAGTCACCACCGGAGACGCCGGGATCTATCGGGTCAGGCAAAACAGTTCGGACTATAACTATGACCTTTCTTTTTCTTCATGGATTAATCTCTATGATTGGTTGAATGCAAATTTTGCATTTGTGGGAACAACGGGAAAGTCTGAATTTACAGAGCCCGGCAATTATGTCAACAGATATTGTTATTATTCGTGTAAGGGTGATAAAACTTATTATGTGCGTTTGAATAATGCCGACACGACCCGTAATGTTACCGTGACTTTTGAAACCTGTAAGCATGAGAGCAAAAGCACACATAAGGAAAACGAGAATGCCGCAAGCTGCACTTGTGAAGGCGGTTATGATACAATAACAATCTGTAATATCTGTGAAAAAACACTTGCGAATGAACATACGACGATTGACAAGCTTCCTCATACCTGGCCTGATGATTGGGAGGTCTCTGTCGAGCCGAGCTGCAGTGCAGCGGGAACAAAAACAAAAAAATGTACGAAATGCGGTGAAGTCCTTGCAACAGATACAGTCGGGAAGCTTCCCCATACCGAAGGTGACTGGGAAATCGCTGATGAGCCGAGCTGCAGCAGCAAGGGTAAAAAAATAAAGAAGTGTACGGAATGCGGTGAAATCCTTGCAGCAAAAGCGATCGAAAAACTTCCCCACAGCGAGGGCGGGTGGGAGCTGAAGACTCCGGCAACCTGCTCTGCAGAAGGTGAGAAAGTCAGAAAGTGCACAGAATGCGGGGAGATTCTTGATTCGGAAAAGATGGCAAAGCTTCCCCATACCGAAGGTGGATGGGAGATCAGGACTCCGGCAACTTGTTCCGCGGATGGTGAGAGAGTCAAAAAGTGCGCAGAATGCGGAACAGTCCTTCAATCAGAAACGATTGAAAAGACTGATCATTCAGACAAAAATAATGATGGCTGGTGTGACATGTGCAGCGCGGAGCTCACTCCGCACGATAAATGCAAATACTGCGGTCAGACACACGAAGGCTTCTTCGGGAAGCTGATCGGATCTTTACACAACATTCTTTACTTCTTCAGGAGTCTTTTCAAATAAACCATACGGCGAAATATAACTTGTTCCGCAATGTTGCAGCAACGGGAAAGCCCTGCACCTCTGGCTTTCCCGTTGTGTTTTTTGTGTAATAATTCATCGCTGCGGCGAGGGATACAAGACAAGTGTCGGATCACATCGAAAATGCCGCAATACCATTGGTTTCCGTGAAGAGCGGATTATGCGGTATTGCCTTAAGAAAAAAGAATCAATCTGCCCAATCAATGCCCGCGTCATCGGAAAGACCTGCGGAATGGCGCAGGATTTTTCTGGCGTCATCGGCATGCAGGGCGCCGTCTTTGTTGACGTCCGCGGCGGAAAGCTGAGCCGCGTCGAGTTTCTCCAGACGCGCGGAACCGCGGAGGGCAAGCATTGCGTCATCTGCGGTTACCGTTCCGTCACCGTTGACGTCACCGGTCAGGAATGCCTTATCGGTACCGCCGTATTTTTCGAATGCGGAGGTTCTGTCCGTCATATGTATGATTTTTGTTTCGCCGTCGGGACATTCGCCGTACCAGAAGAACATTGCCTGCGCCCTGAACACGTCGTCGTCAAAGACACGGCCTGTTGAAGAGTCAACTGGGAAAAGCTTATCGCCTATATCCTTTGTCTGACCGAGAAGCTTCTGACATTCTTCCGCGTCCAGCGTATCCTCACGGAAAATAAAATTCAGTTCTACGTCGAATCCAGTGACTTTACTGAAAACCTCCTGCGACGGAGAAGCGGATTGACCGGCTCCGGAATACTCATAGGCGGAATAATGAGCGATGTGGGATTCGTAATCGAAACGGTCGAGCGCGACTATGTATCTTCCGCTCAGCGCGACAAAGGATCTCGCGTTGCCCTCGTCCTCATAAAGATACTCGTCGGTATTGTATATCGCTTTGTCAAGGAAGCTGCAGCAGTACGCGCCGTCGTTTCCGTTTGCCTTTCCGGAAGCATCGGTATCCACGACGGCGATCCTGAAAACAAGACTGTTGGCCATGATGCCGTTTCCGTTATCGCGTTCATTTTTCTCTCCGACGACAGCGACAAGCTCTTCGGCGCCGTCAAGGTCAAGATCCGCATATTCCGCGGAATAGATCCCGTGCAGAGAACCTATATCTTTATCGAACAGCAATCTCAATCCGAGGGTATCGTCATGCAGTCGTGTCAATGAGAAGGTCTGACCGTTTGCAATAAGCGGATACCCCTGTGAGATCAGATAGCCAATCATCCCCTTCGCGGAGTCGCTGCTGCCGTCACCGTCAACGGCGAAGGTTACAGACATTGTCATGAGAATCATGGAGAAAATCAGAACCATTGACAGAATAACGCAGAAAAGCCGTTTCATTGTTTGCGCTCCTTTGCCGATTTTTGCTATGTAATTTATCTCTTAAATCGTCATTGTATATGTCGTCTGATGTATACGCGAAAAATACCATAATAATCTTGATTTTTCATTAAAAGCGGGAGTCAGGTGACAGAAAACAGGTTGCCGGTTACAGGTTACAGGTAAAAGGTGCCGGGTGAAAAACATTATTTCATTTTTTTCATCCTCTTCTTCGCTTCGTACCGCTCTTTATCCAACCGGCGTTCGGCGGCGAGGCGGACCTGCTCGGCGCGCTCCGCGTCGTGCCGGGCGTTGCGCGCTTCGACGGTGCTGTCGTAATCCGCTATCAGGGAATCAAGGTCGGAGTAGCCCTCGTAAAGATCGCGGGTCCTTTTCGCGGCGAGGTAGATAGGTTATCATATGAAGTGCAACAGAAGATAAAAAAAAGTAGACCTCATAAAGACCAAGGTGTAAAATGTTAATAACCACAAAAACAATACACGGAGGAAATTATGAGATCCTATACACATTTTACACTGAATGAAAGA
>JAILQN010000178.1 GCA_024699005.1 Clostridia bacterium
TCTTTCATTCAGTGTAAAATGTGTATAGGATCTCATAATTTCCTCCGTGTATTGTTTTTGTGGTTATTAACATTTTACACCTTGGTCTTTATGAGGTCTACTTTTTTTTATCTTCTGTTGCACTTCATATGATAACCTATCCACCTCCCTCAAAGAGGGAGGCTTTTACGGTAAATATTCCGGATTTTTTAATTTCGTTGCCCGAAAACGAGCTTTCGTTTCCGGGCTGTTGATTTCCGGATTTTTTTGTGTAAAATCGCATTTGCAAGCGGAAATCGCGCAAATCGGTTTCCCGAAACCACAAATCAGATAATAAAAAACGGAGGTTTTTCAAAATGAAAACGATCAGGAAATCAATATTATTTATCCTGGCTGCATTAATGCTTATAGGCTGCATCCCGATGGGTTTTGCAGAAAACACCGGATCAGGCGTGTTGAAAACGCTTCCCAATTTTCCCGACACACCGTCCAGGGAAGAGATCATTGCCTCTCTGCCTTCTTTCGATACGGAAATCGAGTTGTATACCTGGCTCTGCTGCGGTCCGGATAACTGGTTTTTATACGGTCCCGATGACGGCAGGTACGCCGTTGACCCTTCGGTCAAGAACTGGACTCCTGGCGAGTGGACGCAGGCGGAATATGAACGTGAAACAGAGTATGTCAACTTTATGAGATCCCTTGCCGGGCTCCCCGCCTTACCGAACGCCACCGATCTGAACCGCGCCTGTGCGTTATATGCCCTGGCATGTGCATCCGGCGACACGTTGTACCCTGAAAAGCCGGCCGGGATGTCCGGAGAAGACTGGGATCAGGCATATTACCGCGGCGATTGTTTAAAATCATGGTTTGCCTGTAGCGACGGCTCATCGACCGAAAAAACAGACCACGGCGCCTGGTATTATTTCAACTGGACATATTCCGCACTCAGACTTCTTGATCCGCAGGCGACAGCTGTCGGATTCGGGTCAGCACCATCCGCCACAGGTGCCGTATACAACTGCACATCGGTCGATTCTCTGAATTCCTATTTTGACCTTTATTATTCTTCCACTCCTTCTGTCGCCTGGCCGGCGCCCCTGATGCCGGTTGAGAATTTCGGCGTGGAAAATGCATGGGCGTTTGCTTTCCCGATCGTGGATTATGTAATCTGCGACTTCCCCACTGCAACTATTACATACCGCAAAACCGGTCAGACCTGGCAGATGGTTCCCTGCAATAAAAACAATCCATTCGTAACGATGCCCACGTTTATATACTGTCTCCCGAAAGAGATGCAGGATTGTTTCCCGGACGGCTTCAGCGACGGCGATATCTTTGACGTGACCATCGAAGGTCTCGACGGCGGACCGTACACCTATACGACAGAGTTCATCCGCCTCACGGATGAGACAAAGCTTGAAGCCGAAATACAGGCAAAGATCGAAGCCGAAGAACAGGAATGGCTTGAAGCCATACAGAATTCAGACACAGAGGATTCTCAGGACTTCACAGACCCCACGGGCAACACTTCCGATTCTCAGGATTCCACATCGACGTCTTCTCAGACGAACAACAAGAGCGTTTTTTCATTCATTGAGCGCATCATAGCCTTCTTCAGGAAGATTTTCTCATTCTTCAGCTGAAAACAGAATTCATCGACATTATATACACCTCAAAAAAAGCCGGACTGCCACGCGCAGCCCGGTTTTTTTGACCTTAACGTATGAGCCTGCCCGTACCGCAGCAGAATAAAGACACAGATCGATCACTGCACTCAGCCGCCACCCGTAATTATCATCGTCCTGCGTATCTCCATTTCCACAACGAACGCGACCCGTTTTCCTCTTGCGCAGATCCCGATCCTTCCCCAGCCCTCTTCGTCGGCGCGGACCGAGGGTTCATAATCGATCCCGTCGGCGACAAACCGTCTGCCTTCTCCCGTGACCGCGACGATACGCGCATCCGCCGGCGATATAACGCGGCAGACAAGCTCGCGGTTTTTCCCGGGGATGACGATCTCCCCGTCGCCGGTCACCGGCTCCCGCTGGCAGTGCAGAAGAAAGGTCACCTCTTCCCCGCGCTTCGGGACGACAACGTCCTCTACGGTAAAAACGCCTCTGTCGCCCCGGTCCGGCTCCCAGCGCATCCGTCGGGTAACGAGCCGGCAGGTTTCTGCATACGCCTGCGTCAGGTCCCCTTCGATCTCGTACCTGCCGTTCTTTTCGCTGTGGTACGTCACCTTTGCCATGCCGTACTCCGCGAGCCAGCGGTCGGGATCGTCCGGTTCTTCCAGCCCGTTGGGGAACCGGGTACCTTTTCCGCCGACCAGCAGACAGTTATGGGCGACCGTATGGATATAATAGTTCTTGCGGTGGGGCGAATGGTAGGAATCGTAAACGCCCGAATCCGATGCGAGGATCTCCCCGTCGAAGATCTGGAAGCAGCCCGTGTCAAGGTGGTCGTGATTCGCGCCCCATACTTCGCCGATCTTCATCAGGACGAGCCGTTCGCCGTCGTTGTATACGGTGCAGCCCACAGGATATCCGAAAAAACGTGCGGGCGGCAACGGCTGCGTTTCCGTCTTCGGCGTGAGCCCATCCCAGATAAGATACACTGACGGGGACATCAGCCCCTCTCCGTAACTGCCCTCCTCGTAATAATCCACGCCGTAATGCTGCGGCAGCAGATAATTCGGATGCATCTGGCGCAGCGCCTCGTCGCGGTAAAGACGGTTCCCGGTATATGCCGCGGAGAGAAAGAGCGGGACCGCGAAAGGATTTTTCCGCGAATACAGGGCTTTTCCTTCGCAGCAGTCGTCGCCCAGCCGCAGCATCTCCCCGTCAGATCGGGTAAGATACAGAAAGCTGTCCGCCAGAGTCTCCACACAGGCAGGCAGCGACCTGTTTCCGCTCATAGCGTAAATCAGCAGGCCTCCCCACATGGTCGCTGTATGGCGGTAAGAGCCGTAGGACGGCCCCTGAGGATGGAATCCGCCCGCGAAGACCTTCTCATAGGCAGGCAGATATTCGCCAAACAGCCTGCCCGAGCAGAGATCATATATATCCGGGCGCTCGTCATAGACGGCAATACCCAGCGAGAGCAAGTCGCGCAGCAACTGCGCCTCGGTCCCGTGACCGCTTATGGCGGACTGTTTCACGGGGGGATATCCCATTTCAAAATACCGCGACGCCAGCGCCTCGCAGGAAGCGATTATCTCGGCGCGTTCGCCGTCCTCCAGCCAGGCGTAGCACCAGTCGTATACCTCGGAGGCGATGAATATCAGATGACCGCTGAATCTGGCGGTCATGATCGTCCCGTGATAACTGACGCCCCGAAGCAGACGCAGAAGGTCGCCGATCACTTCCCTGCCCGCCCCGGCGTTCCGGTCAAGCAGCGCCTTCAGAGCTTTGGCCTCCACCGCCAGATACTCCTTCAGGTGATAGGTCCCGAAGGCGGGATCGGCTCCTTCACCCCGTATCTCCAGAGCGCAGAGCTCATCAAAGAGCCTCACCGCATCGCGTGAGGTCTCTTTTTCCATGTTCCGTCTGACCCGCTTAAAATCTTTTTCCCGCAGCATCAGCCGCGGATGCCCGGCGGGAGGCAGTACGGGAGGCATCGGATAAGGATTTTTCATGTTTTCAGTTGTAGGGGCGGGCCTGTGTGCCCGCCCGCAATCGGACGTTTTATGTTCTGTGTTCGGGCGACCACACAGGGGCGCCCCTGCTTACTCCTCCAGCGCCTCGCGGATCCTGTCCGGATGGTTGGTCATCAGCAAATCGGCGCCCTGGGAAGTCAGGAATCTTGCGTCGTCGGGCCTGTCTATCGTCCAGTACTGCACCGAAAGACCGTATTTGTGCGCGTAGTCGATAAAGCCGGCTCTCCCGAGGTTCCCCACCTTCAGTTTTCCGTCCTCCCGGTAGAAGGGCATCTGCAGCGCCACGTACTTGAAGTTTTCAATACTGAGATCTTCATTCCTCGTATAGCAGCCGTAAAGATCCACGATCTCGAAGGGATTGGCGGACCGGCTGATCCTGCCGCTGTAGTGACGGTCGATATATGAGGTGACGTCCGGCCAGAAGCTGGCGACTATCACGCGGTCCGCCATATCGTATTCCGTCATCAGACTGTAGATGCCGTCCACGATCTTCGGCGCCCAGGGATGCGGATACTTGACCTCGATGATATAACGGAATTCTCCCGGAGCCTCGCTCTCCACACAGCCGAAGACGTCGGCAAGCTTCGTTATCCGGATTTCGTCGGGGATATCGTCTCCACGGAGTCCCTGATACGGGTATTCTTCGCCGACTTTGTAATATTCGCCCAGATTCAGGTTCCGGAGCTCGCCGTAAGTCTTTGAGAAAACGGTGGTGTTCTTTCTGCCGAAATACTCCGCGCTGTCGCTGTGTTCATCCAGGTACAGGCTGTGGTACAGGACGATCTCGCCGTCCTTCGTCAGCTGCACGTCCATCTCTATGACGGCGGAACCCGTCCCGGCGTAAATCAGATTGGACTTTATCGCCATAAGGGTATTTTCGGGAGCGGCGCCCTTGCCGCTTCTGTGAGATGAGATCAGCGGATGCCCGAAATCGGGACGGAAATAATCCCCGGTGTCGCGGTTGGGATTCTGAGGTTCCTCGTATTCCGGCATGCTGAGCGAGCCGAGGCACATGACCCCCGCCACGAAAAACAGGATCGTTTTTCTCAGTATAAGATGCACGATATAATAAATCTTTCCCGGCATTTGTTCTCCTCCTTTTAAGGCAATACCGCATACTTCCAGTGCGCAGATTGCGCAGTCAGATTTTTCGTCAGATCGTCCAAAAAGCGCAGTCAATACTTTGTGTATTAACGAGCATTTTGGGGCGATATGACGGAATAATATGCAAGCAAGATGCGTGCTGCGAATTGTGCGGTATTGCCTTAAGTATCGCTAAGAGTTCCGATGATCTCGCTGACGCCTTCTTCCATACCGTCATGCTTACTCGCCAGCAGGGCTCTGCGCTCGTTGAGCTCTATATACATCTGTTCCCGCTTCTCCCCGACCAGGTCGTAGAAGAAATACGGGATCACCTTGATTATCCTAGGCAGGATGGTGATACCGTTGAACAGGAACCAGACCTTCTGATAGACCGTCTTGTTGCCCTGCGCCCACGGCAGCATCGGCAGCGTGGTGTCGTAACCCGACCACTTGAACAGGTAAATCGTGAACAGGGCGTTCAGCGGAGAGGTAACGCGCAGTATCAGATTCGTGATTATATGTATCGTTCCGTCGGGCCGTTCGCCCGTAACGTATTCCGTATAGTCGTTGATCTCCCTGCCGATCTCCCCTTCCACGACGTTGGCGGGGCCGTTGTTGACCCCCGTGAGCGCGTAGAACAGGGCGTAGATCCCCATGGCGATCCACCGTCTGTCCACGAAGGGGATCCCCAGCCACATGCCGCATACGCACAGGATATCCCACATCCGCAGGACTATCAGTTCCCTCTTGTTGTTATTCTTAAACAGTTTCGCGAATTTAGGGATGAAGCTCACGGAGATTATATCGATCACGTTGTACGGCAGATACGCCAGCACTGTATAGAACGTTCCGCCGAAGATCTCCTGCTGCGTCACCACGTCCCAGGAATAGCCGCCGCTGCTCCACCAGGACGTGACGAAATTCGCGGCGAAATTCCGCAGCATATATTTGTTTTTCAGCACGTAAAGGACCGATTTTTCTATGGGCGCCGGCTTCGGCTGAAGCATTACCCTTTCCTTGCACAGGACCGCCATCGCCACGTTGCAGACGATGCCGATGACCGCCGAGAACCATGCGAGGATCGTGAACAGCCACGACATCGGCAGGTTGATATACCCCTTGTTGTTCAGTTCCATCAGGGGCAGGAAGATGGCGTAGACTATCGTATTGCCAGCCTCGCCCAGATAGGAATTGAGCAGACCCACCGTGATCCTGTCCTGCGGATTGGGCGTCATCAGCATAAGCAGATTTCCCTTGGGCAGATTGTAGATCGTTGCGAAAGTCTCCTTCAGGAACATCATGATGAAGACGAACAATATCTTTTTCGGGTCGTCGCCGGACGGGTTTTTCAGAAAGACAGCCCCCGTATACATCACCGCCGTGACGACGAAATACGGGACCGCTCCCATCAGGATATAGGGCCTCGCCTTGCCGTAACGGGTCCTTGTGCGGTCGTAGACCATGCCGAACAGAGGATCGTTCAGCACGTCGTAGATGCTGATCAGCGCCCGGATCGCGGTAACGTAGATCAGGTTGATCCGCAGCACGTTCACGAAGAACAGAGTCTCGTACACCTGCACGCCGTTCAGGATGCTCGTGGCGAACTGCGCGATTGCGGGGATGGCAAGTTCTCTTCCGTCCAGCACCCGTGTGTGGAAGGCCTTGACGGCGAGATCGCTGTACCTGCTCAGCGTCTGTTTGTCGATAGACGCCGCGGAGAAAGATTCCGCCCCGAAGAAGCTGCCTGGCCCGTTTTTGTTGTCGCTGCTCATCAGCCGGTCACCTCCGTTTTGCAGGATGAATAATAGTTCCCGTCATCCGTGATGATATAGATCACCGTTTTGCCGGGAGCAGCCGCGGTGACCAGACCGTTTTCATCCACCGTCGCCACCGCTTCGTCTTCGCTATACCAATAGCAGACCGTGTTTGTCGTGTCTTTCGGATTGAACTTTGCGTTCAGCTGCGCCGTTTCGCCCGTTTTCAGCGAGAGCTTCCCGCGGCTCAGGTCCACCCCTTCCGCGGGAACGCCCACGTGCACCAGACAGGAGTCGCTGTATTCACTGCCCCTGAAAGAAAACGTGGCTGTGACGACGCTGTCGCCGTAGACCTTTTTCGTTTTCAGATACCCCTGATCGTCCACCGTCAGGACGGATTCGTCGGAGGAGGTCCAGACGACGTCGTACGCGGCGGGATCGTCGCAGGTCAGTTTGGCTTTCAGCACTTCGCTGCTGCCGATCTCCACGGTTTTCTCATGCTTGTCGAGCTTTACTCCCGGCCAGGTGAATTTGTAAATGACGCTCTCCTTCGCATCCGCGTCAACCGTCACCGTGCCCAGATACGCGTAATCCCCCGCCATTTCCAGATCCGCGGAAACGGCGCTTTTCGTTTCGAAACGAAGGGTCCCGATCTCATCAGTCAGCCGGTTGATCTCCGCGTAAAGCAGGATCTCGTCATACTGTCTGCTACAGTCCCGCAAGGCGTAGCATCCTTCGCTCCCCTCTTCAAGTACGGAGGCGAGCGTTTCCGGTTTCGGGAAAGGATTGTCCTCATACGCCGCGGAACCGGGCAGGATGTGCAGCGAGATCTTATAGATATCGTAATAGCGCAGCTGCAGCGTGTTTTCGCTTCCGCACTCGGGACAAACGGTATCGTAGTCGTCAAATGCGATCTCGGAAGTGCAGAGCGAGCACTTGTAATACTGATACTTCAGCTCCGCCTCCTTCACGTCTGCGGCTCCGATACGGCAGGTTTCCAGAAAGTCCGCCGCGCTTTCGGAATAATCAGCCGTTCTCTTTTCAAAGCGTTCCGTAACTCCGGTATTGACCCCGGGCACGGCCGCCAGGACCGCGCCTGAAAGCTGCCTGTTGCCGCCGGACGTCTGCAGAGTTTCCTTATCGACGGAAAAAGCTGAGTACAACTCGGTCCTCGGACAGAGCCGGAGAGCCTTTTCCACGGCGGCGTTGACGTACCGTATCATTTCGTCCTCCGTTTCCGGCATCGGGGAGAGGGGCGCCGGAGGTTCGTACAACTCGCGCACGCCCTCTATAGTGAGGATCTTTTTTGCGCCGAAGCCCACGCCGACCACGAAAAATATGATCAGGATCACAACGGCGACTTTATATATATATTTCTGCCAGCCGGATTCACGCATGGGTCTCACCTTCTTCCGGCTGCCGGTAAAGCGTCTGCTGTTTTTCGATCTCCAGGCGGATCTTTTCGGTCTCCTCGGTTTCCACGATCGGCTGCGGAAGATCTTCGAGACGCAGCTCCCCGTTTTTAACTTTCTTTGCGATGGCGAAGCGTTCCTCGTCGCCCTCTTTATATACTATCGGAAGCCCCTGTCTGCCGATCATGAAATTTATGACCGCGACCGCCGCGAAGCACGCGACGGCAACAAGAAAACCGGGATACGCCTTGCCGGAGATCAGGCCGGAAGCCCCTGCGGCAGCGGCGAACGCCGCCGTCAGCGCGAAAGAGATCACCGCAAAAACCGCACCGGTCACGGCTGTCCGGGCAAGTACCTTATGCATCTTTTTCACGCTCAGAAAGCATAGAACAGTCATAAAGAAAATCAGGACCGCAGCCATGGCGGAGAGCAGCAATGCGGCGATCGCGCAGGCGAGCAGCGTGAACGCCCTCCCGTTGACCGTTCCGCCCGTCATGGACATAAGATACGGCAGATATCCGTCCTCATACGCGCCGTAAAGCCCCGGCGCGGACAGGGAAACCGTATCGTTCAGAAACGGCTGGGAGAATACCGCTTTTCCGTATGGGACGAGAAAGGAACAGATGGGAAGCAGCATGACGCAAAGCCGCGCGACCGTCAGCTTCGATCCGATATACGACGCCTTGAGATGCGCGATGAAACGGTTGATCCTGGCAAGAGAGAGCTCCGCCTTCTTCGCGTCCATGTAAAAGTTTTCCTCAAAATTGCAGAACCGCAGATTGACGCCGCAGTGAGGACAGTTCTGTTTAAGATACAAAAGACCGATCTTCTGTTTGCATTTCGGACATTCGGACAAGATAAGCGCCTCCTTTCTTTCGGGTGATTGCGGTGAGCTGTCAGCTTTCAGCTGTTACAGAATAATCGAGCGCAGTATTGCGATCACGGAATTGAACATCATTTTCAGGAAGCCGAAAAATGCGCTGCGGGCGACCGCCTGTTCCGCGAACCCCGGAACGCACCTGTCAAACGCCGTTTCGTGCAGAGCTGCGGTATAAGGAACGGCAGGATCATAGGCGGGCGCGTCGCCGTTCTGCAGAGTGAACGTCAGCGTCCGGCTGCCGAGGGGCGGTGCCGAGCCCGGGAGCGTATAGTTGACCGTGATATCTGCGGTCGTCCCGCTGACGGCGGGGACCGTCCCCCGAAGCGGCAGGGTACGGGATTCGCCCGGCGCGAGCAACGAAAGGTCCTTCACTGCGAACGCCGCGTCGATCCCGTCGACGGATACGGAGATCAGCTGCATTCTGTACTTCTGCGATAAGTTGGTAACCGTCAGCGCGGAATCCGAGCCGCTCCAGTAGCCCTGGGGCGAACGGTCAGGCGCGGCGGTGACGGCGTAATCCGGAGCCGAACTGTATTTAAACTGCGGAAATTCGGCGTAAGTACCGACGTCCACGCGTTCGTTTGAGAAAAACAGCGTCTTGCACAGTTCCCTGCAGTATCCGTCCCGCCAGGCGTTCCCGTGGAACATACCGTTGACGATCCAGGTATTATCTGGCAGGTAACCGCAGGAAACGTCGACGCACATATCCGGCGAAACGTGGTTGTGCGCCCCGTCCCCGCAGCCTGTGTGCCAGGCGGGATAACCGTCGCTGAAGCGGCTGCCGAAGGGCGCAGTCTTCGCGCCGGTGGAGGCGTTCACCGTGACCACCATATCGGACTGTTCACGCATGCCGGTCACGGCGGGTATGCCGGCGCCGGCGACGATATATATATTCATCCCCTCGTCCAGGCATGCTGAAAACGTGTCGGCGATTTGTCCCAGAATCTCGTAATGGAAATAATCGCTTTTGGCGATCAGATCGGCGCTTTCCACGGGGTCGAGCTGACTTTCTTTCAGCTCTTCATAATATTCGGTCGGAATAAAATCCCAGATGCTTCCCCAATAACCCAGAATGCCCTTCACCCAGCGGTGGATCAGCATATTGCACAGATCGTCCAATATGCCGAACTGTTCGGCGCGCACCAGCCAGTTGACGTCCTCCTCCAGCATTTCGGTGTTCTCCAGATAACGGACCAGCGTCTCTTCGTCGATCGCCGCCGTTTCGCTCATCAGATCGTAAGCCGCGGCGGCGCCGCCGATGGCGGGAACTATCATCAGGACGTTGTTGACGACGTTTTTCGGGAGGCCGTACATGGAAAGATAGGCTGCGACGGTCTGTCCGCCGTGGCTGACGGCGATAAGGTTGACCTTCGCTGCGCCGGTATATTCCAGAACGTCGTCGATGTACCTGTCCAGCGTTGCCGCGCAGTCCACCATGGAGCGTCTGAAATCCTGCTGGTAGGCGAAAATATGATCGTATCCGTCCGCGCCGTACTGCGCCGCGATATCCTTCATGATCTCGTATTCATGGACGTGCCCGCCCGTTTCGCGCAGATACGTATACTGCGTATGCGCGGGGTCCTGATCGTAAGTCACAACGTCGTAAACACTGCTGCCGTCCGGGTTCATCGCCAGCCTGCCCACGTAGTTGACCATCTCCTGCCCCAGCAGGTCGCAGAGATATTCCGGACGGCGGAAAGCCAGCTCCCCGAGTCCTCTGCCGAACTGAGCGATCTTTGACAGCACGGTATCGATGATCGAGTCCTTATCGAGTCTCCATATCTTTTCGCCGTCAATATACAGGTCGCAGGACGAATACCCCGGTACGATGATCGTGGGATAATCGCGGGCGTCGGGCGTGCTCTTAGCGCCTGCGGGCGCCGCGATCGGAAATACAAGCGTCAAACACATCAGAACTGTCAAAAGCTTTTTCATATCTTTGCCTCCCGTACGGGATTAGTTATTGATGTCATAATAACCCAAATCATTTACAAAAGCAACCGTTTATAATCAAATTCTTCAAATTCGGGCAGTTTGTATTGTATTTTTTATACTATGTGATATAATACAAACCAATGACGAATACAGAGGGGGCGTTCCGGTGAAAAACCTGTTCGACAAGTTCATCAATCTCTCCATCGACCTTATACACCGGGTCATTGTCGTTTACCGTGTAAGAAAACCGTACAGACGTTCCGGCAGCATTGACCTGTCAAAGTTCACGCTCACGTTTGAGGATGATTTTGACGGGGATACGCTCGATCCCTCTGTATGGAACCATTTCCGCCAGGGCGAGAGAAAAGGCGGATATTGGGATAAGGAACAGGCGTTTCTCAGGGACGGCAACCTGATCATCCGCACGGAGTATAAACCGGACGGAAAATACGGTCCGGGCTGGTACTGCGACAGGATCGACACCAGACGCCTGTGGGAGCAGAAATACGGCTATTTTGAATGCCGCTGCATCCTCCCCGCCGCTCAGGGGCTTTGGTCGGCGTTCTGGCTTTCGACGGAGGCGATAGGCGATTTCGTCCCCGGCAGACAGGGCACGGAGATCGACGTTTTCGAATCCCCGTTATGGCACAGAAAACTGAAGAACAAAGAAAACGGGATGATAACGTCCAATCTGCATTACGGCGGCTACGACGCGGGACACAGATACCGGAACGCCGCCGTCGCAAAAGCAAACGACCCCTACAGGGAATACAACACCTACGGGGTCGAATGGAACGAGGACGGATATATCTTCTACGTCAACGGGAAAGAGACCGGCAGGAGCCGTTTCGGCGGCGTTTCACGCGTCCCGGAGTATCTGCAGCTCTCGGTGGAGATCGACGGCGTCGCAGGAAAGCCGTTCCCGGGGTGGTCGGGAAAAATAACGGGGAACGCGCCCGGCACGTTCCCTGTGGATTTTATCGTCGATTACGTCAGAGCTTATCAGTATAACTCTGTACTTACTCAATCCGCCGGACGGGACTGAGCGTCCGGATCTCCATCGACCGGCAACCGGTTTCTGATGCCTGCACCGAATCGATCAGCACTCCCTTGTCATAAGACGGAACTGACTGTAACTGACCCGCAGACGCAGCTCCTCTCCCCGGACGAAACGGCCGATATCCTCCGCGACGGCGAACGTCATCCGCGCGCCCGCGGCAACGGCTGCCGCGTGGGGCTGGAGCATCGTGACCTCTGTCATTTCCGGCAGTTCTTTACCGATATTCCCCGCCCCTTCTTTTTCATAAACGTCAAGGACAGCGTAGATCCTTTTTTCTCTCAGGGCGTCAAGCAGCGCACCGGTATCGATGATCGAACCGCGTGCGGAATTGATCAGCAGAGCCCCGAAGGGCAGCAGCGCCAGCGCTTCCCTGCCGATCATACGGCAAGTCTCGGGCGTTCTGGAGGCGTGAACGGAAACTATCGGGTTTTTCATCGCGGTCTCAAAATCGCAGAGCTGTGCAAAATCCCATTTTCCGAGCGCGTCCCGGGGCAGATAGGGATCATAGATATACACTCTGCATCCGAACGGCGCAAGCAGGTCCAGCAGCGCCCTTCCCACGGTCCCGAGACCGATCAGACCTATCCGCGCGCCGAAAATGGAGCTCTGCCGGTCCTCCAGCTTGTTCCATCCGCCGGAGCGCAGGATCGCGTCCGTCTGAATGAAACGGTGCGTGCCCGCGATCATATAGCCCAGGACGCTTTCGGCAACGTACCGCGCCATCACGGAGTTGGCGCTTATAACGGGAATATCCCGCCTGTAAAGCTCTTCGCTTGCGACGCCTGCGACCGAACCGGCGGCGTGCGCGACAAGTCGGAGCCGCCGCGCGTTTTCCAGTATACTTCCGTCGATCCTCGGCGTGCCCCAGTGCGTCAGCAGGATATCGGCACCGGCAGCCCGTCCCCGGAGCTCTTCCGCCGTAAAGGACCGGTCAAAGGGATTTCTTTCCACTTCGCCGAAGTCCTTCAGCCGTTCCAGGACCTCGACCGGGAAATAGCGGGAAAACGTCCGGTTGTCCGGAGGAGTGATAAGTATTTTCATGATCGTCAGAAGGGATGTGGAGAGTTTAGAGTGGAGTTTGGAGAGTGGAGAGTGGAGTTATTGCGCGGCAATAAGACAGCGATAATTATACTTTGCAAAAAACAACCGTATCTCAACTCTCAACTCTCCACACTCCACTCTATGGTCATATAAAGGGTCTTGCGTCCAGCACTAAGCGAAGCGGTTTTTCGGTGAGGATCTTCCCGGGCAATGCGCTCTGCAGCTCCGCGAGCGTGCAGCACGCGCCGAAAAGCATATGCAGATCGTTGAAGCTTTCGTCCTTTTCAAAATCAAGTCGCGCAAGAGCCGCGCAGTACTCCTCCGCAAACCTTTCGATAAGAGCAATGCGTTCACTCCGACGGTGACCGGTCTGCCGCCCCGCGCGGGTAAGGCAGTACAGCCAGTCCATCTCGATGAAGTTGCATTTTTTCATAAAGTAATCCGGAAGGCCGTTTTTGTCATACAGCCGGATACAGGTGTCTATGACTCTTTCCGGATATCTGAGAGGGATCCCGGCGTATTCCAGATTGAACGTGTAATGGAATCCGGCGGCCATGTAATTATAAAGGGACGCCCTGCCGTTTACCCTCCGCCGGTCGGAACAAGGCGCAGACGCCGCGGCGTTCCGTATCCAGAAGCCCGTTGTTTCATCCGCGTTTTCCCAAAGCCAGTCGAAATAATTCCCCGAAAATTCTTCGGTCATCTCCCCCGCGTTGACAAGCGCGGCGTAAACGCCTGCTCCTATGTGGGATTGCGGCCACGGGTCCCCATGCCAGTCAAGCCCGTCCAGCAGCGCGTACAGCTCCGTTTTATCAAAATACCGATGCAGCGCGCTGAGGGGATACAGCGGTTTTTCGTCAAACAGACGAAGCGCGCCGAGGCAGTGCGCGGTGGTATGCATGGGATCGTGACTGCTCTCGCGGAACAGCCCTGTTCCGGCGTCCTGCAGGTTCCGGAGCTCCCGGATCCGGGCCTGTCGGGTTTCCCCGTCACAGTCAAAATCATTGACCGTATACAGGATATTGGCGGCGTCGGCGCAGCCGTAGGGATTGTTCCCGAGTTCCCTCGGAGCGCCGCCGTCTCCCCAGACGCCCCCTTCCCAGAGCCATCTGCAATATGTCCCCGTCTGCCGGAGCTCATGACGCCTGACGCATTTTGCGATCTCTGCGATCAGAGGACGGATATCAACGGTATCCATAGCGGTATCCTTTTCTATATTTCTGATTTAAGCAAAATAATAATATCATTTTCTTCGGTAAAATTCAATCGGCAAAAAAGCGGATCGTCAGGCAATACTTTGTGTATTAACGACCATCTTACGCTCACCAGGCGCAGGAGCGCAGCATCAACGACATGCCTTTTCTTCCGTTGATGAAATCTGAAAAAAAAAGATCTTCACGGATTTCCGTGTAAAAGGTACCGGTGCTGTCTATACGTTTTATCAGGGAATAATGCATATAGGTCGCTTCGCAAACGGTGATTATGTATTTTTGGCACAAATAAAAAAATCGCGCGAAGCGCGATAACCGCACAAGCCGCCCCTGCCAAGGGGAGGTGCCGCCGGAGGCGGCGGAGGGGTCCGGGTCCGGGCTTGTTTTTTGGTTCTTTGCTTTGACCGGCGACCCCTCCACCGCTTCGCGGTCTCCCTCCCCTTGGCAGGGGCGGCTTATATGGTTGCTTTCACTTCGCGAACGGTGATTATATATAAAAATCTCCGTCCCGTCCGATCGTCGTACACAACGGCAGGAGGCGCATAAATGCGTGCTGCTGTTCTTCCGTTATCAGAAATCGGATAATACGTTTTTTTGCGCAGTATGAATCAAACATTAATCCGTGAAGGACCAAAAAAAGCCGGACTGCCGCGCAACGCCCGGTTTTTTACAATCATACGTGAGAACAGATACAGATCCGGCGTGCAGTACAGAAAGCCAAAAAACATCGGAGAGCGGAACACTTCCTCTCTCCGATATATTTACGGAAAATCAGCCAATATATTTGTCGATGATTCTTTTTACGCTGCCGTCATCGATAAGATCGGCGAGAACGGCGTTGACGGCGTCAAGCAGAGCCGTGTTCTCCTTTGCAACGCAGATGGCGTAATCCTCTTCGGCGTAGGCTGTGTCAAGGATCCTGAGCCCGCTGTTTGCGGCGACGTACGCCTTTGCAGGCTCGCTGTCGATGATGACGCAGTCGACCCGCCCGGAGACAAGAGCCTGAACGGCGTCGGGACCGCTCTTGTAGTTGATGACGTTCTCATAGCCGTAATCGTCGGCGGCGTAGAGGGAGCCGACTGTGCCCTGCTGCACGCCGATCGTCATGGAACCGTCACCCTTTATATCGTCAACGGAAGCGATGGCGCCGCTTTCAGGCACGATGACGGACTGAACGGAGACCGCGTAGGTATCGGAGAAGCTGACGTTCCTCAGGCGATCTTCGGTAACGGACATACCCGCTATACCCATATCGTATCTGCCGTTCTGAACGGATGGAATGATCTCGTCAAAATTCCTGTCCTCGATCCTTAGATAGAGGCCGAGCTTATACGCGATAAGAGATGCGATATCGATATCTATACCGATGATCAGGCCTGTATCGTCCTCGAAATACTCATAAGGCGGGAAGGTCGCGTTGATCACTACCGTAAGATAACCGGGCTCAACGGTGGTGAGATTGGAAAGATCAATATCGGCACGACCGGTGTCGAAACTCGGAGCGATTGTCTGCGCAAATACGTTGTCTGTCGTCGTTTCCGGCGAAACAGTACTGTCCACACCCGTTACGCCTATCGGCGCGCTCGTCGTTCTCGCCGTCGTTTCCCGCCCGTCTGCATTATTCGATCTGTTCCGGAGAACGAAAAACAATGCCGCGGCAACCGCCGCTATGAAAAGCACAACAACCACGATGATGATGATCCATTTCGATTTGTTTTTCTTCGGAGGAGCCGGATAGCCGTAAGGCGCCTGATTACCCGGGACGGAACCAAAGGGCGGATAATTATTCTGAGGCATGGGTTGACCCCACTGACCGCCCGGGGCAGGCTGATTGTAGCCGCCGCCCTGATAATCATTCTGAGGCATGGGCTGCCCCCACTGTCCGCCCGGGGCAGGCTGATTATAGCCGCCGCCCTGATAATTATCCTGAGGCATGGGCTGCCCCCACTGTCCGCCCGGGGCAGGCTGATTATAGCCGCCGCCCTGATAATCATTCTGCGGCATGGGCTGCCCCCACTGCCCGCCGGGAGCAGGCTGATTATAGCCGCCGCCCTGATAACTATTCTGCGGCGCCGCGTTCTGATCCGGCATCCTCACGGTATCCGAATCACCGGACTGAATGATCTTCATTCCGCAGTTGGTGCAGAAAGCGCTGTTTGCGGGCAGTTCCGCGCTGCAGTTCGGACAAATCATAAAATCAACCCTCTTTATTTATAATATCGCATTCATAAACTTCACGTACGACGGGAATTCCTCCTCCGCATCCCGGAGCTCCGGATGCCAGCGTTTTTCCCATTCCAGGCTGTAATACCCGTCATACCCGTCATTTTCCAGCATGCGGACGATCTGCGCGATGGGAAGCTCCCCCTCCCCCGTGGGGCACAGCGCCGCCCCCATACTGTCTTTTATATGTACGTGACGCACAAGGTGCTTCGTTCTTTCCCAGAAGCGGACCGGATCCTCGCGGCTGTGCTGAATATCCCAGATGATACCGAACCGTTCGCTGCGCGTCAGGTCCGCGATCTTCAGTATCCTGTCGCTTGTATTGATATCCCCGTGGACCTCCAGCAGTATATCAACGCCGAAGGGCTGCGCATCTGCGCAGAGGATATTCAGCTGCGCTGCGATCTCGGCGATCTCCCTGTCCTCGTCATCCGAAAGAAGGCTGTTCCCGAAAACGCGCACGTAAGGGATACCGCATGCCCACGCGAGGTTTATCGCATAGAAGGCTTCCGCCCTGTTTTCCCGGCGTTTTGCCGGCTCGTGGAAACAGGCGGAGGTATCCAGACTGCAGAACGTTATGCCGTTTTCCTTCGCATACTGCAATGAGGCGGAGCGGTTTTCCGGAAGCAGTTCTTCGATTTCATCCGTGCGCAGACGGTCTCTGATACCCCGGATCTCTATCGCCTGAAAACCGAGTTTTTTTGCCTGATCGACCGCATACCGGAGCGACCAGTCGGGGCATCCCAATGTGGAAAAAGCAAGTTTCATCTGATCACTCCCCTGTTATAAGACGGAACCGACCGAATAAGACAGCCGCGCGCCCTGACAGCAAAGATATCGTGCGTTACGCCGGCTTTCCGAGATATTATATCACATTGCTTTCTGCTGCCGCAAGACGATTGCAGAATTATTTTCTCAAATTGTAAATATCTTTGTTATCCGATCGGCAATTGCAAGCGCGTCGTTTTCGGTGTTATATTTCCCGAAGGATATGCGTATGGTTCCTTTTGCATAACCATCCGGCACCTTTATCGCTTTGATAACGTGTGACACCTGCGTATTCACACTGTCGCAGGCAGAACCGGTGGAAATACTGATCCCCATAAGGTCCAGTCTGTGGAGCAGCATCTCGCCGTCTGAATCGCGGAACGATAAGCTCAGATTACCGGGCAGGCGATATGCTCCGCCGTTACGGATATAGTCGATTCCCGCCGCGTTCAGCCGATCGGTTAAAATCCGTTCAAGTTCTTTCATTCTGAGCCCGTAAGCATCAAGATCGGAGCAATTCCTTTCCAGAGCAGCAGCCATTCCGACGATACCGGCGACGTTTTCGGTGCCGGCTCTCATATCGTTTTCCTGCGATCCGCCGTTCTGGTATGGAGATATCCGGGTCCCCCGGCGTATATATAAGAATCCGACTCCTTTCGGGCCGTTAAACTTGTGAGCCGAGGCGGAGAGCATATCAACGCCCAGCTCGTCCACGTTGACCGGAATATGCCCGACAGCCTGAACCGCGTCCGTGTGAAATGCGGCGCCGTGGCTGTGCGCGACGTCGGAAAGTTCCCTTATGGGTTCTATGGTGCCGATCTCATTGTTCGCCAGCATAACGGAGACCAGACGCGTATTGCCTGTAATGATATCGCTTAACGCATCGGCGGAGATGACGCCGGAGCGATCCGGCTGAAGATACGCGACGGGATAGCCCAGCCGCTCGATCACCTCGCATGAACGCAGGACTGCGTGATGCTCTATTGCGGAGGTTATGGTCGCGCCCTTGTCCGCGTCCGCGAACGCCGTGCCCTTTATCGCCCAGTTGTCGCTCTCCGTTCCGCCGGAAGTGAAAAATATCTCCTCAGGCTTCGCGCCGATGCAGTCTGCAATCGTTTCCCGCGCTTCTTTCAACGCTTTTTTCGCAGCGCGGGAGAACGAATAGGGCTGAGAAGCGTTGCCGTACTCATTTAACAAGTACGGCTTCATTGCTTCAAATGCTCCGGGATCCAGTACCGTCGTTGCGGCGTTGTCGGCGTATATAAACTGCTTCATATCTTTATTTAAAGAGTGTATCATGATTGCTTCTTCTTAATGTTTTGCGAGTTTCTCACACTCGGATACTATTTATTCCGGATGTCCTTCAAGGCAAAAAAACAAATCCGTTAAAAGAATGATCTTTTATCTTTTCCAATTTGTATCTCTAATCAATTCATCTCAAATAGTGTTTTCCTCGGAAATCAGTGCCAATAAAAAATCCGAATTGTATTTATACTCACTATAAATTAGTCGCGCCCCTCGATCAAGATGTGCTTTTATATATTTCTGAAAGAAATCGTCATCGTTCAAGTGTATTCCTTCAAACACTTCTATCAAGCTTTTGAACAAGGCATCATGTTCCCCAGTAATCGTTTGACGATTTAGTTCTAATCCAAAACTGTCAGTTTTGAAATCAGCATCAGTTAATGGAGTGTTGACTTTTAACGACATTGAAATTGCCAATTTAGAAAGAATGTATGGAGCAAGATTAGTACTTGCTGTTATCTCTTCAAACAATTCCATTGTTTTCTTTGATGTTCTTATTTTGAATACCATAATTACACCTCGAAATATGCGTCTTTTACAACAACAGTTTTCTTATTATCGGTGTTTTCTAACAAATACTGAGCAAGAATTTTATCTTGAAGCATTTGTACATGTTCTGTAGTTATTTCTTCATTTGTTGAAAGAATAAACACTTGCCCCTTTAACTCGCTAAAGAAATACTTGGCTATATTGTATCTATGCTCAGTATCTATTCTTGCGAATGGAGTATCAATTACAAACGGGATCTCATGCTTGCCTAATTGAACGAGAGAATAATAAAGAGCCATTATGAAAATCTGTTTCTCTCCGTTCGAGAAGGATTCTTTATCTATTTCGATTGGGATAGATATCTTCTCATCATCATGAATAACAAGATGGGGAACGCCAAACAAAAATGCACCATATTTTTGAGTAAGGATGTTTATTGCCCTATCGCCAAACATTGCTGCAATCTGATCTTCTGAATTTGAAACAATAATTTCTTTTAACGCATGTCCAGTAATCTCTTCATTACGGAACACATGAATATTAAAACTTTCATCAATATGAATTTCATCGATGAATTTTGACTTTCTCATCAACATATTGATGATAAATCTGAATGAAGTTTCGACTTTTTCAATTTGTTTTCTATAAAGTTCAGATTGAAGTTTGTCCAGCATAATTATCGCTCTGGCAGAAATATCACCCATGGATTCTCTTTTAATTTCTTCCTCAAGCGTGGACTGAGCTTTTGTAAGAATACTTGTCGCGTTAGCGGCAGCATCTTTTTGTTGTTGAAGAAGCTGCTCCAAATTAATACGCTGATCAAGAAGTTGACTCTTTTTTTCAAATAGCTCTGCGCGTTTACGCATATACTCTTGTACTGATGTAATGCTACTTTGTTCTAACTCTTTTCGCACCTTTGCTGACATGTTGATAGACTTTTTAATCTGCTGTTTTACCTTTGCAATCTTATCTCTGTCAAATGCTAACAAATCAGATACCGTAGCCATTAGATTTGCACTTTGTTCAAATGACAAATCGAGAATACGGTTTTCTCCAGTACCATATAGAGATAAAACAATCCTTTCAATTTCGTCTCTTTTATCCCCGATAAGATTTGAGAGTTCCGGACGTCTTAATATGTCTATAAAGTTTCTGCGTTTGTTATCACTATTCTCTTTCTCAATTTGTTCTTTAACCTTCGATAGTATAGACGAAACCATAATAAATGGAATGACATCATTAGCCCATTTTCGTAATAGCGCATTCCAGTTCTCTCTTTTTCTTTCCTCATCTTTCAAAAAATAGATTTTCTGATTCCAATCTTCTTGGGTTATCCCTCCACTGTTAGTATATTCTCTATCAAGCGAAGAAATCTCAGCACTACAGTTTTCGATGTCTGTTGCGCAATGGAGTAATTCCTCATGAATACGCTCAAACGTTTCCTGTTCTGTTTTAGCTAATTCTTTGGCGTCAATGTATGCTTCTAAACTGGCACGAGACTTCCCCTTGGTCGCAGCGCTGATTCTCTTGAAATTCCTTCGCATAATGTCAAACGTATCATAACCACAGAGCGTTAAAAAAGCGTCTTTAATTCGTGCATTACTTCCTTCTTTAAGGAAAAAATCGGCAATTCTTTCTCCGTCAAAAAAGTATAGATTAAAAAGCTCTGGTGGAATAAGAGACAAAATATATTTTTCGAAATCAGCGATTTCCTCTTTGTCCATTTCGGAATCGTTTTTTACTACCGAAAACTCTTCTGATAAATCATCATCAAGGATCCAACTGCGTGATAATGTGTAAACATCAATACCTCTTCCATTGTTTAGTTCTATCTCAAGCGATACAGCAGAAGAACAAGGTTTACTCATCTTAGCATTGTTGTTAATCATCTTTGTAATAGCTCGAATATAATAACTATTCGCGTTTTTATATCCCATGCTTAGAAAACCATAAAGGCATACCCTCATGGCTGTAAATAGTGTTGTTTTTCCTGCGCCGTTTTTACCGCCTATTAAAACAATATTGTGATTATTGTCTGCTTTGGTCTCAAATGTGTTTACACCTTCATAAGAGCCAAAATTAATTATTGAGATTTTATTGATCCTCATATTTTAGCCCTCTTTCAATACTGTCAAAATGCAACCATCCCTGATTCATTATCCGGTCAAAAGCTTTTGTCACTGCTGATCCGCGTGTGTAGTATTTATTTGCCTCAATTTCAATAATAAGTTTTGAAATCAACTCAAATTCCACATTGTTTTCAGCACACTGCCTCTTTATTTCTTCAATAACATCTTGATCATATACAGGGTGCTTGTAATCATCCCACGGCAGTTTTTTACCATAGACATCAAAATAGATATCAACAAGACAGCGTCTTGACAGATCGCCTTCATTATCCCAAAGGTAATCAATATATTTTAATTCTTCAACACTAATGAGTGATAAATTGGTCGACTTTTCTAATTCAAGTAATCTACGGAGCATTCGTTTTCGTGTTTCCATTGTGAATGGTCCAAGACCTAATTC
Organism: Clostridia bacterium; assembly: GCA_024699005.1. Next base: position 21,325 of record JAILQN010000178.1, read on the forward strand.
ACCATCAGGCCGTCTATACATTGCGCCATTTCTTCGCTTCGTGTCACGAGCCTCGGGTGTACTTCGAAGTTCAATTAGCCAATTTCGATATTCCCGTAAAGGAGTTAACCAAGTTTCGCCTTTATCAATAAATGCCTTTAGAGATTTATCTTCTTTGACCATTGTACATATCCAGCATCCAAATCTGGAATTCCCTGTAACTGGTATTTTATCTTTATCGATCTCTCCAATAACGCTTTTTTCTTCTCCAAGGTTTTCCCCCTGATAAAGAGAAAACAAATACTTGTTATCAGAACCCCATGGTGTTATGCCATCGCCCTTAAGCAAGAATTTCCAAACTTCTTCATTCGGAATTTCCGTAAGAGGATTGTAAACATATGCATTTTCGATATCGTTGTGAGGGATGAGAAGCTTACCTTCTATTTCTCTTGCTCTGATATTATTTGCCCTATACACACTCTCTGCTTTTCTTACGCCAAGCAACAGAACGACCTCACCGTTAGTCTTAATCTTCTCCAAAGTATAAGCGTTCATTGGATGTATTTTCAATCGTTCTGTACACCAACGAAAACCCGGAGGTTCAGGGGTTGGATATCCAAGACCAATCACTTTGCTCCAGAATGAATCCTCTATTTTTGGATATATGATGTCGGCTTTAACATTTAAGTCAGATCCTGCCTTATTTATCATGCTCGACATTCGATGCATGTAGTCCCTTACAATGGGATTTTCCACCATTGTATCAGAAGAAACGATATAAACTGTTTTATGTCGCATTTCTGGTGACATTCTTTGAAGCATTTCAAAAACAAGACAGCAAAGAAGCGTGGAGTCTTTTCCCCCGCTGAATCCAATCATCCACGGACGTTTATCATGCCGATAAACGATTGCCATTTCTTGAATAATATCTTCGTATACTGCAAATTCTTCTGTATAGCTCATAATATATCTCCGTATCCAATACTATTCCAAGCCAATATATTTTTTTATCATATCACATGTTAATCCTATAGCTTCATCGCCATTGAGTACTTTTCCATTTTCACGGATAGTTTTGTTAACCCAGTCTTTATTCTTCCTGGACCAATCAATTTTGTGTAGTCTTTGTAGATACTGTTCCATATTTATATCGGGATGATCGTAAAAATATCGACCAAGTTTTCCAAGTGCTGATATAACTATGGAAAGAGTGATAATATAATCTTCTCGTAAAGATTTTTTTGTAAGGGACCTATCCATTACTTCGTTCCATTCAGTAATGTTCTTTGCGACAAGCGACCAATAGTTAATCAGGAAAGCGACATCTTCATCTGAGCATGTGCTACTATGCAAGATTCGTTGATTTGCCTTATAAATCGTGTTCAAGGTAAATAGATTTGAAGAATTCTTTCCAAGGATATCTCTTTCCTTATCTGTGTAGGAAGTAAAGAACGCAACAGAATCTATTACGTTTCTCGTCGCAACTGCAACTGGATCCCGTGTATCATAAAGCGTTGAGAGTGAATTCGAGGTTTTTACAGCATGTTTATTCAAATCTGTAAACATTTGTTGACTTCTTGCCAGACCATCATCTCTAAAAAAAACGATTGAAATTGTCTCGTCATACAATGATTCATCTTCCTGTAATGCTGCCTCTATAGCCGCTTTACGGTGTTGTCCATCATTTATAAGAAAAACTGCCTCCATATCGACTTCCAATACACCAACATCATCTGAAGCAAAAGGAATAAATCGAAAATCACCATCTATTGATGCTGATAAAGCAGAAAAAACATATGTTGATCTGTTATCTAAAATGTATTTTTTTATATCGGGAATTCTTGCTTCGTTGATTCTTCTTTGCGCCCTATATTCAGGCAAAACAATTTCATCCTCCACCGGAAACAGTTTTGGAAGGATTCTTAATGGAACCATTGAAATATAGTATTCTCGGCCAGCTTGTAATCCTCGTACTGCGGGGAATCGATAAGTGTATTTCATTGGAATACCTCTCAAAAACAGGGTGATATACTTACGTATATACGTAAGTATATC
>JAILQN010000231.1 GCA_024699005.1 Clostridia bacterium
ATCTTGCCGGCTCTTTTTCCGGCATCTATCACAAAAATGCTCGTTAATACACAAAGTATTGCCTGCGCTTTTTGTTTCAGCTGCCGAAAAAATATCTCGGCAATCTGCGTACACCGAATTAATCAGCACTTACTTAGAGACTACTCCGCGCTTTTTGAAACATATGATACGGTGCGGCTTTTCGGCTGCGCCGTTTTTTTAATGCAATACCGCACAAACGGAGGAAATAATGGCGGATTCAAAACTGAAGCGCAAAAAGCCCTTATGCGGACTTCTGCCCGATCTGCCGGACGAGACCATGACGCCCGGCCGTATGCGCATCGATACCGACGGAAGGAAAGAGGCGTCAAAGCACGGCTATGAACGGACCGGCACCGTACACGATTTCCGCAGGGCTTATATAATCGGCGGAGGAGATTTCGGCGCCGCAGTCCACGGTACGCCGGACAATTATACGTACCATATCGCAAAGAACGACCTGTGGTGGGACGATTTCGACGCCGATCCCCCGTGCTATTATCCCGGCGGCATACAGGAGCTGCGCGACAGGATCATTGCGGGCGACCCGACGCTGAAGCAGGACGTTCTTGCCGCTGCGAACAACCGCAACAACCACCCCTGCCAGACCTCCGCCGCAAGACTTACCCTGCATCTGTGCTCGGGCGGCGTATTCTTCAATATCCGCGAACGCCTCGATCTTGCCTCGGGGATCCTTACTCAGGAATACGGCTGCGGAAATCAGAACGGCGTGATCCGCGGCGGCAGCTTTTCGACTCTGAGCCATATAAGTCCCGCCGAGGACGTTCTCGTGATCTCCTGTATCCCGTCAAAAGAAGCCGGACGTATGGGCGCGGTATCGCTGGAGCTTACAAAGGATCCGATGGAGGTATCCGCCAATCTCGGCCCGCTTACAAAAGAAGATATCGAAAAATATGAGGCGGAGATCGGGAAGTATTACACCCCCGTACCTTTTGCGGAGGGGCCGTATTTCGGCTTCACGATGAGGCTGCGTACCGGGCACGATCCGGAGAATTCCCCGGATTTCCACTATACCGTGATGATGCGCGCGAGCGATGAGAATATACGCGCCTATACCGCGGGCACAAAAGTCATGGCAGAGGGAAGAACTTCGGGATCCGGCGTCGTTTTCCTTCTGACAGTCGTTTCGACCCGCGACGCCGGGGATACCGTAGCCGAAGCGAAAAGACGTCTTGACCGCGTCGCAGATTACCATATGCCGGTTTCAATAAACGTCACGACGGAATGGTACAAGCACATATGGAAACGCTCCTGGATACGCCTTCCCGACACGGAGCTCTCCCGCCCGTGGTACTGGGGGGTTTATCAGGCGATGGCGGCGCGCAAGCCCGGAAAATGCGCGTCCGGTTATCTCGCGCCCTGGTATCAGTCCAGCTACGCCAACTGGGGACATCATATCCTGACTTACGAACAGACGAAAACCAATCTCGGGCTTCTCTGCACCAATCACGCGGAACTGCTGGAACCGTGGTTCAGGCTGCTTGTCGATTCGAGAGAAAAGCTGCAGAAATTCACAAGAGACTTTTATCATATGAACGGCACCGCCTATCCCCACGCTATATCCGGGACCGGCACGGTCATAGCGTCGTATATCTACCTTAACGGCACCGAGATGAACCTGCAGACCGTGGGCGAAAGCGTCAAATACTGCTGGGATTATTACGACTTTACCGGCGATAAAGAGTTTTTACGAAAAACCGGTTATCCGCTTTTAAAGGACGCCGCGGTATTCTGCCACGAATATCTGCTCACGGCGGACGACGGCGAGAGGTATATTTTCCCCTCCCGCTCGCAGGAATACGTCAATACGGTCGGCCTCGCGAACGAATTCATGACCAACTCGACTATCGACCTGTGCATGTTCCGAAATACGTTCGACAAGGCGGCGAAGGCTGCCCGTATCCTGGGAGAAGATCCGGAGCTCGCCGCCGCCTGGGAAGCCGATCTTGCCGCGATGCGTCAGGATTACCCGACGTGGCCGGACGGCACGTGGAAAACCGCGGAGGACACCGACGACAGGACTCTCGATTACGGTCCGCCCTGCGTCACGGACGTGGCGCCCGTGGCTTATACCGGAGAAGTCGACGCTTGGCACGGCGCAACGGAAGAGATCATGACAGCGGCCCGAAAAACCGTTATGAAATACGTGCCGGACGACAAGATCCCCTGGGACCGTTCCTTCGGCATAATAGCGCGGCTGCGGATGGGCGATTGCGGATACGCCGGCCGCATATTGAAGCTGATCCCGCGGGAATACGAGATCGGCGGCAATCTGGAAGATCCCATTGCCTTTGACTGCGATTATTCCGTGGGCAAAGGCACTGCTTCCACCGCAGAGATCATCAACGAGATGCTTCTGCAGTCCCAGGGCGGTACGCTCCGTGTGTTCCCGGCGTGGGACAGAAACGTAGGCGACGCAGCCTTTTTCTCGCTCCGCGCAAGAGGCGCATTCCTTGTCTCCGCGGAGATGAGGAACGGCGAAACGGCTTACGTGATCGTCCGCAGTCTTCGCGGGAACGACTGCCGCATAGCCGATCCCATAGGCGAAAACGTGCGCGTACGCGATCTTGAGACCGATGAGATCATTTCATATATAAACGATAACGGCGTTTTGCTGTTCGGCACAGAGGCGCAGCACGAATACGTGATAGAACGCGAAAACCGCCCGCTTGAAAGCTATGAAGTAATAAAGGAAGGTGCATTTTAATGAAAAGGAAGCCCTCTCTGTTCACGGCGCTGATACTTGCGATTTCTCTGATCCTGCCCTTTGTGCCTGCAGCTGACGTATCCGCGGAGTCCGGGCTCGTACTCGCCTCCGGCGGCGATACGGAGTATACGATCGTTATAGGCGAAAACGCATCCCCGGTCGAAGTCTCCGCAGCGGATATCCTCGTTTCATATCTTGAACGGATCACCTCGGCTGAGTTCCCCGTAATAAGTGACAGCGAACCGGAGAGCGCGAAAGAGATTGCTGTAGGAATAACGAACCGTGAAGCATCCTCTCCCGTCGACCGCGAGGAGATGGGAGACGACGGAGTGCGCATCTTCACGTCGGGCGAAAAGCTCTTTCTGACGGGCGGTGAGAAAAGAGGCGCGCTCTACGCAGTCTACACTTTCCTTGAGGAATATCTCGGCTGCCGCTGGTTCACAAAATCGATCCCGCTTACCCCCGATATGGACGATCTGACGGTCGTTCCCGAGGCTGAAACGCTTTCGGTCGGCGAGATCGATTATAAATACGTCCCGCCCTTCGTGCTGCGCCAGACTTACTGGATGTTCTCTACCATGTACGCCGATTACAGCTCTATCCACAGACTCCACGGAATGATGGCGGGCATACCAGAAGAGCTCGGAGGGAACAATCCGGAGAACTCGGTAAACGCGGTCCACACCATGCAGTGGATCATTACCGCCGACATGTTTGCGGAACATCCCGAGTATTTCGGCTGCGACGACAGCGGCGCGCGCACCGTGAACCGGCAGCCCTGCTTCTCGAACGAGGACGTGTTCCGCATCACGCTTGAGGCGGCGAAAAACCACTGCGCTTCCCAGAAGTCGATATTCAGCGTTTCGCAG
>JAILQN010000315.1 GCA_024699005.1 Clostridia bacterium
TATGAGGTCTACTTTTTTTTATCTTCTGTTGCACTTCATATGATAACCTATCCACCTCCCCTTGGCAGGGGAGGCTTGTGCGGTTATCGCACTTCGCGCGATTTTTTATATATAATCACCGTTCGCGAAGCGAACGCAACCATATAAGCCGCCCCTGCCAAGGGGAGGGGGACCGCGAAGGGTGGAGGGGTAAACGGCCGCCGAGACTTCGGTGAAGGCTTCACCGGTCAAAGCGAAGTGGAAGCAGAGCCGGTGGAGGGGTAAACGGCTGCCGAGACTTCGGTGAAGGCATCACCGGTCAAAGCGAACGGAAAACCGCGCCGTTGAGAACCGGTCCCTTATTTGAGCAGTTCTTTAACTGCCGAATCTATTTTCTCACAGACAATATGAAAGGTTTCCTCAACATCCCAATTTGTAAAACGTATTACGGTAATATTATATGATTTAAAAACCTCTGTTCGTTTTTCGTCATATTTTATTCCATTATCTGTGAGATGCTGAGAACCGTCGATTTCGATAACAAGACGTGCTTTTGAACAATAAAAATCCGCGATATAATGATCAATGATACGCTGTCGGTAAAACTTGACAGGATAAGTTCTTAAATAATCATACCAAAGGTGTCGCTCTTGAGGCGTCATATCACTTCGAAGCTTTCTGGCGCGGCCGATCAGTTCTTTATTGGAGTCAGCAAGAGATTTATAATTATCGTTGGTCATTACCATACCCTCCGCTGCGATCATATCGGAGCAAAATTCGCGTGTCAAAAGAGGTATTATTTCGGTTTCTTTGAGCGCAGGATGTGTGTTTTTTGTTTTGACTGTGATGGCTCTGTACAGAAGGTTTCCTCGACCGTGGACTCCTGTACAAAAACTCTACCTCAACCATGGACCCCTCCGCCGCCTCCGGCGGCACGTCCCTTCCATGGGCAGCATGACTACGCGGTTCTTTATCTCCACGTTCCCGACCTTCCACGGCCGGAACAAGGGTTCATATTTCGGGTCCATAAGATTACTCCTTATTTATTTATCTTTACAATTTGAAACACTATATTTCTTCGATTCCCAGACTCTTAAGATACCGGTATGTTCCGTCATAATATGCCGGTAAACGGGTGTTGTCCTCCAAGAATCCGCTCGGGGTTTTGTTTGGATTGCCCTCCGGCACGCATATGATCATTCCGGCGCGGGCGCGGGTCAGCAATACCCTGTACGCATTGAGCATATATTTCAGCAGCTCCTGCTGACTTTCTGTTTCGCCGGCGACTCTGTTCCATTTTGTGCGTCCGTTGAATCTGTAAAAGCCCCATTCACCGTTCTCGTATCGCATATCCGCGTCCCAAAGCACGCAGGTGTAATCAAGCTCAAGTCCCTGAACCTGTATCTCTGTCGCGGCTTCTTCAAGATAATTCGAAGATCTTGTATCTGTTTTGTCATCAAGGAACCAGTGAACGGCATTTTCATCGCCGGACGGGAGAATATGCACAGCCAGCGGTTTGTATCTTGCGGATTCTTTCGTTACAAGTACACCGGTGCGTTCGGTGCCTCTGACTTTTTTATGCAGCCATCGCCGCGCTTTGTTCATATCTCTTGTAAGAACAATCGGGTACTTATCTTTTATCTCATTGTAAAGAACAGAGGCATTGTCGTCAAACGATAACAGCGCATGAACAAATGCGGAAAGCTTTTCGGCTCGGTAGGAACGCAAGGAAACACCAAGGTGCAGACTGTCCGCATAAGTCACATGTGAATTGTATCTGAGCAGTTCGTTTACTCTTCCTTCGGCATATTCCGCTTCCGTTAATGTAGGCGAGATATATACTTTCCAGTGCGGGAACTTTTCGTTCAGCGCATATATCCATTCGGAAATGCCCGCTTCACCTGTGTTGATCTCCTGCCCGCCCCCGACAAGACAGATTACAGTCGCCCAGTCTTCGCGCTGATCGAGAGACCAGATCAGAAACGCCGCTTCCGAAACCGGGAAGTTTGGCACTTTCAGTTTGTTGCCGTATGTTCCGCCTCTTTTAAGATAGTCTGCGAGCCTTTTATGTGTCCATGATCGCTGCGCTTCATCAAAAATCGCGACGTGTTCAACTTCGCCGAATCCCGAAGCTTCCATTTTTACGGCTTTTTCGGGATCTATCTCAAGCACTCCGTTTTCTACGGGGTTCTTTATTTTTGCCAGCATATTGTCGCGGTAGCGGTGTATCATCTGAATCGATTTTCCTGCTTCACGACGGGAATCGGTAAGCTTTTTCGTTATGCCCTTTTCTCTGCAGCTCTTATAATTATCCTGTGCAAGCGCTTCCGTCAGAACCGCGACAAGCGGACCGTTTCCCGAAAGATAAACAGCGCTTTCGTCCCTGACAGGCTCGTCCTGCCCCTGATATGTCTGTTTTATTGCAACGTCAAGCCCGACTAGGGTTTTGCCTGCGCCGGGAACACCGGTGACAAAGCAGATGCTTTTATCTCCGTTTTCTTTGCTTTTTCTTATTACTTCCAGAATGTAAGCGATCGTCGCATCTGTAGATACATTATCCGCTTCATGCCTTGTGATGTTTTCCACGGAATGATGTTCGTAAAGCGATTTTGCCGCTTCAATTATTGTCGGCGTCGGAGCATAGGGGCTTATCTCCCATCTGGGATCGATCGGCGCCTCATCCGGAAATCTGTTCAGTACGATCCCGATTATGTTCAGGATCCCGTTTTTGTTTGCGATAAGCGGATTGACGACCTGATCATCGTAAACGGACATCTGAACAGCAGTGGAGGATTTTTTGTGTTCCGTTGCGACAAGGACAGGCGCTATGACTTTATCACGGCTGAATCTGTGGAAATTCTTTAAATCAAGCGCGTAGTCCAGAACCTGATCCACATCGGCTTCCAGAATATGACTCTCACCGACTTTGAATTCGAGACAGAAAACGATTCCCTTATAAAGCAAAACCGTATCGATTCTTTTGCCCAGACGCGGGATATCGTATTCAAATATGATCTGTCCGTCCTTGTCGAAAAGCTGAAACAGGGTCTCCTTCAGTATGGAGATTTCTCCTTTCCACGCCTCTCTTGTGGTCGTCTGAGCATCGCCGTGATAGTTATCACATAAAGCTCCGAGTATCGATGTGTCGGATTCTCTGAGGAAATCCGTAAAACTGTTTTTGTATAAGCAGCGGTTATGGTTTTTCATGATCTGTTCTGTGTTATGGTATTTGCGATATATCGCCTTTTCAAAGAAAACTTCACTTGCCACAGGCAAACTCATTCGGTGCCGTCAGAGGCTCAGACGGCGTTTCGTGCCCCAATGGGAAGGGGGGAGAAGCAGATTCGGATCCTCTTTCAGATCGGAGATCTCCGTAAGGCGGGTGACGCCGAAGCGGCGGTAATCCGCCAGCAGTTTTTTCTGTTCCCGTTTCCATCCCCGGGGATTGCCGGTCCGGGAGAACTCGGCGCGGAAGTTGCAGGCTTTCCAGTACCGCCACGAAAGGGCGCTGCGCCTCACCCGTTCCCGTTCTGTTTCATCTGCGCAGAGAGCTTCCGCATCCCGCCACAGCCGGTCGCAGAGGGCGACCTGAGAGCGGGAGAGAGACAGCACTGCGCCGTCGACCATATCGTGGTAGATGATCATATGCCTGCCCTTCGTGCCGGTGCGCTCCGTCGTCAGGTCGATATATTCCCTGATATGCCGCCAGCCGGCGCCGTAGTACGCTTCCAGAAAGCCGTTCATCTCTTTCTCATAGTCGCAGTCCGGATCGAACAGCAGGCGGGAGATCAGATAGCAGCGCAGAGATGCGAATTCCGCGTCGCTGACGGGGGCGTGGTAGTTGCCCTCCTCGTAGACGCCTTTTGCGTGGTTCTGCACGAAAAACCGCATATTGGGCTGCAGCACGCCGAAATTCGGGAAGGGACCGAGATACTGCCAGTAGTTGGTGGTGTAATCCCAGATAAAAAGAGTATCGCAGATAGCCGCCCAGTTCCTGATGTCGCGGCAGAAGCGGACGTTCAGCGGGTCCCGGGGCGTGTCCAGCGGGTGGGAAAAGCAGCACTCTATGGAGCAGAGGCGCACTATCACGTTTTTGCGCGGGCGGACCTTCTTCGGGGGAGTGCGCGAGTAGCGGTAGGCGAAGGTGTCGAATTTCAGATCCGGGTATTCTTTTTCGAAAGCTTCAGCCACATGATTGACGAAACTGATGATCGTCCCGGAGTGAGCGCCGTTCAGGCGGTCGATCGCCCGGCAGTTTCTGCACTGGCAGAAGGATCTCATGGTGTCTCCCTGAGTCAGCGAGACGATGCGGGCGCCGGGATTCTCCTCCAGCAGTTCGCGCACCTCGTTTATTGTGATCGACAGCACTTCCGGATTCGTCAGACAGAGCTGCTTCGGCGTCCGTCTGCCGTGGGAGAGGGCGAAATACTCCGGGTGTGTATCAAAATACTTTTTCGCGCTGATGAAGCGGTTCGCGAGCGTATGCCCGAAGCCGCCGGTGTAACCAATCGCTCCGCCCAGTTCAGGCGCTTCCGTGCAGGGCTTGGCGTTCACGTGGTTCGCGAGGCAGAATTCCGCGTCCCGGGTGCTGTTCCAGTCTGTTTCACGGTATCCGAGGACCGGGGTATAGGTATAGGACAGCGCGGCGGGAACGGACACGGTCTCCCGTTTCGGGATCACGACGCAGTCCTCCGCGTACCAGCGGCAGCCCAGCTCCCGTTTCAGGAATTCGAACACCGAATACAGCGTACCGCGTTTTTCCCCGCCGGCGATGATCAGCTTCTGCCCGTGTGTGAAATAACAGAGAGTCTCATCGCTGAAAGCGTCCCGGTCAACAGTAAACTCATCCTGTTCGCGGGCAGTCCTGCCCACGACGATCTCTTTTTCCGTTGGCGCTTCAGAGTCTGAAACAATAGTCAGCCTGACTCCGGAAATGCGCTCCAGATAAGTCTGCAGTCTCAGAGCGGCAGTATATTCCGGATCTCCTGACGCCTTTCTGCAGACGATCACGTACTCGCTGCATCCGTTTTCGATGAGAGCAAGTGCGCGCTCAGCGTTTTTGTCGTTGCCGATACCCATATCGTATTCTCCGGTCGTTTTTTACTATATTAACATAATGTTAACGGAAATACAATAAATAATTGTTGTATTTATGATAACGTGATGATACAATCGGAAAGTAATTAATGGGCAGTGTTGAGTGTGGAGTTTTCAGTGATCAGGGATCAGAGATCAGTGGATAGTGTATAGTGGATAGTGGATAGCGCGCGACTCGGATCGCGGTGAATATCTGCGGGCGCCGCGCGAAAACCATCATCTTTACAAAACTTTGACCCGTAATATGCACTATCCACTCTTAAATCTCCACTCTCCAAACACCGCTCCCCGTTCTCCACTCTTCACTCTCCTGACTGAAAATGAAGCACTATCTCGCTCTTGACTGCGGCGGAACCAAGGTCGCGGCTGTCCTTTATGACGAAAATATGACGCGGCGCGCTGTGTGCGTCTCCGGAAGCGTGCGTCCCAACACCACAAGCGACGGTCTTATCCGGCAGCATACCGAAGATCTGATAAACGGTCTGGGGCTTGCGGGGCTTGAGGTGGAGGAATACGGCGGCGTGTGCGAGCCGCGTCTGATCGAAGCGATCCGGAGCGTCTGCCGGCTCGGGCGGGCGGCTCCTTCGGGCGAGGCTGAGGCCGGGCTCGCCGCAGCGGGTATCTTCGGCGACGGTCTGCTGGCTCTGTGCGGCACCGGCGCCACCATGTTCGCCCGGGTGGGCGGAAAAACTTACGTCGCGGGCGGCTACGGCGCGGCGGTCGCGGATGAGGGCTCCGGTTATTACGTCGGCAGGGCTGGGCTGATCGCCGCCATCCGGGACAGCGAGGACCGGGGAGAGCATACGTCTCTCACGCAGATGATACCCGTCCATTTCGGCTATGACGGTCCGGAGGAAATGAGGTCCGCGATATTTTCGATCTACGGCAGGAAAGACAGATCGCCCGTCGCAAGCGTCGCGGGGTGCGCTCCGGTCGTGGTCCGGGCGGCTGCGCAGGGCGACGCCGTCGCCGCTTCGATCCTGGAGGACGCCGGCAGGCTGCTGGGACTTCAGATGGCTTATCTGATCAGAAAGAACTCTCTTCCCGGTTCCCTGCCGCTTGCGATATCCGGAAGTATGTGGCGCGGCAACCCGATCATGCTGAATGCATTCCGCGATGCCCTGCGGGAACGGAGCAGCCGCAAAGAGATCGTGATCCCGAGGCTGGAACCGGTGCTGGGCGTGCTCGCGCGGCGTATATATGAAACGCGCGGCGCGTTCAAGGAAGAGGACGTAAGGTTTCTGCTTTCGGAATACCCTGAGTTTGGGCTTTAAGTTCCAGGTTCCGGGTTCAAAGTTCAAAGTTCAAAGTTCAAAGTTCCAGGTTCTAATTTCATAGACAATACGGACGCTGAAAGGCGCGGGCGCTTACGGAGGAAATAAAAATGTTGCTTGACAGATACAGACAGGCTGTGGACGATCTTTTTGAAAAGGTCCGGGAGACCCAGACGGAGAATATCATAAAAGCCGGCGAAATAGTCGCGGAAAGCGTAGCCGGCGGCGGCTGCATATTCCTCTCCCGCATCTGCCACGCGATGGAGATGGATTCCATCTACCGGGGCGGGGGACCGATCTTCTATAAGCATTTCAGCTACGATCTGAATATAGAGAACCCGGCGCGGAAGCGCGACCGCTCCGATCTCGGCATAGAGACGGAGGGCGCAGCCGCCAGGTACGCGTTGACGCAGTCGAATTTCCGGCCCGGCGACGTGCTGTTCGTCAGCTCGGTGTCCGGCAGGACGAAGAGCGTGGTCGACCTGGCTTACGAGGCGGTGAAGCTCGGGATAAAGGTGATCGCCTTCACCTCCATGGAATACGCCGTGCAGGTGGAACCTGTGCATCCCTCGGGCAAAAAGCTGTATGAGATCGCCACTCTGACTCTCGACAACTGCGCCCCGGCGGCGGAGGCCATGCTGGACGTCCCGGGCATAGAGGCGAGATTCGGCGCCGCTTCCGGCATCGCTTCCGATTATATCATGTGGAGCGTGACGAGCGTCGCGGTGGAAAAACTCCTTGAAAAAGGCATTACGCCGGGCATACTCAAAAGCGCCAATTTCCCGGGCGGAAACGATTATAACAAGGCGGTCGTCGAGCCGCATTACGACGAGTTCGGGTGGTAGTTTAAGTTCCAAGTTCCAAGTTCCGAGTTCCAAAGCTTAGCGGTCAGGGAACAGTGATCAGTTTTAAGGTTGTTGATCATTTGATTATCAATATTCATTCCCCTGACCCCTGATCCCTGACTCCTGCCCCCTTTGCTTATCCACTATCCACTACGCACTATCCCCTGCCCCCTGCCCCCTGCTCCCTGACCCCTGACACCTAAATAATATCCGGAGGAAAAGTTATGAAAATCACTGTAATGAGCTTCAACATCCAGCACTGCTTCAACTACGTGACGGAAGAGATCGATTTTGACGCTTTCGTCGCGGAGATCCGCGCCATGGGAGCGGATATTATCGGCCTCAACGAGGTCAGGGGAGACGGTCCCGATCCCGACTACACCGAGCAGGCGAAGACCCTGGGCGATATGCTGGGTTACAACTATTATTTCGGGCAGTCCACGCTGATCGACGGGGTGAATCCCTACGGAAACGCGATACTCTCGAAATATCCCATCATCTCCGCGGGCGTCGTCGGCATACCCGATCCGGTGGCTCCCGCTTACGACGGCTATTACGAGACCCGCAGCGTCCTGAACGCGAAAATAGACGTCGCCGGCGGTCTTGACGTCAGCGTGACGCATTTCGGCCTGAACCCCGACGAGGCGGCGAACGCGGCGGACACTGTACTGAAACAGATCCGGGACGAGAGGTTCGTCGTTATGGGCGATTTCAATATCGAACCCGATAACCCGCTTCTGGACCCCGTCCGCGCAAGACTGTTCGATACGGCGGAACTTTTCGACGGGGAAAAGAAGAGTTATCCCTCGGACAATCCGGATGTCAAAATCGACTATATGTTCACAAGCCGCGATATAAAGGTCCTCTCCGCGGATATCCCGGCGCACGTCGTCTCCGATCACAGGCCGTACGTGACGGTGATAGAGCTTTGAGTGTCGAACTTTGAGATCACGATTGTATTGAACTGAAAACTGAACTGAAAAGGGTAATGACCATGCTTGGCAGAAACTATATTTCAAACGTGACGGATAACGTCAGACGGGCTTATGAAGAACAGACCGATATCCTCCGGACCGCGTCGGAATGGATCGCAGGTACCGTCGAAGCGAAACGTAACGTATTCGTGTTCGGCTGTTCCCACGCCGGCATCCTCGCCGAAGAGGTGTTTTACAGGACCGGAGGACTTGCAGTCATGAATCCGATCTTTTACCCGGATCTGATGCTCGATACACGCCCTGTGACCGACACGAGCAGATGCGAAAGGACGCCGGGAGTCGGGCAGCTGATAGTTGAACAAAACGAACTTCATGAGGGCGACCTGCTCATCCTTCATTCGGTATCCGGCAGGAACAACGTCCCCGTGGATATGGCGAACGCGGCGAGGGAACGGGGCGTCAGGACGATCTGCATCACGAACCTCGCTTACTCCTCCTCCGTGAGTTCCCGCCACCCCTCCGGAAAGCGGCTTTTTGAGGTCTGCGACCTTGTGATAGACAACAAAGGGGAGATCGGCGACACGTCCGTACAGATCCCGGGGCTGCCCGAGAGGATAGGCCCGACTTCCACCGTGGTGGGCGCCGCCGTAATAAACGCCCTTGTCATAGACGCCGTGGAAAAGATGGTGGACGACGGCTTTGTGCCTCCGGTTTTCCTGAGCGCGAATCTGGACGGGGGCGACGAGCATAACGCGAGGATATTCGAGGAGTACGGGGAGAACATATTTTATATGTAAGGTTACAGGTAACAGGTAACAGGTAACAGGTGACAGATGACAGGTGACAGGTGACAGGTGACAGGTGGTTTGAATGGATGAGAATAAAGAAAAAAACACTAACGTCAAAAAATTCGTGGAGGGCGTTTTCTCGGCGGAGGACAACTCCGCGGCAACGCTGGGGAAGAATCGGCTCGGCAAGTACAGCGATATAGCCATACGGATGTTCCACACCGGAGTGCTGACCCCGCGGGAGATGCTTTTCCCCGCCGTAGCGCAGCTTGCGAACCAGATCCTTACGGCGGTGAACTGCTACCGCACGCTGTATTACGTCAACGTGCTGAAGATAGACATGGCGTACGTCACCGTGATCCTCATGCTGATCGGCATCTACGACGTGCTCAACAACCCCCTGATGGGTATTGCGTACGACCGTACCCGAACCCGCTGGGGCAAGGCGAGACCGTATATCGTCCTCGCGGCGCCGCTTTACTTCCTGAGTACCGCGGTGCTGTACGCCGGCGCGATGTTCCTGGGGAACAGTTCCGGCAACGATCCGAAGAAGATCATTTTCGTATTCGTGGTGCTGTTCATCCAGGAGACATTCTCCACGATTTACAGCCTGCCCCGGAACAATATGCTCACGCTGCAGACCGTGAACCCCGGGGACAGGATCACAGTTGGCCTTCTGCAGAACTACGTGGGAAATATCGGCTCCGACATTATTTTCGCCATGTTCATGCCCGTTATGGAGCTGAACAACAAGGGATATATAAGGCAACACCGCACAAAAACGGTTTTATTATTTTTGTGATAAAGCTGGTATTATCAGCGATAATGTAGTATAATAAACATATGAACAACAAGCAGATCAGTTTCGCCGTATTCTGTGACGAACTCGCGAAAGTAAA
>JAILQN010000236.1 GCA_024699005.1 Clostridia bacterium
AGGGAAATACCGGTACCGCGCGTGCCCACACGCGCGTTGTGCCCGCTGACTGAACACCGATCCATTTTTTATTTTGCTTAAATTGTTCTTTTCTATAGCAGGCTCGATGCGCGTGTGGGCACGCGCGGTACCGGTGCGGCCGAAATGTTTTATCAGACAATCACTTCACCGAAATCGATTTAGTCGAAGTCCATTTCGGTGAAGTCCATTTCGGTGAAATCCGTTTCGGTAAATCCGATTTATTTATCTTATCGGCTGATTTGCATTGACGAAACAAATAAACCGTGATATTATATTTTATATGGATAAAGATATAAAAAGAATCGTTACGGGCGTAATATCGCTGATATTGCTGCTGCCTGTGATTTCATTATTGCTGATACTGCCCGCCGGCGCTGAAGCCGACGGGGGGGGGATGTCTGCGTCCGTTTACGAAACCTACGCCGGACCGGGCGAAAGGCTGTTGATAGTATCAAACAAAGGATACAGGCGCGAATACCCCGAAAACTCCCTTGACGCGGTAAAGAGAGCCGCAGAGCTCGGCGCGGACATAGTAAAGATCGATCTGCAGACGGCTGCAGACGGCGGATTTACTCTGTCCTCCGGCGAAACGCTGCTTTCCGTGCTGGAGCGGGAGGATCTTTCCTGCATGCTGATGCTGTCGGATGCGTGGCAGAACAGAGACGCGCTTTACGGTCTTGTTAAGGACAAATACCTTGACAGGGTGATATTCCAGTTCGAAGGAGTAAAGCCGGACGAGACTGCCGGATGGATGAGCGGTCTTGATGCAAAACCGGAAGTCTGCCTCTGGCACAAGGGCAACGTCGTTTTCGGAGCAAGGAGCTTTGTCAGAAAGTCCGCCGAAGCCGGCATCTCATCACTCTGGCTCGCGTCCCGGGTACCCTACAGCATTTCATTTTCAAAAGCGGTCACGGCTCCGGCCTCGGGGAACTCCCGTCTTATGCTGGATCTGACGGACGGCGAGAATTCCGGCAGACTGCGCGCAGATTCCCAGGTCTGGTATGACGAGGCGCTCTGCCGCGGCTTCAATATGATCTTGACCGACGACGTGCCCGGCGCGAAAAGATATCTTGAAAGATGCGAAAACGCGAGAGAAGCTCTTGCCGCCGCTTTTGACAGCTGTGTGAACGGTTTTACGCTGCCGGATTTTACCTCCGACGTCTATGCTTCATATAAGAAAGCATATGATCTGGCGAAAGCCGACGCCGAAATCCTTCTGTCGGACGGCGGCGCCGCAGCCTCCGAAATGGAGAACGCCGCCGCGGCGCTGTACCGGGCGAGAGACAACATCGTCAGAGATTATGACGAACTGAAAACAGGCAAAGCGGGCGTGACAGTCACTCCCGGCAGGATCGCCGCCGCGGTCATCGCTGTCGCCGCAGTCTGCGCTTTCGAAATCTTTATATACAAGAGGAAACAGAAATGATATACTGCATTCTTATCGGCATTGCCATCGTTACCGAGGCAGTCTTCACTCCGCTGTTCCTGCATTATCAGCACCCCGGTATAAGTACCAGATCCCGGATCTGCAAAATGATCTGCGCCACTGCGTACGTCGTCGTCGCGGTCCTCGGCATGCTTTACGCCGGCAATACCTCGCGCTTCGCCGTTCTGGTCCTCGTCGGACTCTGCCTGTCCTGGGTGGGAGATCTGCTGCTGCACATAGAGGGAAATATTTATTTCCTTATCGGCGGGGTCTTTTTCGCAGGAGCGCACGTCGTGTTCTTCGTAAACTGGCTCCTTACAAAGCGCGCTTTGTTCCCGAACGTGAGTCTTATCGAGCTGTGGGAGATAATCGCGCTGCTTGTGATATTCGCCTCAGAATGCGTTATCACATTTAAGATAAGGAACGTCAAAGCCCCGAACAAGCTGCTGCCTCTGCTGCTTGTTTACGCAGTGTTTCTGATCGGCAGCTTCATATCCGCCGCGGCTCTGAGCAGACTTCTCTGGCTTGAGGGGAACAAAGCAGGAGCGCTTCTGCTGACTTTGGGTACGTTCTTCTTTATGCTTTCGGACTTCGCCATGGTGCCTCTGACCTTCGGCACCGAAGAACAGCGGCGTGACAAGCTTTTCAAAAACCACAATATCGGCACGTATTTCGCCGCTCAGACGCTTATCGCGCTCGCTCTTATTTTTATAAAGACATAATAAATATATCGCTTGATAATTTGTCCGTAATATGATATAAATAGGTGACAGGTTAAAGGTGATCGGGGAGGGTTTGATATGTTCAGATATTATTTCATCAGGGTTTTCGCCGTGCTGATGTGCGCGGTAATGCTGGTTTTCATTCCCGCCGGGAACAGCGAAAAATACGACGTACGGGACAAGGACGCCTGCGTCATGAATTTCGCCGTGTTCTCGGACGTGCACGTGGAGGGCAACAACACCGCGCGATACAAGGTATTTACCGGTTCCCTCAAAGCCCTTAAAAACAACGAACACGGGCATGATTACCTCGCCTTCCTGGGCGACAACACAATGAACGGTCAGGTTTTTGAAAACATGCTGTTCCACGGCGCCGTGGCCGCCTCGGGCTGGGCGAACAAGACGATAATCGCCAACGGCAACCACGATTCCGGTAATTCCGCCGGCGATTCCGCCTCTCTGCTTCAGAGATATATCGGTTTCCGCAACGCTTTCTACGGCGACAAGGGCGACAGACCGTATTACACCTTCCGCGACGAACGCGGCTTCAGGTTCATAGTCCTGGGCGAGGAATTCGACGGTGACAACGAGAGCGTATTTACCGACGCGCAGTTCGAGTGGCTGATCGACTGCCTCGATTCCGCCGCAGCCGAAGGCGACTATACCTTCATCATGACCCACTATCCATCCTATTACATCGAAAACGACAACTACGATTTCGAGGAAGTCATTTCCCGCTACAAAAACGTGCTTTACCTGTACGGGCATACTCATATGCCCTTCCTGGAGTGGAGCTTTGACGATATCGCCGAAGGCGTTTACGGCGTCAACCTGCCCCGCCTGACTGAGCTTGCGGGCTCCGGAGACAACGAGATCTACCACGGCACCGGCTGGGGTCTTGAAGTCGAGGCATATGAGGACGAAGTCCTCGTCAGAGTCAAGAACTTCTATACCGGCGAATGGGATGAGGAGCTGGAGCATACGTACGAGATCATAAAGTAGTTCCAAGTTCCAAGTTCATAGTTCATAGTCCAAAGTTCAACACTCAATACTCAACACACAAATGGACAGAAAATACATTATCCGCGGAGGCAAGCCCCTGACGGGCGACGTCAAAATAAGCGGAGCCAAAAATTCAGCCGTCGCGATACTGCCCGCCACGATCTTCGTGCGCGGGGTCGTGACTCTTGACAACGTTCCGGATATAAGCGACGTCCACGCGATGCTGGACATCCTGAAATTCCTCGGGGCGCGGGTCATCGAGTACAACGGTCCGGAGCATAAGCTTGTTATCGACACGTCAGGCGTCAGGCCTCATCCCATAGGTCACGCGCTCACCGGCACGTGCAGAGCGTCGTATTATCTGCTCGGCGCTCTTCTGGGCTGCTTCGGCACCGCCGACGTCGCCATGCCGGGCGGATGCGCATTCGGATCACGTCCCATCAACCTGCACATAATGGGATTCAGGCGGTTGGGCGCCGAAGTCGAGGAGCTTGAGCATTTTGCAGGCGGCGGCGGCGGGGTTACCATCCGTTCAAACGGGCTCAGAGGCTCGCGTATCAGCTTTGACAAGGAATCCGTAGGAGCCACGATCAACGTCATGATGGCGGCGGCGTTCGCCGCGGGCAGGACCACCATCCAGAACGCAGCGAGAGAGCCGCACATAGTCGACCTCGCAAGCTTTCTGAACCAGCTCGGCGCGCGGATCATGGGCGCCGGTACGGAGAATATCACCATAGACGGAGTAACTGTGGACAGTCTGAGACGCAGCAACATAAGTCATTCCATAATCGCCGATCAGATCGAAGCAGGCACCTTCATGACGGCTGCGGCGGCGACACGGGGAAACGTCACTCTTTACAACGTCATTCCCACCCATCTCCGGCCGATAACCGACGCTCTGACCGCCACAGGCGTCTGCGTGGAAGAGGACGAGATAGAAGAGACGGTCCGGGTTTACGTCCCAGGGAACACGCCCCTCTCCGGCACCAATATCACCGCACGGCCATATCCGGCCTTTCCTACCGATATGCAGCCGCAGATGACGGCGTTCCTGTCCACCTGCGGCACCGATTCCAAGGTCTCCGAGGAGGTCTGGGACACCCGCTTCGGTTACGTAAGGGAACTTCGGAAATTCGGCGCGAAGATAATACAGTACGACAACAAAAACATAAAGGTCGAGGCCTGCCTGTCGGGTCTGCACGGCGCCAGCGTGGAGGCCCTGGATCTGCGCGCAGGCGCGGCCATGCTTGTAGCCGGGCTTGCAGCCGAAGGCGTGACTGAGGTCACGCATATCGAATATATAGAACGGGGCTACGAACACGTTGTGAGCAAGCTGGAAGGACTCGGCGCGGATATCACGGTAATATGAAAGCGAGCGATCATGTCAACATATAAACAGGCAAGAGGCGGCGAGGATATAAAACGCGAGATAACCGCCATAATCCGCGAGATGAAGGATCCGCGCGTTTCGGGCAAGTTCCTGACTGTCGTACGGGCGGAGCTTGCGACGGATCTGTCCTACGGCAAAATATACGTAAGCGCAATGGAGGGAATAGAGACCGCGATGACCGCCTGCGAGGCGCTGACCCACGCGGAGGGCATGATCCGCCGCGAGCTGGGGAAACGGCTCTATATCCGCAAAGCTCCGGAACTCAGATTCATCCCGGACGATTCCGTCAGGGAAGGAAACGAGATGTGGGCGAGATATAACGAGGCGGTTTCGACAAACAGCGCTCATCCGTCCATCGAAAAGGACGACGTTGAATAATGTGCAATGTACAATGTGCAATGTGCAATGGATAAGGAAGAAAGCTTCAAAATGCTCATATCACCCGAAAGAACAGCCAGAATACTCGGCGAGAAAAGCGACTTTATTATCTTAGCGCACGAAAATCCCGACGGGGACGCGCGCGGTACGGCTCTTGCCCTTGCGTGGGCGCTCGGGGATCTGGGCAAGAGGGTCGAGGTCTTTTTAGAGGAAATACCCGAACGGGACCGTTTTCTCTGCGAAGGAGACGTCCCCTTCGTACTTAATAATGAACGGCGCGATTTCAAAGATCCGCCGTATATTGTCGCGGTCGATACCGCCGTCAGCGCCATATTAGGCGTAAAAGGCTCCCGTTTTACAAAGGAAACGCATATCGACCTCGCGATAGATCATCACAAATCCAACGTTCAGTACGCCGATCTTACCTGCCTTGATCCCGGCGCCGCCGCGGCGTCGGAGCTTCTGTTCAGGATACTCAGAATAATGGGCGTGAACATCTCCCGCAGGATCGCGGAGTGCCTGTACGTGGGGA
Organism: Clostridia bacterium; assembly: GCA_024699005.1. Next base: position 5,472 of record JAILQN010000236.1, read on the forward strand.
TTTCCACCGACACCGGCTGCTTCCGCTTCGCGAACACCACTGCTGCGACTCTCCGGGCGGCTGCCGAGCTTGCCGAAACCGGAATAGATATGGCGGAAATCAACCGCGCGCAGTTCGAAACAAAGTCCCGCGCACTGCTGGAGATGGAAAAACTGGCGATGGCGGGTCTGCGCTTTGAATGCGGCGGCAGGATCGCCTCGATCGTTCTGCCGAGGGATTTCTATGAGCAGACCGGCGCGACGGAAGATGAATGCACGAACATATCGTCCCTCCCGCGGGAAATAGAAGGAGTCATTATAGGGATAACTCTTAAAGAGCGCAAAAGAGGCGAATTCAAAGTGTCCTACCGGACAAACGGCAACGTCGACGCCTGCGAGATCGCTTCGCGCTTAGGCGGAGGCGGGCATAAAAACGCCGCAGGCGCCACCCTGTACGGGACCGCGCAGGAGGTGCTGGCGAAGGTCACGGAAGCGGCGAAAGAGTATCTGCCAAAATGAACGGTTTCATAATTATAGACAAGCCCGTCGGGATATCCTCTTTTAAGGCTCTCGGATCTGTCAAACGACTTTCCCGCGGACAGAAGGTCGGCCACACCGGCACGCTGGACCCGCTCGCGTCGGGAGTGCTGCCTGCCGCAGTCGGCAGAGCGACGGCGTTTATCGACCTGCTGCCGGACTGCGGCAAGAGATATTCGGCTGGTTTCAGGCTCGGGATAACCACGGACACGCTCGATATAACGGGCGAAGTGATCTCGCAAAAAGAAGTTACCGTATCGCCCGATGAGATCAGGGCGGTTATTAAATCGTTTGAGGGCAGGATAAAACAGGTCCCTCCGATGTATTCCGCCCTCAAAAAAGACGGCGAACGGCTTTATAAACTTGCGAGACGCGGCGTGACGGTCGAGCGTGAGGCCCGCGACGTTGAGATATATTCCATCGACAATATAACCGGGGCCGGCGACGGGTGGAGTTTTGACTGCAGCTGTTCCTCCGGCACTTACATCCGCTCGCTTATCTCCGATATCGGCGAAAAGCTCGGTTGCGGCGCATGCATGACCGCTCTGCGTCGGACGTATTCAAACGGCTTTTCCGTTGAGAATGCCCGCACTCCGGATGAAATAAGCGAGAAAGACAGTCTTGCCGGTATCCTGATTCCGATCGATTCGATGTTCACGGACTTCGGTGAGATCATTCTGACTCAGGCACAGTCGTTCAGATTCGCAAACGGTAACGCCATAGACCGGGCGCGCCTGAAAGGCAAGGAGCCGGACGGGGAATACAGGGTCTTTTCCCCGGGCAGGGTATTCCTTGGACTGGCGAGGCTCGGCGGGAACGAACTGACCGCCGTAAAGACCATGGGTGAGGAAGCCCTTTCCGATCTGCGCCTGAAAAACGGAAAAACAGCCGCAGCTCTGGGCACCTTCGACGGTCTGCACCTCGGGCATATGAGCGTTATAAAAAAGGCTCTCGGCACGGGGTACAGAAGTCTGGTCCTGCTGTTCTCGGAGCATCCTCAGAAGGTGCTGAACGGCGCGGCGCCCGGCGCGATCATCGATCCCGCGGACGAAGATATGATAATACGTTCCCTCGGCGCAGAACCCGTCCGCATAGACTTCGCCGAGATACACGATATGTCCCCGCGCGATTTTGTTTCAAAAATACTGAAAGACCGTCTCAACGCCGGTTTTGTCTCCTGCGGCTTCAATTACCGTTTCGGCAAAGGCGGAGAGGGAAACGCGGAAACGCTCCGGACGATCTGCGGTGAATACGGCATAGACGTCGGTATCGCGGACGAAGTCGATCACGACGGCTCCCCCGTCAGCTCCACAAGGATAAGAGAGGCGATCGCCGCGGGCAACGTGACGGCGGCGGGCGAAATGCTCGGCAGGGCTTATTCCTATAATCTTGTCGTGGAACACGGACAGGCGCGCGGCCGGACCCTGGGCTTCCCCACCATCAACCAGCGTTTCCCGGAGGGGTTCTGCCTGCCGGGATTCGGCGTGTACAGATCCCTGACCGAGGTCGACGGGAAACCCTTCGGTTCGGTGACCAACGTCGGCGTACGTCCGACGGTCGGCAGCGACGCCCCGTCGAGCGAGACGTATATCGACGGCTATTCCGGCGATCTGTACGGCAGAAAGATCAGGGTATCGCTTCTGAGATTCTTAAGACCCGAACGGAAGTTTGACTCGGTTGACGAACTGAAAAGACAGGTTGAAAAAGATATAGAGGAAGCGCGGAGGTTATAGTTCCAAGTTCCAAGTTCCAAGTTCAAAGTTCTAAGTAATGAAAATAATTCTTGCTTCCGGCTCGCCAAGACGTCGCGAGCTGATGACCCTCGCAGGGTTTGATTTTGAGGTCGTGAAAACCGACTGCGACGAAACGCTTCCGGAGGGCATCACCCCTTCCGGCGCGGTGCTTATGCTTTCCGGACGAAAAGCGGACGCTGCGCGCGCAGCCTGCGACGAAGGTATCATCCTTGCCGCCGATACCGTCGTGGCCGTGGACGGCGGGATACTCGGCAAACCGGAGGACGAAGCCGACGCCGCGAAGATGCTGCGCAGGCTCTCCGGCAAAACGCATACGGTTTACACCGGCGTCTGCATACTGGCGGGAGAAAAC
>JAILQN010000316.1 GCA_024699005.1 Clostridia bacterium
TTTACTTTCGCGAGTTCGTCACAGAATACGGCGAAACTGATCTGCTTGTTGTTCATATGTTTATTATACTACATTATCGCTGATAATACCAGCTTTATCACAAAAATAATAAAACCGTTTTTGTGCGGTGTTGCCTTAAATCTTTCTCTGCGATAGTTTTTGCATTTTTACTCGCTGTATTTTCTCTCATCTGTTCTGCGGCGCCGGCGCAGTACAACCAGAACCATGTCGTAGCTGATTACGAAAATAGCAACTCCAAGGCTTCGGGCAATTATTACAACCGCTGCGGAAAAGCGCTGGACGGAACCGCCGGCAATGCCGATCTGTGTATCCCGGGCTTATCGTCAGAGGACGATATGGTGCCGCAGGGCATAGCTGTTTATAAGGAAATGAACGCCGTTCTGATCTCCGCCTACAGCCACGCCGACCGCGGAAGCGTGATATTTGCTCTTGACAGGACGACCGGAAACGTTATTGCGGAATATCATATCTACAGGGCTTCCGGAAATACAGCGAACTCTCATTTCGGCGGTATCGCTGTGAGCCGGTACAATCTCTATATCGCGGACTACAACAGCACAATATCGTATATCCCGCTTTCCGCTCTTAATGTGAAGGACGGAAGCTCGGTGGATCTTACCATATCGGGAACGGCGGATGCGGCGGCTTTCATGAACGGCGCGAACACTTCATTCGCCGGCGCTGATGCGGGAATGCTCTGGACTGGTAATTTCTATCATGAAGGTAATTCAAGCTATGACAGGCGAGCCTCTGAGGAATCCGGCGCCGTATTGCTCTGCTTTCCGCTCTCGGGCGGGAGTTCAGAGGAAGAATGGAGCAATCTGACTAACGGCGGTGATTTCATCACGCCGGCTCACACGCTGCATATTCCGGACAGTATCTCCGACGTACAGGGAGCGTACCTGACCAACGATAAAGCGTATCTTTCGGCCTCATACGGCAGGAACGCGGATGGAACTCTCTGGATCGCGGACGTAGATTATGACGCCGGGCAGGTCATAAAGAAGAATACTGCATCCGTCTCCGCGCTCCCGGCGTGCGAAGACGTGGATATAATTGATGGCAGGCTTTATACTCTTTCCGAAAGCGCCTGTTATCATTATATGGGCGGTGACGGTGAGAAACCCGCGAAAAAACCGTTCGACACTATATGGGAGATCGATATTGACGCGCTGACAGGCACGATACGAACGGGTATACGCGGACTTTTTCAGCGTATAATTCAGTTTTTCAGAAATCTTATAAGCAGATTGAAAGGATTATTCTGACGGTTATGAATGAAATGATAACAAAAAGAAATGCGCTGCTGGCGCAGAAGGTCATAAAGGGGCTTGAAAGCCGCAATATGACGGGTTACTATGCGGAAACTAAGGAAGACGCTTTAAAGCTCGCACTGGAGATCATTCCGGAGGGCAGCAGCGTAACTATGGGCGGAGCTATGAGCGCGAATGAAATAGGCCTTGTGGATGCCGTAAAGAACGGGGATTACCGCTTTATAGACAGGGATGCATATGAGGACAAACGCGCCGCTATGCTTGACGGATATGACGCCGATTATTTCCTGGTAAGCGCTAACGCAATGACAGACGACGGAATTATGGTGAATATCGACGGCAACTCCAACCGTGTCTCTGCCATAGCTCAGGGCCCGAAGCACGTTTTATGCATCGTGGGAATGAACAAGATCTGCCCGGATACAGACAGCGCCATGAAGAGAGCCCGTAACGTTGCAGCGCCCATAAACGTTCAGCGGTTCGGTCTGTCAACACCCTGCTCCAAAACAGGCAAATGTATGGACTGCAAGTCTCCGGATACGATCTGCTGCCAGTTCCTTATCACCCGGTTTTCAAGGCATCCCGGACGCATCATTGTGATACTTGTGAACGATAACCTTGGGTTTTAAATCATTTATAAACAGAGGGCGGTTCTGTGAGAAACCGCCCTCTCTTTGATTCTGTTGGTTTATGCTACCGGCTTCCATTCATATACCCATACGGTCTGAGCGCCGCAGGCGTTGAAGTATATGGCTATCCTCTGACCGCCGTCGTCCGTGGTCTTCGGGTTTTCGTCTTCCGGTCCGCCGAACGTATGGAACACTGTCAGAGAAGCGCTGGTGACAGGATCCTTATCGAACAAGCCGGGGGACTGGACCTTGATGCTCGTTGTGCTTTTGTCTTTTGTGGATTTGAATAAAGAATGACCGGTGCCCGTGCTGAGACGTGATAAGCCGGGTTGATCGCGGCGTACGCTGGCGGTCGCAGACAAGCCGAGATCTTTCCCTTTATCCGTTGTTTTCAGAGTCATCTTAAGCGTTACGCTGTTATTGGGATAAATGATGTCCGGCGGCGTGGTACAGGTGGCGTTGAATCTGATAAACTGATAGCTGTTTCCGTTACCGTATGAGGTGGAATTGGAATGGTTTCCGGGCGTCGCTTCGTACGCGTACGTATAGCCGCCGGGTTCTGTGGGATAAACAGTATCAGCGTAATCAACACGGGTCTCAACCAATACCCAGGCAAAGTCTCTGATTTCTCCGGTATCATCACGATAGATGCCATGCTTGCGCAGCCATTCATAGAATTTGTCGCGGTTCGCTTTTCCGTTCGTGACCCACTCGAAGACTGCATCATTCAGAAAGTCCTCTTCCGTCATATAGCCTTTGCCTATTTTGACTTTGCCGTTTACGGTCAGCATTTCCTTCAGCGATGCTTTGATGCGGCGCAGAGAGTTGAGACGTTCCATAACAGGCGGTATATCAGTGAACCCGTGGTTCATATCCCAGTACTGGGTGCTGACCAGGTTGAGATCTTCCCAAAGATCCACCTGTTTTTTCATTTCTTCCTTTTGTTTCTGGATCTTTGCCTCGTTTTCAAAACGCTTTATGAACAGGTCCTTGATTTCTCTCGAGCCGAGACCTTTTTTCTTGAGCCAGTGAGTCGCCCCGTACATATGTATGTAGCAGGTATCCCAGTCGCCGTCGGTTATTCTGTTACCGCCGAGCTTTTTGAAGTTCTCGTACTCCTCGTTCATTGCGTTGTCCGCCCATATATCTGCAAGTTTTACGGTCAGATCTGCAAATTTTCTCGCGTAATTGACGGGCGGGAGCATATTCGATTCAATGTTCTTAACGATCTCTATCGTCATTTCGGCGTAGTTGCGGTTTTTGATACCATCGCGGATCATATCTGCGTGATCGCCCATGGACTGACCGAGGATCGCGTCGTCTTCGCCGGTGAATACCTTTCCGAAGACGTATTCGCCGGCAAGATTCGCAACTTTAGACTTAAGCTTCTTCATATCCCCGTCTGCCGCGGCGGTGAGTATCTCTCCTCTGGTATCATGATCAAGGATATACCGGACTATGGCGCCGGCATATTGATTATCGCCGAGCCCGGCGTCTTTCAGCATTTCCTTCAGGCCTGGTTTGAGCTCTTCCTCACTGATACGTCTGGTTACGTCCTGAGCCGCGGCGCGCTCGCACCACGCGTCTATCATTTTATCATCCGAAAACTTTGCTATACCGGCGTCGCTGAAATGCAGGACCTTGAAGCTTACGATTCCTTCCTCCAGTTTGTTCGGATCCGGGAAATAGAAGAATGGCGTGCCGTCCTCGTTGAAAACGACTCCTACGTAATGCTGTTTCTGCCATTCAGTAAGCTGCTGATTCGCGTTGATCTCTATCTCGTAATAATCGTCCAGAATAACGTGCTCCGCCACATCAGTGGAATAATTTACCAGGAACTGGACCTCATAATCTTTGGATTTAGGCTGGTATTTGCTGAGCGCATCGGCGGAGAGAGGACGTTCGTAAAACTGAACGGGTTTGACGGGGTTGAGCTTGTCAAGTTTTGCCGAGGTTCGAAGTATCTTTCTCGCGTCATTGGCAAGTACCTTTTTGTCCCCGTCGGTATCGGCGCATTTAATCTGGTTTGCCGTAAGTGTTTCCAGCTTTGCTGAGGACCGAAGGGCAAGGCGCGCGTCCGAGGCGTCAACCTTCCCGTCCCGATTCACGTCGCCGGCAAGCAGGTTATCCGCCGCTCCGCCTGTAAGCTGAATAGGGATTATGGAAAACAATAAAAGAAACGAGAGGAAAAGTGAAAGTACTTTTGTTGTGGTGCGTTTCATGATCGAACCTCCTGCATGATTTCATCTTATATATACTTTACTATAATTATGTATAAAATGCAAGATATTAAGTGAAATATAAATATGAATTGATTTTTTATAGTCGTTGAGCTATAATCGTCCTTGTAGATCAGGGGGAAAATAAATTGAATAACACCGAAAAATCCGGTTGCGAATACAGGGGAGCCCGATCCTGTGTGAAGATGCACGGCGGAGTACCGACGCTGTTTATAAACGGTAAGCCGTTTCCGGCGGCTGCTTATATGACTTATCTTTTCGGGCGGGGGCACTATTCCGATTTTGCAGAAGCGGGTTACAGACTTTTCTCCCTTCCCGTCCTGTTTGCAGGACGGTGGATAAACAGCAAGACAAGGGAAATGAAGCCCTTTCATAAGGGAATATTTGACGATCGGAACGCTCCGGATTATTCGGTATTTGACGAAAACGTCAGGCAGATACTCTGCTGCTGCCAGGATGCCTGGATCATACCAAGGATCAATATGTCAATGCCTCTCTGGTGGATCCGGGATCATCCGGACGAGCTTGACGGCACGCATGAGAGGGAATCTTTCTTTTCGGATATCTGGCTTCATGACTGTGCCGGGCTGTTGATTGCCTTTATTGAACATATTAACGAAGCGCCTTACGCTCCTCATATCGCGGCATTGCAGTTGGCCGACGGCAATACCGAAGAGTGGTTTCATTTCGATCTGAACGGCGGACTTTCAGTCGCGTCTGACAGAGGTTACAGACGTTATTTTGAAAAGGAGTTTCCCGATACGCATTATCTCGGATTGCCGGATATGTCGTTGATAAAAAACGCCGGGTGTCTGCACGGAGATATCAATCTGGAGCTTTATCTGCGATACTCAAACAAGCGGGTTTCTGAGGTTATTTCTTATCTTGCCGGTGTCGCAAAACAGAAAACAAGCGGCAGAACAGCTGTCGGAGTGTTTTACGGATATTCTTTAGAGGTCACTTCGCCGTTTTGGGGTACGCACGCTCTGACGGATGTTTTGAAATGTGAGGACGTGGATTTTATATGTTCACCGTGCTCATATCTCGGCGTAAGGAGTCCGGCTTTGGATTTTACGGAGATGTATCCGGCGTCTTCCGTGCGGCTGCATGGTAAGCTTTGCATGCAGGAGTGTGATATCAGAACGCACCTTACCCGGCCTCTGGGCGAAGCGGCGCCTGAATATGACCCGAAGAACCATATTCGCGGTCAGATATGGCAGGGGTCAGGCGACGCTTGCACCGCTGTTTCTCAGATCAGAAAGGCTTTCGGAAGGCAGCTTGTAAAGGGGAACGGCTTTTGGTGGTTCGATATGTGGGGCGGTTGGTATGACGATCCGGTCCTGATGGGAGAGATGCGTCGTTTCCGCGAGATATATGAGGAGTCCTTTAATGCTGCCGACAGAACGTCTGTTGCGCAGATTGCCGTGTTTATTGATGAAAATGCCTATTCGGAAATGACGGACTGCGCGTATCGCAGCGCGATCTGCGGTCAACGAAAAGCTCTCGGTTATATGGGCGCTCCTTACGATATCTTTGACATAAGTGATTTTGGGACAGTATATAAACAATACAGAGCTGTTGTTTTTATTACGGTTTTACCGTCGGATCCTTTTAAGCGTGTTTTGTCTTCCTGCCGGAAGGCGAATATTCCGTATCTTGTGAATTCTGAGCTTAAAACAGCATTTACATCGGAAGAGCTGCGTCTTTTCTGTAAAAACGCCGGAGTTCATCTTTACTGTGAGACAGATGACATTGTTTACGTGAACAAAAACTATCTTGTTATTCATTCACCCGAGGGTGGAAAAAAATCCCTGCTTTTTACGCAGGCCGTTTCTCTCGTTGATCTGATGGATGAAAGCTCTGTAAGCCCATGTGACAAACTCCAGACAGTCTGTATGAAAACGGGCGAAACACGGCTGTTTTCCATTTGCTGAATCATACCTTATACTAAATGCTTGATCTGTTGTTTCCTCCGCGCTGCCCGATGTGCGGCGAAGTGCTAACCCCGCTAGAGAGTGTGTGTCCGTCCTGCCGTCTGAACAACCGGTTTCTGAAGGGCGATCGCTGCGTATCCTGCGGAATGCCGCTTGACGAGTGCTTTTGTAAACGTAATTCACGCCGGTGGGACGGCGTGACGTCGGCTTTTCTTTATCAGAAAGAGTGCAAAACCGGTGTATTGAACTGGAAATATACTAAAAACACAGAAACAACAGGTTTCTGGGCGCAGGCAGTAGCCGGAGCGTGCAAAGAGACTTTTGGTGATGTAGGGTTCGACCTGATAACATTTGTCCCTCAGACGGAGAATGATATGCTCGAAAAAGGCTATAATCAGGGTGAGCTGCTTGCCCGTGCCGTCGGTATATATATGAGGCTGCCTGTAGAAAAAATACTTACAAAACTCTATGATTCGCCACGTCAGCATTCTATGCCGCGTATCAAACGCACAGGAAACGTATTCGGTGTTTTTGAGCCGGTCGACAAGTTCTCTGTACCGGGCAAAACAATCCTGTTGGTGGACGATATCCTTACTACCGGTTCAACTCTTGAGGAGTGCTCCAAGATGCTTAAACTCTATGACGCGGAGGCTGTTTATTGCGCCGTTATAGCACAGGTCAGACCGGATATCTGAAAAGAAAATATGGGATCAGTTATTATGAAATATGATGTGATTGTTATAGGCGGCGGCGCCGCGGGCTGCATGGCAGCCGGAACAGCAGCAGAACATGGGAAACATGTCCTGCTCATTGAACGCAATCCCAGGATCGGCCGTAAGGTCATGATCACGGGAAAGGGCAGGTGCAACGTCACGAATTCCAAGACACTTGTTAACGAACTTGTGAAAGCGTGCGTACATAACGGAAAGTTTATGTACAGCTCGTTTTCTCGATTTATGCCTTCTGACGTGATGGATTTTTTTGAGGAGCTGGGAGTTCCTCTTAAGATCGAGCGCGGGGACAGAGTATTTCCCGTATCCGATAAAGCCGTGGATATCGTAGACGCTTTGCGAAAATACGTGACAGGCTCCGGTGCGGAGATAAACAACGCGAGGATAACCGATATCGGTTTATCGGAGGGGCTTGTGTCATACTGCTCTGACGAAAACGGCAACAGGTTTTGCGCCGATAGTTTCATAATCGCCACAGGCGGGAAATCATATCCGTTGACAGGTTCGACAGGGGATGGCTATATGCTTGCGGAAAAATGCGGACATACCGTTACGCCGCTCTCGGCATCGCTGGTGCCGCTGGAGACAGACGACGAATATACCGGTCAGGCTCAGGGACTGTCGCTTAAAAACGTCGGGTTGAAGTTATACCGCGACGGATATAAGCTCGTTTATGAGGATTTCGGGGAGATGCTTTTTACGCATTTCGGAGTGAGCGGACCTATGATTCTGAGCGCGTCAGCTGTGATGACGGAGTCTGACGATCATGAAATCTTTATTGACCTGAAGCCCGGTCTTGATGAAAAACAGCTTGATAAACGCCTGCTGAGGGATTTTGACGAATTTAAAAACAGGGATTTTGAAAATGCACTTTCAAAGCTTCTGCCTGCGAAGATCATTCCCGTAGTGGTCAGGATGTCCGGGATCGATCCGCAGGTCAAGATCAACTCCGTAACAAAAGCAGGGCGCAGGGAGCTTGCGAACGTAATAAAGAATTTCAGGATAAACGTAAAAGGCAAACGCCCCATAGACGAGGCGGTGGTCACCTCCGGAGGCGTTAACGTAAAAGAGATAGACCCGTCGACGATGAGATCAAAGATAGTGCCGAACCTGTATTTCGCAGGGGAGATTATCGACGTTGACGCAGTTACCGGAGGGTATAACCTGCAGATAGCATGGTCAACGGGAAGGGCGGCAGGACTCGCATCTTCAGAATAAATACGATAAAGCATAAAAAATCCGCCGGCTGCGTGCCGGCAGATTTTTGTTAACGGTTCAGATCTTTGAATCGATCCAGGCGATAAGATCCGCAACGACAGTGTCTTTGTCAAGCTCATTGAGTATCTCATGGCGATCTCCGGGATAGAGTTTGACAGTCACGTCGGTGTGAAGGGAATCGAGCAACGTGCTGTAAACTTCGGTGACGCCCTTGCCGTAAGCGCCGACGGGGTCCTCGGAACCGGCGATCAGATAGATCGGAAGGTCAGCGGGGACGGCGGTATACCAGTCGGAGCGGTTGACGGCTTTCAGGAGCTTCATCAGATCCCGGTAACCGGCTGTTGTGAACAGGAAGCCGCAGTATTTGTCTGCGATATATTTATCCACAACGGCGTTATCGCGCGAAAGCCAGTCGAAAGGCGTGCGCTGCTCGGTGCGTTTGTTATAGGTGCCGAACGCGATATTGTTGATAAACGAGGAGCGGAAGTGATTGCCCTTTGCTTTCTCGATTACGTTTATGAGTGCAACGCCCATATCGGCGGCTGGATTGGAGCCTGCGGTGCCGCAGTACACGGCGGCGGTCAGCTCATTGCCGTACATCTCGGTGTAGAGTCTGGCAAGGAAAGAGCCCATGCTGTGGCCGAACAGGATGAACGGTTTGCCCGGATATTCCTTTTTTGCGATCCCGGTGAGAATGTGCATATCGTCCACAAGGAACAGATAACCGTCCCTGTCGCCGAAAAAGCCCAGCTCTCTGTCGTTCGTGACGGACTTGCCGTGTCCGAGATGGTCGTTGATGAATACAGCGTAACCGGCGTCGCAGAGAAGACACGCGAACCATTCGTAACGCTCGTGATGCTCCGCCATACCGTGGGCGATCTGGATGACGCCTTTGACATCGCCTTCGGCGGGCGCATAGGACTTCGCGTAAATATCCGCTAGACCGGAAGTTGATTTGAATGAATACTCTTTTACATTAGTTGCCATAATATAACCTCTGATATGTTATCTGGGGCGGACAAGGGCCGTCACATTGTGAACGATGAAGTGGATGATGGAGATAAGGTACTTATAAATTGCATTGACGTTGTCATTATTTGTAATCTGTTCGTATTCCGTGCAGAGGTCACATCTGAACGGAGCCTGATAATCCTCATCAACAAGCCTGTATGTCCCGGTAGATGTTGCTTTGATATAAACATAGTCGCCGTTTATAAAATATGTCTCCGTGGGCTTGGTCGTTTCGTCTTCACTCACGTCGTAAACCTTGAAATTATCCATGGTATAGAAGGTCGGCGGGAACGGAAAAACGATATAGATGACGCCGGTCGGCTGTTTGAGGTTGCGGTCAGCGTCTTTGATCTCGAAGCTGTAATCCACGTAAGAGCCGTTCTGAGTGGCGTATGCAAGTACAAGGTCGGACTTGTCTATGCCCGAATACTGGTCATAGTAAAGCCTTGTATCCGTATCGTTTTCATAGATGAATTTCTCGTTTACGATCTGCTTGACAGTCGTAGCGGACTCAAGTGGGCTGGGCCATTCCTCATCTGCGAAAGCTAAGGAAGTCATTGACAGACAGAGAACAAGTGAAAGCAAAAGTACGCATGCTTTTTTGAGTTTTAACATAATTGATACCTCTTTTTATATTAAATTAAAATCTGAATAAAGAACTGAAGGCATGGACGATAAAGTGGATTATCGTGATAATGAACTTATAAAGGAAGAACGAATTCTCGTTATTCACAACGGATTCATATGTGTTGCAGAAACTGCAGCGATAACCGTCATGAGCTGATGGCTCAGTGTTCCTTACCCTGAATGTTCCGCAGGTCCTCGTCTTGATATAAACGTAACCGCCGTTTACATAGAAGACGTCTACGGTCTGTTCGCCGTCTTCGGTGACGATGAAAACGTCGAAGGTGTCCTGTCCGTAATATGTCGGATCAAGGGGAACAGCTACCCAGACCGCGTCGGAGAGCGCCTTGCCGTTGCCGCCGGAATCGAGGATCGCGATGCTGTATTCGACGTAGTTGTTCCTGTGAGATATATCTGCAGCAAGGATGTCGGTGGCGTTGACGCCGGAATTCGGGCTGTAATAGACCCTCGCATCGGTATCAAGGCTGTAAAGGTAATCGGCCTTTACTATATCCTTGACCGTTGTGGCGTCGGATACGGAGTCAAGTTTCGGGATGGGCTCGGTCTTTGTGTCGCCGCAGACCGTGCAGGTATACGTCTTCACGCCTTCCGCGTCATAAGTCGCGGGAGTGGTGACGACGCCCGCGCCCCAGCTATGTCCGAGAGAATCGCCGTCCGTGAACGTATGTTCATCGTCTGATTCAACGATACCGCACATCGTGCAGGAGTAATAGTATTCTGCCGGTGCCGTGCAGCTGGCGGCGCTCTTCAGAGCGGCTTCCTTGACTTCAGCCTTGGTGTAGTCATGGGAGATGGGGGCGCCGTCTGTAAAGGTATGAGCGTCGTTATTTTCTACTTCACCGCATACGTCGCAGGAGTAATAGTAAACTGCCGACGAGGTGCAGGTGGCAGCGCTCTTCAGCGCGTCCGCCCTGACTTCCGCCTTTGTGAAGGTATGAGCGATGGGATCGCCGTCTGTGAACGTATGATCACCGTTCGCTTCAACGGCATCGCATACTTCGCAGGAATAATAGTATACAGCTGCGCTCGTACAGGTGGCTGCGCTCTTCAGAGCCTCGTCTTTGACGTCGGCTTTCGTGTAGCTATGAGCGACAGTCTCTTTTGGTATGTTTTCGCCTGCGGTAAGAACCGCGTGGCAGCGCGCACAGATCGTGTCGCCGGTGTAGCCGTCAAGGTTGCACTTTGCAGTTCTGGCGTTCACTACGGTCGTGCCGTAATCTGCGTGGTTGGCGGAATCCGTTTCAAGCGTCTTCTCGTTTGTTGCACCGCAGACGCAGCTCTGATCCTGTTTGCCGGTTTCGGAGCATGTGGGAGCAAGCGTGATTTCGCCGTCAACCCAGTTATGAACTTCGGTCTGATAGCTCGCTGTTATCTCGATATCGGCGGACACGTTCGTATAATCGCCGGTCCAGCCGGAGAATTTTTTGTGGTTCTCACCGTTATTGACGTATTCTGCCTGAGCAGGTGCGGTAGCGGAATCGCCCTCTTTGACCTTTTCGGTCTTCACAACTTCGCCGTCTACCTTAAAGGTCACGGTCCACGCGCGGTTATTATCTGCCTGAGAGACAAGTCCGTCGATCGCGTCCACAAGAGCTTTCACTTCGGCGTTATTCGCGGGATCGGTCGCATCTACGGCGGCGAGTTCATCGAGTTTGTTCTGCAGCGCGGTAAGGTAATCGTCATCGTAATGCGCGGCGTCGTTAAGGATCGCCCCGGCTGCGCTGACGGTGTCGGACGTTTTTACCGTATAAACAGCGGTAGCAGTTGCATCTGAGGCGGCGAAGGTATATACCGTGCCGTTGATTGAACCTGCGGTGACCGTCCATTCCTTGAAAACATAACCTTCCTTCTCCGGTGTTCCGAGATCTTCGGTTGCGCCGGAAATGCGTCTGAGTTCTGTTTCGGCAGTGCCGTTGTCCTCGTTAACGGTCAGCGTATAGAGCACGCTTGCGCCCATATTCGCCACGATTTGTTCAAGCTCGTCGATGATCGCAAGCACAGCTTCGTCGTTATTGTCGATCGCAAGCGCATTATCAAGAGCAGTGAGTTTATTGTTCAGCGCCGTTACAGCCGCCGCATCGTACAGATCCGGATCGGCTGCAGCTTCGGCAGACGCTTCTTTCGCGGCCGTTACTATAGCGTTATCGTCTATATCAAGTTTCGCGCTCGCAGAGCCTGAAACAATTATGTGCTCACATGCTGCGCAGCAGGTGTCGCCGGTGTAGCCCATGAAAGTATAGCCGGGAGCCATATAACGAAGTAAGACGGTATCAGTGGTAGCGTGATTGGTGTAATCAAGATTGCCGCTCGTGAACGTGTGAGCGTCGTTGCGTTCAACTTCACCGCATACAGAACAGGAGTAATAATACTCAGCCGCATCCATACAGGTGGCAGCACTCTTCAGAGCGTCAGCCTTAACCTCCGCCTTTGTAAAGGTATGAGCGATGGGATCGCCGTCTGTAAAGGTATGGGAATCGTTGTGTTCAACTTCGCCGCAGACGTCGCAGGAATAATAGTAAACTGCCGACGCGGTGCAGGTGGCGGCGCTCTTCAGCGCGTCCGCCTTGACTTCTGCCTTTGTGAAGGTATGAGCGATGGGATTACCGTCTGTGAAGGTATGAGAATCGTTGTGTTCAACTTCGCCGCAGACGTCGCAGGAGTAATAGTAAACTGCCGACGCCGTGCAGGTAGCCGCGCTCTTCAACGCGTCCGCCTTGACCTCAGCAATTGTGAAGGTATGAGCGATGGGATCGCCGTCTGTGAAGGTATGGGAGTCATTGTGTTCAACTTCGCCGCAGACGTCGCAGGAGTAATAGTAAACTGCCGACGCCGTGCAGGTGGCGGCGCTCTTCAGTGCGTCCGTCTTGACTTCCGCCTTTGTGAATGTATGAGCGATGGGATCGCCGTCTGTGAAGGTATGGGAGTCGTTGTGTTCAACTTCGCCGCAGACGTC
>JAILQN010000266.1 GCA_024699005.1 Clostridia bacterium
GCACGTCAGTACCTTCAACGCAAAATCATTCCCGATACCCGAAAAATGGCGCGGCAGGATCGATGGCTGGCTTCGCAGGATGGGATATCATTTCCATCTCCGGGAGTTCTCTTATCCGGACTCCGCTGATCCCGGCGATGAGCTGGCGTTCCGTATGCGCGTGGAAAACCGCGGCGTCGCGCCTATATATAACGCTGTCCCTCTGCGGCTGCGTCTGAGCGGCAAAGGCGGAGTCTATGACTTCGTGACGGACGTCGACGTCCGGGAATGGCTGCCGGGCGATAATATGGCTGAATTTTCCGTATTGACAAATAACAATATTATCCCGGGCGAATATGAAATAGGAATTTCCGTATCCGGAGATGATACGCCGGTCGTCCGTTTTGAAACGCAGTGCGAAAATGACGGAGTTTTTATCAGAACCGGTCGTATCAGAATAGATAGATAAACGTAACCGTTTTAAATTCACAGTTTATTCAGGGAGGAAAATAACATGAAAAAACTGATTTCCGTTTTGCTTGTTTTAAGCGTGATGCTTTGCTGCCTTGCGCCGCTTGCCATGGCGGAGCCCGAATGCGGCACGATCAGGATCCGGCTCAACAGCAACGTGGCGGGCTGTACCGAACAGGACGTCGACAAGCTCATAGAGCTGCTTTCGCCACAGGTCACATGGTACAACAACCCCTCGAATCCCATATCTATCGCGAACGCCGCCGGGGGAGCGGAACACGCCCATATGGAAGCCGGCAGAGAGTACGCGATCACCTACATGCTCAAGGCCGCGGACGGCTATGAACTGCCTGCGGAGCTGGCTGACGGCGACGTGGAATTCGAGTGCGGCGAGGGTGTTTCCGTGGTTTACTGCAAAATAGCGGAAATGCACGTCCCGGGCGGCGATAAATACGCAAGGACCAGGGCGATCAGGATCATAGCGGAGGTGATCCCGGATTATACGTTCATGCAGAGGATAATCGGCATCATCAAGGATATTATTCTCAAGATCAAATCGTGGCAGCTGTACTGATACCATAATGGATCAGCTCAGTCTGTTCCCCGAACAGGAGACCGACAAACGAAAACCGGAAACCGTTACCTGGAATCTCTGGCACGGATGCACTAAAGTATCCTCCGGCTGCGCGCACTGCTATATGTACCGCCGCGACGAAGCTATAGGAGCGGACCCCACCGTCGTCCAGAAAACGCAGTCTTTCGATCTGCCAGTACGCATCCTTCGTTCCGGACCTCATAAGGGCGAATACAAAATCCCGTCCGGCTCACGCATATACACCTGCTTTTCCTCGGATTTCTTCCACAAGGACGCCGATGAATGGAGAGAGGAAGCCTGGGATATCATGCGCAAGAGGTCCGACTGTACTTTTTTCATGATAACCAAGCGGCCGGAAAGGATCGCTGAAAGGATGCCATCCGATTGGGATAACGGATGGCAGCACGTAACTATCGCCGTGACCTGCGAGAACCAGGCTGCCGCCGACAAAAGGCTTCCGGTTTATCTGTCCCTTCCGCTCTGCCGTCATGAGGTCATGATCGAACCGATGCTGTCGGCGGTGGATCTTCGCCCGTATTTCAACGGCTATACCGGCACGGACGGTAAACCGAAGATCAGGTCTGTTTCTGTCGGCGGGGAATCCGGTCCGGACGCCCGTCCATGCGATTATGACTGGGTACTGGATATCCACGCGCAGTGCGTGGAGTACGGAGCCGGGTTTTCCTACCACCAGACCGGAGCAAAGCTGATAAAGGACGGAAAAGAATATCATATCCCGAGAAGCCGTCAGCATGAGCAGGCTCATAAAGCGCGTCTGGATCATAAATGATCCGAAGCGCCTATATTGTTTTTTAAAAAAACAGGACAGGAACCTATACGATGCAAAACACAGTTTTTACCGTGACCGGAAAGGACGGAGTCAGTTTTGACGCAAGGATCTGCGTGCCGGAAGGAGAACCGAGGGGAACAGTCATATTCCTGAAGGGTTCCGGCGCGATGACCTATCTTACAAAAATCGAAAAGAAAGGCGTCGGGATCGTCAGTTATCACGACGCGCTCGCCTCTTTGTTCGCCGGCAAAAACATTGCATACGTCAGTTACAGCACCCGTGGAGTAACGGACAGCGACGATCCGCCGGATTTTCATGATATAGACGACGATCTTTATAAAACGTATACGCCGCAGAGCTCCGTGGAGGACGTGCTTTGCCTTATCGACCGGATAAAAATAATGCTCCCGGGCAAACCGATCCTGCTGCTCGGCGGCAGCGAAGGCACTGTAATAGCCCCGCTTGTCGCTCTGCGCTGTCCGGACGTGACGGGACTGCTGCTGTTCGGCTACGTAAACGAAAATCTGC
>JAILQN010000304.1 GCA_024699005.1 Clostridia bacterium
CCTTTCACGGTCGTTCTGGATGCCGGTCACGGCGGAGAAGACGGAGGCGCGGTCGCGTCTGACGGTACCAATGAAAAGGATCTGAACCTGCAGATCGCCAACCGGATCGCGCTGTATTTCGACTGGTTCGGCATCTGCTACCGTACCGTCCGGCAGGACGACAGCCTGATCGGCGATAATTCTCTGCCGACGATCCGTGAGCGGAAGGTTTCTGATATCCGGCGTCGGATGGAACTTGTCAACGACACGCCCAACGCGGTTTTATTAAGTATCCATCAGAACTTTTACGTTTCGCCGCGTTACAGCGGCACGCAGGTATTCTACGCCAAAGACGCGCCCGGTTCCGCTGATTTGGCGGAAATCATACAAAACAGCGTTACTTCGGCGCTTCAACCGGATAACACGCGAAAAATCAAACCGACAGAGGGAACCGTCTATCTGTTGGATAAGGCGGAAAAAACCTCCGTCATGGTGGAATGCGGATTTCTTTCCAACCCGATGGAAACGGAAAAGCTGAAAGACGCGTTATATCAGTCACAGATGGCGTATTTTATCACGGCAGGATTATGTGAATATTTTAACAATTATCAGAATATAAGGGATCATATGATCCGATAGGGAAGTGCCATGGCAGCAAAACAGAAATCCGTCTATGTCTGCACCGTTTGTGGGTACCGTTCACCGAAATGGAACGGACAATGCCCGGACTGCGGCGAATGGAATACACTGGAGGAAGAGCTCGTTTCCGTCACCGCCGCAAAAGGCGGTAAACCGTCGGCTGTGTCTTTTGAAGCGCAAAAACTGTCCGATATATCAGAGGAGACGGAACACCGGTACGATACGGGTATTTCAGAACTGAACCGCGTCCTCGGCGGCGGGCTTGTAAAGGGCTCGCTGGTGCTAATTTCCGGCGATCCGGGCATCGGCAAGTCGACATTGCTGCTGCAGACAACGCAGTCTTTAGGAGCGGACAAAACTATTCTTTATATCTCCGGCGAGGAATCGGCGCACCAGATCAAACTCCGGGCTGAACGCGTTCATGTGGATCGCGATAATCTGTTGATCCTGTGTCAGACCGACGCGGAGGCAGTCTGTGAATATATCCGTGCAAACGCGCCGGACGTAGTCATTATCGATTCCATTCAGACCATGGCGATCGCGGAGATCAATTCATTGCCGGGCAGCATCACGCAGGTCCGCGAGTGCGCCAATCTCTTTATGCGTCTGTCCAAATCGCTGAACATTCCGGTGATCATCGTCGGGCATGTCAATAAAGACGGCAATATCGCCGGTCCGAAGGTACTGGAACATATTGTCGACTGCGTGCTGTATTTTGAAGGGGAAAAGAACAATTCCTTCCGTATATTGCGCGCGGTCAAGAACCGATACGGTTCCACCAATGAGATCGGCGTGTTTGAAATGCGGAATAACGGGCTCAATGAGGTCAAAAATCCGTCAAAAACATTGATAGAAGGCAAACCGCTGCATGTATCCGGTTCCTGCATAGCCTGCGCCATGGAGGGCTCACGGCCAATTTTAGCCGAGGTACAGGGCCTTGTATGTCAATCCGGATTCGGCAATCCGAGAAGGATGTCCACCGGATTCGATTATAACCGCATGTCCATGCTGATTGCCGTTTTAGAAAAGCGCGCCGGGTATTTTATGGGAAATTGTGATGTTTATGTAAACATCGCCGGCGGACTGAAAATTGACGAACCCGCCTCTGATCTGCCTGTCGCGCTGTCGCTGATCTCCAGTCTGAAAGATCAGACGCTGCGAGATGACTGCATTATGTTCGGTGAGATCGGTCTGGCCGGTGAGATCCGTTCGGTCAACGCCTGCGAAGTACGCATCAATGAGGCCATACGGTTGGGATTCAAAAAAGTGATTCTTTCCAAATATAATGTCCGCGAGCTGTCGCAGGAAGTACGATCAAAGATAGAGATCGTAAGCGTAAACAATATCCGTACAGCCTATGACGAAGCGGTACAATAGATTTTTTCATTATAATACAATTGAAATATTATAAAAGGTGTGATCGATTATGCGTAAAGAAATGAGAACCGCGGCAAATTTCCGGGCAACCGTCACCGTGCTTGTCGTCAGCGCGGCCATCCTCATTATGGTGAAGAAATACACAAAATAACGATAAAAGCTCTCATAACCCTCAAACATATGTATGTGGCTCCCCTGAATTATACAAAATATTTATTTTGTATAATTATAGTTTTTTTTCAGCGGGAGTTTCTCCTTTGCCATTCACCCCCCTTTTAGGCGCAGCAGAAATGAAACAGAACTATAAAAACGGTCTGCCTGACCGATTGATTAAGTATTTCAATTATCAGGCGTCTGTCAAAAATAAATCCGAACTGACGATTGATGAATACTGCATCAATCTTCGTTTGTTTTTTAAATTTTTGCTGCATGAAAAAGAACATCTCACCTGTCCCGTTGAAGACGTGGATATTTCAAGGATTGACGACGCCTTTCTGCGTACCGTCACATTGGACGACGCCTATCAGTTTTTATCCTATTGTGCGATCGAGCGCGGAAATCAGGAAAAAGCCAGAGCCCGTAAGGTATCCGCTGTCAGGACGTTTTTTAAGTACCTGAAAATGAACAACGTGATCGATGAGAACCCGATGATCAATCTGGATTCGCCCAAATTGAAAAAGAGCCTTCCGAAATACCTGACAGTCGATCAGGCAAAACGGCTGCTCTCCTGCATTGATGGCGCGAATCGCGAGCGTAATTACTGTATCATTACCCTGTTTCTCAATTGCGGCATGCGGCTTTCCGA
>JAILQN010000321.1 GCA_024699005.1 Clostridia bacterium
TCTGCCTCCGAAGTCTCCGGCGCTCAGGGAGTCTATCCACTCCTGCTCCCGGGCGCGGTAGGTCTCAAAATCGACAAGGCCGGAATACTCCCTGTGACCGTCCTCTTTGTCCTCTCCGGTGTCCAGCACCACGGCTGACAGGGGACCGAATTCAAAGGAATAGTAAAGACCGTCCCCTGAGACAGGCAGATATTCCGCAAGCCGGGACGCGAACTCGCCCCGCGCCTCGTGATTGCCCCTGACGAAAGCCACAGGCACGCTGCCGCCGCTGAGACGGGCGGCGTTTTCCAGCACCTTCGCGGAAAAATGCGCCTTCGTCTCCATACCGGAAGCCGCGTCGCCCAGAATGACTATGAGGTCGGGAGTATAATCAAGGCGCGACACCGCCCTGTAAAGGAAAAACTCCGCCCCGTGGATATCGGATACGCTGAGGATCTTTATATCGTCTTCCTTTTCCGCGCCGCCGAAGCGTATCGCTTCCGATTCGACGGTCTCGCCCTTTATGGCGTCATAGGCCTTTTTAAAGCCCACGTACTGGGAGCCGACGACGTATTCGTTCTCCCTGAGCTCCTCTTTGGGGACGAAAACGCGGTGGATGGTCTCGTCGGTCCTGATGACGCCGCCTGCCTCGTCATAACGGACGATCTCCTCGCCCTCAAAGCTGTATTTTACGTATCCGGAACCTTTTTTTGAGGTCTCCCATATCACGCAGTAATCGTCTCCGCCGTACTCGAAAACGGTGGGCGGAACGGATATCTTATCGCCTCCGAAGGAAACGGAGACGGCGAACATCGTTATCGCCGTAACGAGAAAGATGCCCAGAAATGCGCGCAGAACTGCAAATAAACCGAATTTCATTTCCTGTCCTCCTCCGCTCTGTCAGAAGTTTTTCTCTTCGGTGCAGACGCCGTCCGCCAGACCGAAGGAATAGACGGTCTCGCCCGCCGTATCCGTTACGCGCAGGTCTACGGCGCCGCCTTCCAGGATGATTGAACAGATCCAGTAATCGTCATCCTGTATTCCGCCTTCCGAGACGATGGGGATGTTGTTCCTGTTCCACGACTTGCAGGTATGGAGGTGGCCGCCGACGATCATATCGAAGCCCATGTCCCCGAAGCACGCCGCCCAGTTGACGCCCCACATATTCTGTATCCCGGGGATATGCGAGAACACCAGCTTATACTTTCCGTCAAACTGATCCGCGCTCAGAGAACGCACCCACTCGTACTCCTCGTTAAGATAACCGGAGAAGTTCACAAGGCCGGAATAGTCCTCGTGGCTGTCCTCCTTGTCCTCGCCCGAATCCAGGACCACTGCGGAGAGCCCGCCGAAATCAAAGGTGAAATACATCTCTTTTCCCGCCGTGGGCAGATACCCGGGCAGCTGCGCGGCGAACTCGCCCCGGGGCTCGTGGTTCCCGCGGACGTATACCACCGGTACGGTCCCGCCCGAAAGAGCCGCGGCGTTCCCCAGAAGCGCGTTCGTAAATCTCTCTTTGACCTCCATATTGGAGGCGACGTCGCCCAGAATTACCACCAGATCAGGTTCGGTGCCCGAATTCTTCGCGGCTTTCAGGGCTTCGGCGTTATGCTCGTGGATATCCGACGCGCACAGGATCCTGATGCCGTCCTGCTTCTCCTCGCCGCGGAAATGATAGACGTCCGACTCCACGGTCTTTCCCTTCAGGGCTGCGTAGGCGTATTTGAAGAACACGTACTGCGAACTCACTCGGTAATCGTTGTCCCGGAGTTCAGCCTTGGGCACGTACACCCTGTGGACGGTCTCGTGCGTTCTTATCACGCCCAGTTCCTCGTCCCAGACCGTCTTTTCCTTGCCGTCGACGGTGTACTTTACGCAGCCGGCGCCTTTCTTTTCCGTTTCCCACATGACGCAGTAGCTGTCTTCCCCGTACTCGAACACCGCCGGGGCGACGCGGATCCCGTTTCCGCCGAAGGGGAGAGCAGCGCCGAACAGCGCCGTGACCGCCGCCATGACGATGCTTAACAGGTTTTTCAGGGTATTGTAGGTCATGATCACATCCCGCCTTTCTGACATGAGAGTACAGTTTTCAGAATTGATTTTTGTTTAAGAAAACGATGAGCTTAGTTATTAGTTTTGAGTTATGAGTTATGAGACACAACAGTAAACAAGCTGCCGTTCATTGAGAAAGTCACGGCAATAAGCCAGGCTTGAATATACCCGGTTATTGTCGTTTCTCATAACTCAAAACTCATAACTCAGAACTGATTCAGAAAAATCCTGATTAATAAATGTGCGCTGTCGCACAAGGACCTTTTCGGAAACATTATACTTTATATGATTGACAATTACAACAAAAAATAGTATTGTTTAAACAAAAATATACATATAACAGCGGATATTAAAAAAGATTTATAAGAGAGCAGCCCTGTTCCTTCCGTCACAAAATACAAGGAGGTCCCGCTATGGAGCAAACGGAACTGAATACCGACGGCGTTCTGTTGTATGATCCCTTATTTGAAACGCCGCCCGACACCGTGATCCGGGACACGCCCGGACGCGGCTTCTGGGGCAAGGCGGCGGTCAAAAAAGCGATATTCACCATCGTGCTGACGCTGTTCGTGTGCAGCTCCATCGTGCTCAGCTTCCGCTCGCTGACCAAG
>JAILQN010000352.1 GCA_024699005.1 Clostridia bacterium
GGGCGGAAAGTGGTTCAGCGAGATGCACGTAGGCAAAAGCATGCTCGGGTACGATTCCATGCTTACGCTGACTCATTTCAAGGGACACACGATGGGCGGATTCGGAGGCGCAAACAAAAATATCGGTATCGGCTGCGCGGACGGCAGGATCGGGAAAAAAGCGATCCATACAAGGGAAGGTTCCGGCAACCTGTGGAGCATTGCCGAGGAAGAACTGATGGAAAGGATCACCGAAAGCACGAAAGCCACTGTCGGCTTTTTCGCTCCGCATATCTGTTATATCAACGTAATGCGGAATATGTCGGTCTCCTGCGACTGCGAAGGCAAAGGCGCCGAGCCCGTAGTGACTCCGGACGTAGGCATCATCGCTTCGCTTGACATCCTGTCCGCGGACAACGCCTGCATCGATCTGATCTACAATCTTCCGGCCGGGGGCGGCAAAGCGCTTGTCGAACGGGTGGAGACACGCCACGGCCTGCGCCAGCTCAGCTATATGAAGGAGCTGGGAATGGGCAACGACCGCTATACGCTCGTCGATATCGACAACTCCGATGCCGTCATCACAGCGGCCGAGGCAGTGAAAGATATCGCCCCCGGATGGACTCCGGACCGATACAATACTTTCCGCGGCAGAAACAAGTTTTGAACATTTTGAACCGTTGTAAAGTGCCTCTCTTGCTGCGTTTTGAACATTCGACCGGCAAAAACGGCAGTTTTTCGTTGAGTTATAAACATTTTGAACATTGTTTTGAACAGCTACAAAACTGTAACCGGCACGGAATACACACTGTAAAGAAAAATGCTTTACGACATTTTCTGCCGTAAAGCATTTTTCTTTACACCTGTTTATCGACGTTATCTATGTGGACGTCCAGCTGCGGGAACGGTATTTCGATCCCGTTTTCGCGGAAAGTCCGCTTGATGTTCTCGTTCACCGTGAACCTCGCGTCCCAGTAGTCCCTGGAGTCTATCCAGAACATAAGCTTATAGAGCACGGCGCTGTCTTCATATGAGAGGATCGCCGCAACGGGAGCCGGATCTTCCTTCGTGCCCTCGTACTGCCCCGCTGCCCACAGCAGGGCGGCCTTGACTTCCGAAGGCTCCGCTTTGTAGCTCACGCCGATCTCTATATCCACCCTGCGCGTCGGGAATGCGTTGTAATCCGTAAGAGCGGAGTTGGAGACCGTGCTGTTCGGAATGACCACCATCTTATTGTCCAGAGTGATTATTTTGGTATAGAACAGATTGATGGACTTTACCGTGCCCTCAAACTCCCCTGTTTTGATAAAATCTCCCACGACGAAGGGCTTGAGGATAGCCAGCATGAACCCGCCGGCGATATTGGAGAGCGACCCCTGCAGCGCGAGGCCTATCGCCAGGCCGCAGGAACCGATCACCGCGATCATGGAGGTCATGGGCACGCCCATGATGGCGGCGACAGTCATGATCAGTATAAGCTTGAGCCCGATATTCAGCGCGCTGCGCAGGAATGAGAACATCGTCGGCTCCACCGTTTTGGACAGCTTGCTGCGCTTGAGCTTGTTCGTCAGCATATTGATAAGTTTTATGCCGACAATCAGCAGCACGAGCCCGAAAACCAGCTTAATCCCCTCGTCCGCCGCGAACTCCTTGAACCTGGTGAACAGCATGGTGAAGAACCTGTGCGCCGTGTCAATGTTCTGCGAGATGTCGGACGTAAGGGAGTACTCCTCAAGGTTGATGGACATATCCTCGATGCTTAATGCCATGTTAAAAAACGGGTTCATTTGTATATTACCTTTACGGTCTTGATCTCGAAGGGACGGAAAGTCATTTCCTCACCTTCAAGCTCCCCTGTCTCCTCTTCGAGCATATTGGTGAGCACGCAGCGGCTGCCAGCGGGAGCCGTAAAACGGGCGTTTGTCATGGTACCCTCAGCTTCATATGCCCTTACGATATAAGCGGTTTCAGCGTCCTCGCAGGGCTTGACCGCCTCGATGAAGACGTTTGGTGCGTCTATGAGAGCCGGCGCGCTGAAGGCGTATTCGCCTTTCGCTGCGATCACGGGCACGTTAAGCCCGTAAGCGGGCCTGATCACGCTCTCGGCGCTGAAGCCGGAATTGTGCGGCAGGAAGGAATAGACGCACCTGTGCGGACAGTCGTGGTCGCCCTCCGCGTCCGGATGATTCCCGCCCTTGTGCAGGGTCAGACGCATATTGCCGCCCTCCACGCTTATGCCGTATTTGCAGTCGTTGAGTATCGCCGCGCCGTACCGGGACTCCGAAAGATCGGTGTACTTGTGGTTGCAGACCTCGAATTTTGCCTGTTCCAGGGAATTGTTGCGGGTGGTGGGGCGTTTAGCGTAACCGAACTGGATCTCGTTGCGGGCGAAATCCTCGTTGATATTCGTGTCGAAAGCGACCTTGAGCAAACGGTGGTCATCCTGCCAGTCCATGGATGTGTCGAAACGCACCTCGGGCGTGGAACTGAACAGGAACATATCCTGCGTAACAGTCGACTTGCCGGAGATACGGTATACCGAACGGATGACGCAGCCCACGGCGCCGTTTGATACTACCTGTCTGGAAACAAGCTCTGTCACGTTTCTGAATTTCCCCTGGATGTCCGCGTCCACGTCCCAGTTGTCCCAGGCGCAGGGCACGTCCTCCGCCATGATGAACGTATTCAGGTTATAGCCGTCGCCTTTCACGCTCCTGCCGGCGGTCTTGTCAAAGAAGGATTCGATGGTGCCGTCCGGCGCGAATCTGATTTTCGCGAACGGAGTCTCCGCAGCGTCGTCCGAAACGGAAACGCTGCCCGGCGCCGCCGGCTCCCCGGAGAACAGACGGAAAGACTTTGACGAGAACGCCGGGATCGTGAGGCCGCTTATCATCAGTTTTTTATTCCCGTCAAGATCGGTGTAAAGCTGCTGATCGCAGTCGGCGTCAAGGATACTGCCGTCATAGTCGATCATGATCGGATCGTTCCTGTCGAAGGAAAGCGTGTTTATAAGAGTCAGACGGTTCCCTTCGCCGTTCACGGCCGCCGCGATATATTCCCTTGCCTTGCCGATGAGTTCCGATGTCTCGGCGCGGCTCTGCGCGTGCGCCCTGTGGATGCAGGTGCCGGGCAGGATGTCGTGGAACTGGTTCTTGAGCAGGGTCCCGTAGAGCGGAGCGATCTGCGCGGAATCAGCGGCGACGCCTTTCTTGACCGCTTCGTTGACCGTGATTATCTCCAGGTCCCTGAGGGCGAGCTCCGATTTGCGGTTGTTCCTTTTGATGGTGTGCTGGTTCGTGAGAGTGCCGCGGTGCAATTCCAGATACAGCTCGCCTTTATAAATGTTGGGGTTGACGGCAGTTTTTGAAAGCATATCCATGAAAGCGCTGACGGACATATGCTCCGTCTTGCCGACCTCGGCAAGATCTTTTACACGCCTGCCGTATTCGATCATCTCGAACTGCGGTCCGCCGCCGCCGTCGCCGTAGCCGTATGCAACCAGACGCTTGTTGGTAACGCTCCTCTGCTTTATTCCGCCGTCGCCGGCAGTGGAATCGATGATATCGTCCGCGCAGGGATAGCAGTGCGTCCTGTTGAAGTGAGTGAAGACCTTCGAGCCGTCGATACCCTCCCAGATGAACGAATCATAGGGGAAGACGTTCGTATCGTTCCAGGATATCTTGGTGGTCAGGAAATATTTCACGCCGCAGCCCAGCATGATCTGCGGGATCGCCGCGGAATAACCGAAGGTATCGGGCAGCCAGAAGCAATCGGATGTATAATTGAAATACTTGCGGGTGAACCTCTGCCCCCACAGGAACTGTCTGATCATGGACTCGCCGGAGGTGATATTGCAGTCGCACTCCACCCAGACGCCGCCGTTGGGTTCGTAACGTCCTTCCGCGACTTTCTGCTGCATACGGGCGAAAAGCTCCGGATAATTCTTCCGGATCATCTCGCAGTGCAGAGCGGAGGACTGCACGAAGCGGTACTCCGGATACTGATCCATCATCGAAATCGCGTTGGAATAAGTCCTTGCCACCTTTTTCTCGGTCTCTCCGATATGCCAGAGCCATGCCGTGTCCATATGCGAATGACCGGTGAGAGCGCAGAAAGGAGCGGAGTCCCCGGATTTCACCGATAGCACGCGCTTAAGAACGGGAGCGGTCTCCCTGATCGCCGCAATAAGCGTGTCGGGATCGGTATCCTCTGGCATATACCAGATCTTGTTATGGACCTCGTAAAGGGCGTTCAGACACTCGCCGCGCATAAAACTGCCGCCGGGCAGAGTGTCCGCCATATGGAGAACGGTACCGAGATCGAAATAATAATCCGCGATCTCTTCATTCTTCTCGCAGATACAGATCTCCCCGATGCCTAAATCATAATTGCACGTCTCGTTGTCGTAAGGAGCGGTGCCCGGACAGTCGTGCCCGCCGTAGTATTCTATATCGATACGCAGAGTCTCGCCAGCGACGGCGTTCTGTCTGATCAGTTCGCAGTAATGATTACCGTGTTCGTAAACGTGGATCCTTGTTTCGAACGTACCCACGGCGGCTCCGTTCACGAAGAGCAGGCCCTCCCTTGCCTCAATCATCGGACGGACAAACAGGTTTTTACCGGCAAATTCCGCCGGAACGGTATAGTCCGACCTTATCCAGTTATATTTGTCCTTGCCGTACCAGCGGGATCCCGCCTTTATCTTTTTATAGGCGTCGTCCGCAGGCGGAGCATAAAGACTTTCCGCGGTCTCTGCGGAGTAAAACTCCCCCACCGTGTCTATTTTCTCAAATATCATCCGGTCAAGGATATTCTGATACGTCCTGAGTTTGCCGAGCATCCTGTCAAGCTGTCTGTCGTTAAGCATAATTATCTCCCTTCCGCTTTTTTTCTAATATATCATTTTGATAAAACAATTACAACAATTTGCCGAAATTTATTTTGATTTTTTCAGTCTGATTGTAGAATTAACAGATATTGCAATTTTCACTTGATTTTTAAACCTTTCCGGTGTATAATACATTTTGTTGACGCGGGATAGAGCAGTTCGGTAGCTCGTCGGGCTCATAACCCGGAGGTCACAGGTTCAAGTCCTGTTCCCGCAACCATCAAAGAAACGTCTTTTGTCTACCACGGCAAAAGGCGTTTTTTTCTGCATTTTGGGCAAAAAACAGGCAAAATCAAGCAAAATCGGGCTTCGGAGCGGTCGATCGGCTGCCCCGGAGCCCGATTTTTTGCTTTCAGCGGCAAAAACAGTCCCAAAATGCTGGTGTACTTTTTGCGGTTCTTAGCTCTGCAAAGAACTCACAAAAGGGTTGAGGCGGCAGGATTTGAACCACTATAGCATCCGGCAGACTGGCAAATTTTAATTTCGAGGAACAAAATGGTTATTGTGTTTCTGCGTTTTGGGAGTTTATATTGCGTTTAGGTTGCTGCCGTAATAAAAATGAGTATGAACCGATCGGAGGAGATAGAATGTTCCATATTCTGATCGTGGACGACGATAAGAACACGCGTCGTCTGTTGACGGCGGTGCTGGCGGCAGAGAACTATTCCGTTTTTGCGGCAGGAAACGGAGAAGAGGCTTTGGTTCTGCTGGATCGTACGCACGTGGATCTTATCATTCTGGATATCATGATGCCGAAAATGGACGGTTATGCGTTGACGGAGCTTTTACGGGATCAGGACAGCGAGATCCCGATCCTGATGCTGACGGCAAAGCAGCTGCCTGCGGACAAGCACCGCGGTTTTCTTGTCGGGACGGACGATTATATGACGAAGCCCATCGATGAAACGGAACTGCTTCTGCGTATCAAAGCGCTGCTGCGCCGGGCGAAGATCGCAAGTGAACGAAAAATCGTGATCGGGAGCGTGACGCTGGATTACGACAGCTTTACGGTAACGGACGAGGCGACGGGAGAACGTCAGGAGCTGCCGCAGAAGGAATTCCTGCTGCTGTATAAGCTCCTGTCCTACCCCGATAAGATCTTTACACGCATTCAGCTGATGGATGAGATCTGGGGCGTGGACAGCGAAACGGGCTGGGAGACGGTAACGGTGCACGTGGGCCGGCTGCGGAAGCGTTTTGAGAGCTGGAAGGCGTTTACGATCGGATCCGTACGCGGACTTGGCTATAAGGCGGTGAAAAAAGAATGAACAAAAAAGTGGAACGCAACTCCCGGATCGCGCTGACGCTCCTGTTTGCGGGGCTGACCTTTGCGGTATTGCTGCTGTTTCTGCTGATGCTGGCAGCTTTTATCATCATCTTTGTAAAAACGGATCTGCTCTCCATCGCGTCCGGCATCAAAATCAACGGTCCGCTGCTCATTTTTCTGTT
>JAILQN010000354.1 GCA_024699005.1 Clostridia bacterium
CTGTCCGATATTTGTATCCCGCAGACAGTAGATCACAAGCACTGTCATAATTGCGGGAGGAAGTACTTTCCCCAGATATCGTATCGTTTTGGGCAGCGGTCTGCTGCCAAACAGCAAAAACGGAAAGGCGCGCAGGGCCCATGTGACAACAGCGATGACGGCGATGACCGCAATGAGATAAACAGTATTATTCATTCCGGATGCCCTCCTTTGTCCCGACAGGTTTGCGGAGCAGTATCAGCGCTGCCGGACAGGCGATCATGGCAGGGATCAGGAAATACTCTTTTCCGAGCAGGAGGTAAAATCCCAGAGCACAGACAGCCGCGGTCAGAAAAGGCAATTTGGATTTGTACTGCTGCCACTGGTTGACGACGACAACCAGAAAGAATGCCGTAGCGGAAAATTCGATCCCGCGCATATCAAATTGCAGGAACCGTCCTGCGCAGGCGCCCGTGAAAGAACCGAATACCCAGTAGCAGTGATTGAGCATGGCGATCAGGAACGCCGCCTTGTCTTTGTCAAGGCCTTCCCCGTACCGCACAGAACAGAGAATCGAATAGGTTTCATCAGTCAAAGTCAGGATCATGTAAGGATAACGCCGACCCATCCTGCGGAATCTCTCTATAAAACCTATACCGTAAAAAATATGGCGGGCATTTATGAAAAAAGCCATCAACGCAAGTGACAGCAGCGGCGCGCCGGAGGTCATCATCGGAACCATCACAAGCTGCATCGATCCGGCATAAATGAAAAAGCTGGAAGCTGCAGTGAGAATTACGCTGTAACCGGCATCGCTCATCAATATGCCGAACGCAATGCCGATGAACAGATAAGTGAAGAAAACAGGAACCGTATTCCTGACCGCAAAACGAAACTCCTTCATTGGCAGTTCTCCCGTTGGCGTATGATTAGGTTGATTATAGTATATGACATATCATCAATATATACAAGTACTCAAAATAACAGAAATGTACTGTCATTTCCGATACTATGTCGGGGAACGGAATGAAATCTGAAAGAGAGCTCAGCTGTGCGATTGAATCCTCCGTATATCGGACACGCGTGCTGCCGTACGGACGGGCTGTCAGTTCCCGTCCCAATTTAAAAACGCAACGGACTGCCGGTGTGTTTTTGAGTTTTCAGTGTTGAGTTTTGAGAATATAAGGTTTTCGATATGTGTAACATTCCGGCTTCGCCCGGCGATATACCGCTTCGCAGCGTGATATCCGGACCGGAGCGCAGCGCCCCGTATCTCCGCTCTCCGCTCTCAAAACGCTCTCCGCTCCGAAAAAAAACTTCTTTCATTTTCGAAAGAGGTCTGTTATACTTATATCCGAATCCGAACGGGGGGGGAAAAACCCATATGACCCGAAACTCCACTCTTATACGGAAAAAATTCAGGGAATACTTTATTTCCACCTTCGCCCTGACCCTGTCCATCTACGCCGCCACTATCGCCGACGGCATAATGGTGGGGCGGTTCCTGGGCTCCAACGCGCTGTCGGTCATCACGCTGACGGCGCCGGTGGTATACTTCAAAAATATCATACTTACGATCTTCGTATCCGGAGGAAACACGCTGGCGGCGCAGTTCAAGGGCAGGCGCGACGATAAGTCCGCAAACAAGGCCTTTACGGTCGCAATACTTGTCGGCTGTGTGTTTTCCGCGGCGCTTGCCGTTATCGGGCTTGTGACCGCGGACCCGACGGCGCGGCTGCTCTCCCGGGGGAGCGAGCTTTCGGGGCTTGTGAAGGAATACCTTATCCCGCTGTGGCTGAACGGGCCTCTGGTGCTGCTGGTCAACGGCATGGCGTCGTTCGTGCGCCTTGAGGGGCGCCACAGGCTCGCCATGGCGCTTCCGGTGTTTTCGAACGTTGTCAACCTTATACTGGACGCGGTGTTCATGAAGGTCTGCGGGATGGGTATAGCCGGAGCCGGCTGGGCAATGTTCCTGGGCTACGCCGCGGGGGCGCTGCTGCTTATACCGTATCTTGTTTCGAAGAAGCGTGAATTCCGTTTTGCAAAGCTGGCAAGGGGCGACGCGAACGTCGTTTCGGAAACGCTGAAAACGGGCGCGCCGACCTCCATGATTCACCTGAGCAACGCCGTCGCGACGACGCTTATAAACAACATCGTGCTCGGAGTTCTGGGCGTGCCGGGCGCGAACGTCATGTCTGTCTGCCTTATGTCCTATATGACAGGCATCATGTTTGTGGACGGCGCGGCGCAGGCCATGCTGCCGGTCGGCGGCGCGCTGTACGGTGAAAAGGACGGCAGGGGGCTCGCACAGCTTTTTAAAACAGCTTTTGCGGCAACCGTCGTAATAACCGTGGCGACCAGCGCGTTGTTTGCGGCTTTCCCGGGGGCGGCGCGCGCCCTGTTCTCGCTTGAATCCCCTGAGGCGCTGGCGATATTCCCGAAGGCGTTCCGGCTGTATATCACCTGTCTGCCGTTTTACGGCTTCACTTACGTCCTGCGCTCATTTTATCAGTGCACGGGACGGCGCAATACCGCGACCCTGCTGACTATACTGGACGGTTTCCTGGTGATCGTGCCGATAATGTACCTGTTCTCGAAAACGGCGCCGGATCTGCTGTGGCTTTCCTTCGCGGCGTCCGAGCTGATCTCGTTCTGCGCGGTGGCGGCGGTCATGCAGGTAAAAGCAAAAAGAGCCGGTAAGCGGAACTTCCTGATGCTGGACGATTCGCAGGGGAAAACGCTGGAGCTGACCACCCGGAACACGCCGGACGGCGCGGTACAGGCGTCGCAGGCGGTCATGGAGTTCTGCTCCGGACAGGGCCTGGACAGCCGTATGACCTCGATAATAGGCGTCACCACGGAGGAACTCTGCGTAAATACCTTTGAATACG
Source organism: Clostridia bacterium (assembly GCA_024699005.1). The sequence goes on from JAILQN010000354.1 coordinate 2,871, forward strand.
CCGCGAAAAAAAGGATACCTACAGCGATCTGTTCCTGAATATCACGGACGACTGCGTTGTATTGAAGGTCCGGGACAACGGCGAGCCTTTCAACCCCACGGAGTATATAAACGACAGCGGAGAATTCATCACGGGCATAGAGCTCGTGCGCAAGATCGCCCCGGATATAGAATACAGCAGGGTGATCGGGTTCAACGTGACGGTGGTTAATGTTGATTTTTAGATTTCAGCGTCTGGTTTTCAGTGTTTTGATTTTTCGGCTGAAGAATACAATGCCACGATCGGGAATCTCAACACTCAACACTGAGCACAAAACGCATATGCTGTTTTGAATAAATGTTTTTATAAGAGGTATTATCGATGGATACTTTTATTGAGTTTGTCGTTGAGTTTGTCTTCGAGGCTGTATGCAGACTTTTTTTCCTTTTAATAAAATTTCTGTTCACCGCATTAATGGATTTTCTGGAAAACTTTAATTTTAAGGCGGATGTTCACGACCGTATTAAAGAGCATATAAGAAAAAAAGAGGATGCTCATAGCCGGGATAAAAGAAAAAGAAGGACGGACGTTTATAACAGTGTGCTGTCTGACCTGGATCCCGTTGCTTTATCTGCAAGTATGTTTGAAGAAGATATGGATTCGTTTAGAAAGAAAAAAAAAAGACAGAAACCGGATATACTTACACGGAAGTGATTCGATAAAAAAAAGTTTTCACCGATTGGTCAAAACCGCCAAGTCGTGTGATATCTCGGAAAAGGAACAACAAAATGACCTTAAGAAAGGCATAAGGAGCTTTACTTCACAGATCGAATCTGAATTATAAAAAGATAATCATCTTACCCGATCAGAATGAGAAAGGCTGTCAGTTAAAGTATAGTATTATCCGAAAAGGAGATTATAATATGTCATTTGCAAAAACATTGGCGGCGGCGGGGACCGCCGCGCTGGGAATTCCGGCGGCAGTGCTTGCCGCGAGGGCGGCGAACGCGAAAAAAGAGCTGCCGGATAAGAGATCCGCAGTCAGCTGGACTCCGGAGGAGGAGAAGATTTACGCCGAAAAGCTCTCCGCCATGGTCCGGATTCCCACTGTGTCCAAAAAGGAAGACGAGCCTTACGACGATTTTCTGGTGCTGCAGGCAAAGCTCGCAGAACTGTTCCCGAAGGTGTTTTCGACCTTCGAGAATCACGATATAAACGGCAATATCCTGCGACTCTGGAAGGGCAGCGATCCGGAAAAGCCTGCCATACTGTTCATGGGGCATCAGGACGTGGTGCCCGCGGACCAGGCGGACTGGACGAAGGATCCGTTCTCCGGAGCCATAGAAGACGGCTGCGTCTGGGGCAGGGGAGCCATGGACTGCAAAAGCACCGTCTGCTGCGAGCTGCAGGCTTTCGAAGAGCTGCTGGAGGAGGGGTTCGTCCCGAAACAGGACATCTGGTTCTTCTCCGCCAGGAATGAAGAGAACTCCGGCGGCGGCTCCGAGGCGGCGGCGGAATATCTTAAGAACAAGGGTATAAAGCTCGGTCTGGTCATGGACGAGGGCGGCGCGATAGTCGGCGGCATGCTGCCGGGGATCAAAGCGCCCGTCGCGGCGATCGGCGTGCTGGAAAAGGGTTTCTGCAACGTGAAATTCACCGCGAAGAGCGCCGGCGGCCACTCTTCCACACCGCCGAAAAACAGCCCGCTTATCCGCCTTTCGAAATTCATGGCGGAAGTGGACCGGAAAATGCCTTTCAAAGCGGAGCTGGCGCCCCCGATGCCGGAAATACTGGATAACCTGGCGCCTTATATGGGCTTCCCGCTGCGTTTCCTGCTCGCCAACCGGGACGTTTTCGGCGGGCTCATCAAACAGGCTTTCGTGCGCATCTCCGGTCAGACAAGAGCGTTCGTTCAGTCCACCGCGGCGTTCACCATGGCGGGAGGTTCCTCCGCACCAAACGTCCTGCCGGACGAGGCTTACGTTATCTGCAATATCCGCCCGTCAGTCCAGCAGAACGCGGAGCAGACCGTAAACGTACTGAAAAAGATCGCGGCGAAATACGGTATAGAGACGGAGGTCCTGTTCTCCCGCGATGCGTCGAATATCTCACCGTCGGACAGCGCCGAGTTCGCATATCTTAAAAAGTGCCTGAACGAATGTCTGCCGGACTGCGTTGTCACGCCCTATCTGATGACGGGCGGCACGGATTCCCGCCGTTTCGAGATCGTGTGCGAAAATGTGCTTCGCTTCACCCCCACGCGGCTTACAAAGACGCAGATCGAAGCCATGCATGCCGCAAACGAGAACGTGGGTATTTCTGCCGTCGCGGAGGGCGTGAAGATATATAAGTACCTGATCGGGAACAGGAGATAGTGGTTAGTGGTCAGGGACAGGGGACAGGTGACAGGTAACAGGGACCAGAGGCAGAAGGAACACAAATGACGGTAATTATTCCGAATGTGACATACTTTAAACATGGAAAACAAGTATTATACTGATATTAATCCTCTCGAAAAGGAAAAGGACATCCTGGACTTTTTTTCGGGTCATAATCCAAAGTCATTTTCGAAAAATGACGCGGGATATGATTGGCTGGAAGAAGATGATTCAAAATGTATCGTTTTTGAAAATCCATATGGCGGAAATCCGCTTGAGATAGCTATCGGGGATGATGGAAGGTTTACCCTGTTCTTTTCGGAACATCATGCGCATTATGAAGCATATCAGGGAGATTATTATGATATGGTTGCAAAGATATCTGATATTTTCAGCAACACTGTTTGCGCAGCCGTGATAAAGGATCACAAAGGGGATTGGTATGGCAGCCGTTTTTTATCTGAGGAGGATTCTGATAAGGGGCCGACGGAAGTGTTTGATTTTGTCTTCAGAGAACCTGAATTTTTCGATTATTTAACAGGGTATGGATATTCATACACACTGAATTATTGGAATCCGGTTAGTGACAAAACCGTTACAATAAAACCGGAAGCATCAAGTCAGGCAAAATAAAAGAAAGGCGAAAAAACATAATGCAGCTTGAAAAAAACACTCTTGAGATCGGGCTTCCGGAGCCGATAAAGATACTTCACGTAACGGACAGTCACCTGGCGTTTTGCGACGAGCGTAACGACGAGAGGAAAATGGCGCTGGCGCGCACCCGCGGCGACAATGACGAAAGGGAAAAATACTTTTACGAGCAGCTTGCTTACGGCAAAGAGAACTGCGACCTGATCGTCCACACCGGCGACCTTATCGACTTCACATCCCAGGCGAATTTCGAGTTCGCCAGAAAGGTCCTTGCCGAGGAGAAGGTCTTCTTCACCGCGGGCAATCACGAGTTCTCGCAGTACGTGGGCGAGGCTTACGAGGACCGCGCCTACAAGATGAACAGTTTCCGTGAAATGATGCCGGGCCTTGGCGCTCCGCTGTTTTTCAACTCGAGGATCGTGGGCGGCGTCAACTTCGTGGCGATAGACGACAGCTACCATCAGTTCGAGCCGTGGCAGATCGCAAGGCTTGAAAAGGAGATCGCGAAGGGCCTGCCGGTAATCCTCTGCCTGCACGTCCCGCTTTTTGAGGAGAAGCTTTACGAGTATCACGTCTCGCGCTCCGGCGAGGGCACCAGCTGCTATCTTGCGGGCTGCCCGGAGGAGCTTCTGCCTTACGACGAGTGGAGGGCGATAGAGATACGCCCCCGCGGCGTGACGGCGGAGGCGGTGGAGTTCATCAGATCCCGGGACAGCATAAAAGCGATCCTTGCGGGGCATATCCATTTCAGTTTCGTCAGCGAGACAGCTCCCGGCAGACCGCAGTTCGTGACGGACGTGGGATGCAGGGGGAACGCTCGGGAAATAATTATTAAATAAATTAATTAATTAATTAATACTGAAAACTTAAAACTTAAAAATTAATAATTGCGGTTCATTTTTGCGGAGCAAAAATGCTTATTGTAAATGGGCGCGGACAGCACACGCCCGAAATACAGACTTCTAATGAGGTGACGTAGATGAAAAAGATCCTTTTTGCTTTTATCGGCGCGGTGCTTCTTTTATCGGTCGTTTCTGTATGGGCAGGCGCGGATCAGACGTTCACGTCTCTTGACGATGCGGCTGATTATTGCCGCGAGCAGGCGATCGGCCGGGCCTCCCAATTGGATTACACGCTCATTGTATCCATGGACGATGTCGAAGCGTCCGGAGATCTGTACGATTATTATTACTATGCTCAGGATTATATCCGGAATAAGATGCTGGCGCATACCGGAGCCGGCACCGAGGGGGATTACCTCTTCTGGACCGTGGGGGAAACGTCCGGCAGCGCGTCCATCTCCGTATCGGGTTCTCAGGTGAGCTACAACATGCACAGCACGATCGGGTATTACACCACTTACGCTCAGGAGTCGGATCTGACCTCGGCGCTGCAGCAGATCTACCGTCAGCTGAAGCTGAGCGAAAAAAGCGATTACGGCAAGGTGATCGCCATAACCGACTGGATCTGCGACAACGTTACGTACGATTACGCCAACCTCGATAACGACGGTTACAATCTGAAATATACCGCCTACGCCGCGGCAATCAACGGAACGAGCGTCTGTCAGGGTTACGCCACGCTGTTTTACCGGATGGCTCTTGACAACGACATTGACGCCAGGGTCGTTACCGGTACCGCGGACGGGGGAGACCACGCCTGGAATATCGTCCGGCTCGACGGCGTTTATTATCTGGTCGACGTCACCTGGGCTGACGGGACCGGGCGCAAGGATAAATATATCCTCTGCGGAACGGAAGATTTCGGGCTTGACGCCGGCTCCCATATCGCGGACTGGCCGCCGGAGCTTTATACCGATTACACGATATCCGCCACGGCTTATCCCTATTCCCGGGCCGGAGGGCAGATGCCGGAAATAACCTCTCAGCCGTCTGACGTTATGGCGCAGAACGGAAAAAAGGCGGAATTCTCCGTAGGCGCAGCCGGAGCTGAATCGTATCAGTGGCAGGCGTCCTCAGACAACGGAACAACGTGGAAGGATTCCGGCGCTGCCGGCGCAAAGACACCCGTTCTGTCGGTCAACGTCGGGACCGGGACCGTAAAAGCGCTGTACAGATGCGCCGTTTCAAACGCGAACGGGACCGTATACTCCTCTTCGGTCAGGATCAGTCTTGATGATGCGAAACCGATAATCACGGCGCACCCGAAGAACGTGAGTGTGAAGACGGGCGCCCGGGCCTCTTTCGGCGTATCATCCCTTAACGCGTCGGCGTATCAGTGGCAGGCGTCATCCGACAACGGCAAGACATGGAAAGCCTCCGGAGCTTCGAGCGCGAAGACGGCGACCCTGAACGTCAACGGGACAGAGGCCACCGCAAGAGCGCTGTACAGATGCATGCTCACAAATGCAAACGGCACGTCCTATTCCGGTTCTGTTTCGCTGACTCTGACCGACTCGAAGCCGATAATCAGGGTCCAGCCGGCAAACGTAAGCCTTAAAACCGGACAGGCTGCCGTCTTCACCGTGAACGCTGTCGGCGCCTCCGCATATCAGTGGCAGGCGAGCTCCGACAACGGCAAGACCTGGAAGAATTCCGGCGCGTCAGGCGCGAAATCGGCGACTCTGAGCGTGAACGCGACCACCGCCACGGCGAAGGTTCTTTACAGGTGCAGACTGACAAATAATTACGGCGTGACTTATTCTGATTCCGTCTCGCTGAAGATCACCGACGCAAAACCGATAATAAAGACACAGCCGTCCGGTAAAACCGCACAGGCGGGGCAGAAGGTCAGCTTCACGGTGAGCGCGATAGGAGCGGCGTCTTATCAGTGGCAGGCGAGCCCCGATGGCGGCAAGACCTGGAAGAATTCCGGCGCGTCAGGTGCGAAATCGGCGACTCTGTCCGTGAACGCGACGACCGCCACGGCAAAGGTCCTTTACAGATGCGTGCTTACGAACGCGAACGGGACGACTTATTCAGACAGCGTCAGGATAACGATGACCGCAGCGTGACACTGTGAGTATGAATGACTGCGCATTTTTGCAAAGGCAGATTAATAGGGGATGTAAAAAACGCATCATATTCAATGGGATGTCAATCAGGGGACGGTTTTGTGATTTACCCCAAAGAACGTCGATATCCGACAGTTCAGACAATGATCGCTGTAAGAAAACTCTTTATTTTCAGGCTGTCAATCACAGAACCGTCCCACTGATTGACCCACCGGTAATTGCACTGAACCATTTATTTACAATGTAAAACAATAAAAAATCCACAGACCTTGACAGTTTGTGGATTATAAATTGGATTTGGGGTAAATCAGAGGGACGGTTCTGTGATTGATATCCCCTGAAAGTCAATATCAGAAATCGAATCAATACAGATCAGCAGGCAAGGAATGCGCATCGGGATCAATCACGGCACCGCTCCCCTGATTGACATCCCTCGCTGTCGGAGTCTTTTTACAGCCCCTTCATACATTAATGGGCGTTGGCGCAGCCCACCCGCAATTATTCATTATTAAGTTTTAAGTTTTCAGTATTCATTAAAATTCCGTCAGGAATTACAAAACATGCCTTCCTGCCGACAGTGTTTTCTTCGTCCCGTCCGGCGCGACAAATAGGGCGGTAGTATTCGCGGGTACGGAAACGGTATACTCATATCCGTCCGGCTTTTTCTCCCAGCCGGATTTTACCGCGCCGCAGACGCTCCTGTATTCGGCTTCTGCGAAGGTAAAATGCCCGCCGGGCTTCGGCGCGATAACGAAATGATTTTCGCCGTCGACTTTTATTCCGCACATCTCGCCGAAGAGCCATTCGACGAGGGCTCCTTTGGAATAGTGGTTCAGACTGCCGATGCCGCCGGACGCGGAGTCGGGGCCTTCCCACGCCTCCCAGATGGTGTTCGCGCCGGCTTTGGGCATGGAAAGCCAGCCGGGGATCTCCTCGTTCTCAAGCAGTTTATATGCGTATTCTATATCGATATCCTGAAGCACGTACAGTATCAGCGGAGTGGAGAGGAAGCCCGTCCCCAGCCGCCAGCCGTAATTTTCCAGCGCCGTTATAAGGCGCTTTTTTGCGTATCCGGTCTTCTCTTCGTCCAGAAGACCGAGATACAGCGGCCGCACCAGCTTTGCCTGCCGGTCGGTATCGAGGGTGAATTTCTTCGTTCCGACGAGTTTGCGGTACCCGCGGCGGACTTTGTCGGCGTAAGAAAGATAACGTTTTTTATCATCGGGCTTCTTGAGTATATCCGCGATCTTCGCCATGACCTCCATGAGCCACACGATATAAGCGGTAGTCTCTTCC
>JAILQN010000355.1 GCA_024699005.1 Clostridia bacterium
GCTCTATCCTGAGCGTATCGCCCTGCACGAACGCTCTGTGACGTTCGTCCTCATACTCGCGGAAAACGACTTTGCATTTTTCGTCCTCAGACGGAACAAATACGACGGCGGCGGTGTTCACGTCGATCGACAGACTGACGAAATCCTCCTCGATATCATATGTGACCGTCTCAAATTCAACCGTGGAAAGTGCCCCAAAATCCCAGTTGAGGGAATTCATTGCCCAGGCGAATATACCGCCGCCCCCGAAGATAAGCACGACCGCGACGATAAGCAGCGTTCTGACGTAGCCTTTCATTGTTCGCTCCTCCCTTTGACAAACAAAGATTTTACCCACTGCGCGATCTTAACCGTCAGCAGTACCGCTCCCTTGCTCGCAAGGAAACACAGAAAGAATCCGAAGATCGCAAGCCCCGCGAGTACGAGCCCCGCGCCTATAAGCGCCATGCCCCGGGCAAAGCTGTCCTGCACAGCGAAAAACACACCCGCGACTGCGCACGCCGCGGCGCCGGCGATCAAAGAGATCTCGACAGCCCAGAGAGAGATCACGAACGCCCACAGGGTGATATATACCGTCAGCAGCAACGCGGCAGCGACAATCAGAAGCGAAAGCCATATCGGAGAGCCGAATACGATCAACAAGATCTCCCACACGCGCAGCTGCCTGCGGGGGCGCACCCGTTCTTTTACAATCTTTGTAAACGGCGTTTCCGCCACGGTCTGCCTGACCACCCTTTCGACCGGCCCAACCCGGGCGACCGCGGCCTCTTCGCTTACGCCGTCCTCCACAAGGTCGTCTATCATTTCCGAATAAAACGCGACACGCTCTTCGACGTCACTCTGCGGCAGACCGCTCAGCCCCTCGCGCAGCCGCTGTAAAAATTCATATTTGGTCATTGCCTGTTTCCTCCCCGGTCACGAAGCGGTAGATCGCCGAGATCTCCCGCCAGTCTTCCCTGAATTCCTCCAGCCGGCGGATGCCCGCGTCCGTGATATGATAATACTTCCTGAGTCTGCCGTCGTGTTCGTCGCTGCGTACGGTCAGCATTCCCGCCGCCTCCAGCCGCTTAAGGATGGTGTACAGAGTGGATTCCGAAAGCTCGGTACAGGGTCTTACGTCCTTGATTATTTTATAGCCGTACGAGTCCCCGTTCCGTATTGCGGCGAGCACGCATACGTCCAGCATACCTCTTTTCAACTGAATATCCATAGAATACCCCCGATCACGATATACATCGTATTACGAGGTATTGCTTTTGTCAAGAGTTTTTTTGAAATTTGCTGTAAAATACAAAATAGATACGGTTATTTTACCGCGGCAACCGTTTTTCCGGTTGCCGCGGTCTGTTATTATACCTACATAAATACGGCGGACTATTTTGCCGCCAGTATGCCGCACACGATAACGATGAGGGCGCAGACGACCGTCACGGGCGTCAGGATGGAGAGGTCGCGGGTAAAGACCACCGTGAAAACGATAGCCCACGCCGCGTAAGTCACGTCCAACGCCATCGCCTTGGAAGCGCCGACCTTCGTTATGGCCTTATAATAGAAAAGATAAGAGAGGGTTGCGCAGAGACCGGCGGCGGCGATAAAAGCGAAGACGGCGGCGTTGTCTTTCACAAAAAGCGAGGCGGTGAATCCCCAGCCGCGAAGGGCGGGCAGAAGGATCACGGCGTACGTAAGAGCGGACGTGCTCTGCCTTATCCCGAGGGCATAATCGTTTTTTATCCCGTCGTCCTTCAGCGCCTTGGCGAGTATGACGGCCTCGATCCCCCAGCCGAAGGAACACATGAAAACGCCCAGAAGCCCCAGACCGAAATTGGTCACGGAGACATCGGGACTGTAACTCAGCCCGTAAACGCCCCCGAGCGTGATAAGCAGCAGGATCCAGCGGTACCAGCGCATTTTTTCCTTTAAAAAGAAAAACGCCAGCACTGCACCGATCGCGGGGAAGATCGCGCTTGCCACAGCCCCGACCGACGGGCCCATATAATGAATCGCGAGCACGTAGCCCGTCATGCCGACCGGACCGCCGATAAGGCCCGCAAGCATGACGAAACGAGCAGATCTTGTTTTTAACGACCGAAAAAATCCCGGCAGCTGACCGCGGACAAGGTTATTCAGCCCTGCCCACAGCGCCGAGCAGAAGTCATGCAGAAAAGTGCAGACGAAAGGCGCAAGAAACACCGCGCGCTCCTGACCGGTAAAGACCGGTTTTTCCATGGCGAACCCCAGAAGCACCGTCGCAAGCGCCCAGAACACGCCGGCAAGAATTCCGAAAAGCATACGATCCCTCCCCGCAGATATTCTATCACTGTCAGGCGCCGGAAGGCAATACCCCGGAGCGAATTATTATATTGATATTTTTACGGAATATGATATACTGTATAATGGTAGTATTCAGGATCGCAGACAACGTGAAAAATCATGAAAAATTTTTTAAAAATCGCAGCCCTTAACGCGGGCATCATTATTGTGGGAGTCGTCGCTTATTCTGACGGCCTTCTGGGGCTGCGCCCCACCGACCCGAGCATACTTCGGGCGGGGCTGTCAATCCTGACGGGGCTCGGCATGGGTGCGGGGCTCATAGGCGGCAACCTCAGGCTGCTCTCTCCCCGGAAAAAGATCGAAAACGTAAGCGAGCTTAACGAGGCGCAGGTAAAAAACCTGCTGCGCGGCTACACGGATTCCGAGGTGTTCGGCTCCCTCGCGAAGACTGCCTCGGACCAGGCGGACCGGATAAACGCAGCGGCAAAACGCGCCGCGGGAGCCGTCGACCTCCGTTTCGGAGCGGGTACCTTAAGCGCCGAAAGGTACGTTTCCGCCATAACGTCCGCCCGGGAAACGCTTCTTTCCAACCTGAAGAACATCGCAAACCGCCTGCAGCTTTTCAACGAGGAAGAGTACCGCAGACTTAAAAACAAAAAAGACGATTCGATCCCCGCCGACGTCAGGGAGCAGAAGCAGCTCCTGTACGATAAAAACGCAGAGGATATCAAAAAACAGGTTTCGCTGAATGAAAGGCTTATCCTGAAGCTCGACACGCTGACGGTGGAAGTTTCCGACGACGACGAATCCGAAGAAAAAACGGACGATCTGCTCGCGGAGATCACCGAACTGACTGACGAGCTGAAGTATTACAGGTAACAGGTAACTGTCAACTCAGACCGAAAGGAGCACGAAAATGAACAAAAAGACAATCGCATTGATCGTAATCATCCTCATCGTCGTCGGCGGAGTATTCGGCGGGCTGTATGTGACGCGCAATCTCGGAAAATCCGAGAAGACCGTCAACGCCCAGTCCGCTTCCGAAAAGCTGGACTCCATGGTCAGCAAGATCGCTCCCACGGCAAAAACGCCGAGAAAAGGCACCGTTACCTTCGTTGACGGCGACACGACTTATCAGGAGCTTCCCGATCTGAAGGACGATTCCATCGCGGTCAGGGAGACCACCGATCTGTTCGCCGAGATCTTCTCCTCTTCCGAAAAGACCTCCGGCGGTCTGGACGGTTATCTGCGCGAGATGGCGACGGCGTTCAACAAGAGCGGGGCTCAGGTAAACGGCAAGCCGGTTTCGATAAGGCTGCGCACGGTTTCCTCCGGTCAGCAGGTGGACTACGTGGCGTCAGGAAAATACGTGCCCGACGCGATCTCGCCCTCCAGTTCTTTCTCCGTCAAGATGCTCAACGCAAAAGGCGTGCAGACCGAGAACGCCGACGATTCCCTCGTGTCCAACTACGCCGGTTTCGTGGTCAACAAAGCCACTTACAGCGTTCTGACAGAAGAATACGGCGCTGCCACGGCAAAAACGCTGGCGCAGGCGACGGCGGACGGCAAGATCACCACAGGTTACACAAACCCGTTCACAAGCGCCACCGGCATGAACTTCCTTGTGACGCTGCTGGACAGCTACGCTTCCGGCAACATCCTGTCCGATACGGCTATCGCAGGCTTCACGGCGTTCCAGGCGAACGTCCCCTTCGTAGCGATGACCACCATGCAGATGCGCACCGCGGCGGAGAAGGGCACGTTCGACGCCTTCGTCATGGAATATCAGGCATATGTGAACGACGCGAACCTCTCCAAGAATTATCAGTTCATCCCCTACGGCTACATTCACGACAACCCGCTGGCAATGATAGCATCCTCCGACAGCGAGCGTCAGGAGATCGTCCGGGCGTTTGCCGCATACTGTGAGGAAAACGGCGCCCAGCTCGCCAAAAAGGACGGATTCAACACCGAGCCCAAGGGTTATGAGCCGATGCAGAAGGAATACTCGGGCGACGAGCTTATTGCGGTGCAGAAACTGTACAAGGAGAACAAGGACAACACCCCCGTGATCTGCGTGTTCGTGGCGGACGTTTCGGGCAGCATGACCGGCGAACCGCTGAACATGCTGAAAGACTCGCTGAACAACTCCATGCAGTATATCAACGAGGAGAATTACATCGGTCTTGTGTCCTACGCGAACGAAGTGTTCATCGAGCTGCCGATAGCCCCGTTCGATCTTAATCAGCAGTCCTACTTCAAAGGCGCCGTAGACGCGCTTTCCGCCAACGGCGGTACCGCGACCTTCGACGCGATCTGCGTCGCAATGCAGATGGTGCGCGACAAAAAGGCGGAGATCGGCGACGCGAAATCCATGATCATCGTACTCAGCGACGGCGAGACCAATCAGGGCGCGGCGCTCTCCGACATAGAAGACATCGTCTCCGGTCTGCAGATGCCCGTTTACACTATCGGTTACAACGCGAATATCGACGCGCTGCAGGCCATTGCAAATATCAACGAGGGCCTTTGCATCAACGCCGATACCGACGATATAGTCTATCAGCTCAAGCAGCTGTTCAATGCGAACATGTGAGTCAATGTGCAATTAGCAATGTGTAATGTGTAATTGCGCCGTTACTTACTCAGACGGTTAGGTTTCCTCCGCCCCGAGGACTGGTTAAGAGATATCTAAGTAAGTGCTGATTAATTCGGTGTATGCAGATTGCCGAGATATTTTTTCGGCAGCTGAAACAAAAAGCGCAGGCAATACTTTGTGTATTAACGAGCATTTTTGTGATAGATGCCGGAAAAAGAGCCGGCAAGATATATGCACAAGGATTAATCAGTGCTTACCTAAA
>JAILQN010000073.1 GCA_024699005.1 Clostridia bacterium
ACAGGGATCTGATGAAGCAATACGGCAACTGAGGAAAGACCATATGAATCCTGAAATATACGCCGACGATCTGTCGCTCGCCGCGGATCATCTTATCAAAAAGATCCCCGTCAACACCGTATTCAACACACATAACGCCGCGGATTTCAGCGAGAAATACGACAGTTATATCCTTGTATCCTCCGGCGACCGCGTGGGTGAACTGCTCGCCGGAGCAATGAAGAGCGCTTCATCAAAGGATGAACCTGAAAAACGCTCCTTTTTTGTGGATGAGCTCCCATCTTTATACGATACCGGTGAAGACTCTCACGGTTTCGAACTGGTTTATGAAGACGCCCTGCCTCCCCTCGATAATACGGCAGGCTTTATAACCGTCAACTGCGCAGATATATCAGACAGCGACGCACTTCTTGAGAGAGCGGACAAGCTTCTTTCTGCTCTTGCAAAAGGAAAAGGCAACGCCTGTGTCGTATCCGTCGCCCTGCCTTCAACAGAGAGTTATCCGGACGGGCTCGAAAGGCTCGCGGAAAGAGAATACGGTTATTTCCTTGAATTTATCGAGCCAAAAACTCCGGAGAGAGAATACTGCGTTGCTGTAGAAAAGCTCTGCCGCAAATACGTCTCACGGGGATTTGAGCGCCTGTTCCTTGTCAGATGCCCGAACGTTTTTGTATGCGATGAAGCAAAAACGCCGGATCTTGATATAGAAAAAATTGTAAAAGACGCCTCGGAAACAGGCATAGTCAGTATCACAGACGGAGATTTTGACAACGTTTATTCCTTTACTTATGCCGCCGATGCCGTCGGCGCGATGGTCCATCTTCTTTTTAACGGAGAAAAGGGCAACATATATAACTTCGCAAGCTTTCATGCTGCAGCGGGAGACATCAAACTCGCAATACACAGGGAATACAGGAGCACGTTTGCTTTTGAATGTTCCTGCGCCCCATCGAAAAAGATCGGGTATCACTGTCTGGACAGACTCAAATATTCGATGACAGCCCCGAACAAATCCATGTTGAACAGTCCGTCAAGAGTAATGAACGGTTCCAAAGCTCTGAGACGGGTAGTCGCGGATATAGGAGGCAAAGAGATCAATATCCACGAAAGCACGGACGTATACGGCGGCAAGCTCGACAGGATCAATTCCCTCGAGATGGAGATCCTGCGCGAGATCGACAGACTCTGCGAAAAACACGACATAAATTATTTCCTTGCCGGCGGATCAATGCTCGGGGCCGTCCGCAACGGCAGGAACATTCCCTGGGACGACGATATCGACATCGCCTTTTTAAGGGACGATTTCGACAAATTCCGGAAAGTAGCTGACAGCGAGCTTTCCGATAAATTCCTGCACTCATGCTACTATAACGACACGAAAAGCTTTTATCCCACCGATAAGATACGATACAAAGACACCTATTTCTCCACAAGGTACTCCTCTATCAACAAAGTACCCGACGGAGTATTCGTAGACCTTCTCGTACACGACAACACCTCCGGAAACGAGCTGATAGCCCACGCGCACAGGGAGCTCGTTTTCCGTCTGCGCGATATCCTTGAAAGGCTGTGGCAGAACCTCAGACCGGATCAGATCGAAAAGCCCTACAAGCGCCTCGCCTACCCGCTCATGCGGAAGATCCCGCTTAAGTTTTATCAGGGACTTGCGGAAAAATCATACGTTCTTTTCAGGAACAAAAAGGAATCCGGCAAAGTCATAGACAGCACCGGCAAGATTATAAGGACGGCAATGCTGCCCGGGGAAGAAATGAAGACGACAAAGAAGGTCCCCTTTGAGGACGGCATGTTCCCGATCCCGGAGGATCCCGTTCCATATCTTTCCTATGTATACGGCGACGATTACATCCACGAGCCGCCCCTTTCCAAACGCTCCGCGCCGCATAATTTTGCGAGGATCGACCTCGGAGAGCACCTCTTCCATACGGAAAAGGACCCGTATTTCAGGGACGTCGACCTGAGAGGAGAACTGTACGAAACCGACCGTTCCGCCAATGACGGAGGTAATAAATCTTGAAGAAGCAGGGCTTTCTGGACGGCTTGGCGATGCGCGGCTTAAATCTCATTTCCCGTTTTTGTTCAAAAAACAGAATAGTCTTTGAGAGCGGGCCGGAATTCTCCTGCAACACTTACCCGGTATACCGGTATCTTATCGACAACAAACACATTGATGAGGATACGCAGATTTTCTGGATCGTCAGGGACAGATCGCGGTATACGGACGGCATACCGAAAAACCACCGATATATCGAAGTCCGCGACCGGTTCTCTCCGCTGTCGCAGAAGCTGCCTTATTTCGCCTGCCTTGCAAGAGCTAAAATACTTGTTTACAGCAATCATCTCTTGGGGAAATATTCCGATAAACAGTACTCCGTCTGCCTTATGCACGGGATGCCGCTCAAACGCACGCAGGAAGTCTACAGCATAGACGATGAATGCGACATCGTCATTTCCACCGGAGAGATTTTTGACGATATGCTGATATCCGGCTTCGGCGTTTCCCGCGACAAACTGCTCCACTCCGATTTTCCTCGCTGCGAATATCTGTTCGGAACAAAAGACGCTCTTTCTCTCCTCGGGCTGTCCGGCTTTTCAAAAGTCATCATCTGGATGCCGACCTTCCGCAAAACCGGCCTGCAGCGTCAGTATGACATGGCGGTCAGCCAAACCGGGCTTCCGCTTCTCGGCTCCCCTGATGATCTTAAAAGCGCAGACAAAGCCTTATCCTTACTCGATATTCTTCTTCTCATCAAGCCCCACCCCGTAGAGGAGACGCACTATAATTGTGACGGATGCAAAAATATCCGCATAGTGACCGATGAGCAGCTGCGGAACGCCGGGCTCCAGACGAACGAGCTCCTTGCCTGCTCCGACGCGCTCGTCACCGACTATTCGACCGTCTATTACGACTACCTTCTGACCGGGCATCCCATCGCCCTTTCCGATGACGATACAGAGGAATATGAAAAAAAGCGGGGTTTTTACTGTGACAAAATCAAAAATCTTCTTGTAGGCGAGAGACTGAGCACCCCTGACGATCTGATCGTTTTCGCAGGAAAAGTTCTGGAAGGCAAAGACGATTTAAAAGACCAACGCGAAGAAGTAAGCAAACTTATTCATCCATACTTCAAACCCGGGATCACCGCAGAAATCGGAGAGCTGATCTATAACAAACTCAAGCAATGAAACTGTTTTTCTCTAATCTGAAAAAGTACAAGGGATATCTCACGTACGCTCCCGTGTCCATTCTGAAAACAGAGGTTTCCTCCACATACCTCAACTGGCTGTGGTGGTTCCTTGATCCTCTTTTTTTCATGCTCATATATACCTTTGTCGCGGGATTCATTTTCAATCAGAAAATCGAGTATTTCCCGATGTTCGTCTTTGTCGGTCTCAACACCTGGAACCTTTTCGATCACAGCGTCAGACGCGGCGTTGTGATGATGAAGTCCTACAGAGGCATAGTAACGAAGACTTACGTCCCGAAGTATATTTTCATGATCGTGCAGATGGCGGTGGAAAACATCAAATGCGCCATTGCTTATCTGCTGCTTGTCGGAATGATGATAATTTACAAAGTTCCGCCGACCTGGCATATCATAGAGTGCATCCCGCTTTTCATCGTTCTGAATATCATTACGTTCGCAGCATCGACCATCATGCTTCATCTCGGAGTATACTTTTCCGATATGGCAAAACTCGTGAACGTTTTTCTGCGGCTTACGTTTTATCTGACCGGCGTTTTTTACAGTATCGGCGCGAACAAAAGACTTTCCAAGGAACATCCCTTCGTCCAGACCATGCTTCTTAAAGTCAATCCCGTAGCCTGTCTGATGGACGGACTCCGGAATTGCATCCTTTACGGAAAATCGCCGGACTGGCTGTGGGTCGGCATATGGACCGCTCTCGGATTGCTGTTCTGCGCTCTCGGCATTCATCTTATCCACAGATATGAAGCCGGCTACGCCAAGATTTCGTAGGAGGTGGTTTACATGGAAAACACTCCGGCACTTATAATCAAAGACCTTCACGTCATATATAAAACGGTACAGGCCCAGACCCTGTTCAGGGCTGTGCTGAGCCGCAAAAGCCAGATCAAAAAATTCGAAGCTATACGAGGAGTATCTTTTACTCTGAATAAAGGCGAGATCGTCGGACTTATCGGCAAGAACGGCAGCGGCAAATCGACTCTTCTGCGCGCCGTCGCAGACATATTCAAGCCGGACAGCGGCACCATCGATACCTGCGGAAACTCCGTTTCCCTCATGGCGATCGGCATAGGCTTTCAGAAAGAGCTTTCCGGCAGGGAAAACATATACCTCTCCGGCATGCTGCTGGGATATACCAAGGAATATATCGAGGAGCATTACGACGAGATAGTCGAGTTTTCGGAGCTCGGAGACTTCATAAATGCGCCGGTGGAGACCTATTCCAGCGGAATGTATTCCAAACTTGCTTTCTCCATAACGGCTATACTCGAATCAGACATAATCCTTGTGGACGAGGTCCTGAGCGTAGGAGACGTGAATTTCAAGAAGAAAAGCTTTGCAAAGCTCAAAGAAATGATAGCTCAGGACGACAAAACAGTCCTTCTGGTATCTCACAACAGCGATACGATACGAAAGCTTTGTCACAGAGCTGTATGGCTTCACGACGGAAAACTGAAAATGGACGGTGACGTAAACTTGGTCGTCGATGCGTATGAAGATTTCATGGACAAAATATCCGCTGCAAAGAAGAAATAAAAAAGACAAAACACCTTGCAATCATTCAAATTAAATGCTAATATTATAAGCATATTAACATTCATTCATTGCACATTGCAAATTGCACATTAAAACGGAGAGCGGATATGGCAGACAGAATGATCGATACAGTGCTTGACGCCGAGAATAAAAACAAAGAACGCATTGCCGAAGCGGAAGCAAAAGCCAGAGCAATTATATCCCGTGCCAATGCTGACGCTGAACGGATAAGTGATGAGATCATCGCAAAAGCGCGCAATGACGCGGAAGCAATAATAAAAAAGGGAAAGTCAGATGCATCTGATATATTATCGGCAGATCCTGCAGAAGCCCGCGCATATGTCAATCCCTCCGCCATTGACGCAGCTGTAAAAACCGTCATCGATTACGTGGTCAGTTAAGCTATGGCAAAACTCAAAATTGACAGAATAGAGATCGCGGCTCCCAAAGAGGACAGAAAACGTCTTGTATCCTATGTACAAAGACGGGGAGTCATGGAGATAACTCAGCTTGACGATTTTCCGTCCCTTGCCGCAGAAGACTATTCCGCATCAAACGATTCTCTTGCAAAAAAACGGCAGATCTGCCTTGACGCGGCTGCTGTTCTTTCTGCGTACTCATCCGAAAAAAGTGAGGGGATGTTCTCATCTCTTTTCTCTGCCGGCGCTCCCGAAATATCGGAGGACGATTACGCCGAGATAACCGCGAACAGGAACGACACGTTATCCTGCGCGCAGAGGGCACTGGAACTCTCCAAAACCATCGCTGACAACAATATCCAGCTTGCGCGGATAGATTCCTCCGTCGCCTCACTTGAGCCGTGGCTCGACTGCCCTCTCAAGCTCGATTATAAAGGCACCGCCGAGACGAGAGTATTCATCGGCTCCTTCCCCCGTGAAGTATCAAGAGAGGAGCTTTTGACTGATCTTGCCCGTGCTCTTCCGGATATCGACGCGGTTGACGCGGAGATTTATTATTCCGAAAGCGGCATATCAACCCTGTCTGTCATTTGTCTTAAAACCGACGCGGATACCGTAGAGCAGGAACTGCGCCGCATGGGCTTTACCTATCCTTCCGATCCGCCCGCCCACCGGGCAAAAACCCAGATCGATCGCCTCAACGCCGAAGCCGAAGCGCTGCGCGGGGAGAACGAAGACGCTGAACGGGAATTAAAGGAGCTTGCATCCTCTCTCCCGTCGATCAACAAACTTGCGGATTACTACGCCGTCACCGGCGACAGGAACGTCGCCCTTGAAAAGGCCCGCTCCTCCGATACGGCTTTCTTTATAACCGGTTACGTGCCGGACGTCATGGCGGAAAAGCTGAAAACCGCTATAGAGAACAAATTCGACGCCGCGGTAACCATAACCGCGCCCGGGGAGGATGAAGACGTTCCGGTCGTCCTTAAAAACAACGTCTTCTCAAGGCCGCTTGAGGGCATAACCGAAATGTACTCCCTGCCGGGCAAAACGGATATTGACCCTACGGTCATAATGACCTTCTTCTATTATTTCTTCTTCGGCATGATGCTCTCGGATGCGGGCTACGGTCTTCTGATCGCCATTGCAACGGGAATTTATCTGCTCAAAGCTCCGAAAACCAACCCCATGCGCGAAAAAGCGAAGATGTTCTTCTTCTGCGGTTTGTCCACAGTTTTCTGGGGAGCTATGTACGGCAGCTGGTTCGGCGATCTTCCTGTCGTTTTCGCCACTAATTTCTTCGGCAGGGAAAAATTCAGTATGGCGCTTTGGATGGACCCGCTCGAGAACCTCATGAAGGTGCTGGTCGTCTGCTTCATATTCGGGCTCATCCATCTTTTCACCGGCGTTTTCGCAAATTCCTTCAACCTCTGGCGGCAGGGCAAAAAATTAGACTCTCTCTGCGAGTGTATTCCCACTTTCGTCGCCGTGATGGGACTTGCCCCGATATTCTTCGGGCTTTTCACCACCGTGCCTGACTGGATGAAAAAGATCGGGACTCCCCTGCTTATTGCCGGCGTCGTTCTGGTCATCGCAACGGCAGGCAGAGCCTCGAAATCCATAGGCGGCAAGCTGGGCGGCGGTCTTTACGCCGTATACAACCTTGTAAGCGGTTGGCTCGGCGACGTTCTGTCTTACGCAAGGCTTCTCGCTCTGGGTCTTTCTACAGGCGTCGTGGCGCAGGTCATCAATATGCTCGGCTCTCTTCCAAGCAATAAAGCGCTCAAACTCGTTATGCTGATTGTCGTTTCGATCGTCGGGCATATCGCCAATCTGTTCATCAATATTATCGGCGCATACGTCCATACGAACAGGCTTCAGTACGTCGAGTTCTTCGGAAAATTCTACGAGGGCGGCGGCAGAGCGTTGGAACCCCTTTCCGTCAACGCGAAATCTTTCCGCTTCAGGGATGAGGATTAAAGTCCATTCCGATATTTTAGTAATAATACCATTTGGAGGTATATGATATGCACATCACAACAGGTCTTGTATTCGTTCTGTTCGGCGCGGCTCTCGCGGCGGCGTTCCCCGGCTTCGGCTCGGCGAAAGGCACCAGTATGGTCGGCCAGGCGGCTGCGGGCGTAGTCACGGAAGATCCTTCCAAGTTCGGTAAGGTCCTTATCATGCAGGTCCTTCCCGGCACACAGGGTCTTTACGGCTTCCTTACCGCAATCCTCATGCTCTCCAACTCCGGAGTA